>NZ_JBFAJR010000014.1:0-183483 GCF_040655295.1 Streptomyces sp. NPDC050448 | reverse complement strand
GTCCTTCCGTGTCGGTCCGGGCCGTCAAGGGCGCTCCTTCGTCGCGTCGCTTCGCGATGTCGCTGCGCTCCACCCTTGACTGCCCGGCCCGCCCCCGGACACTCCACCGGCCCCGAGTACACGGCCCCCGCCACCCGAACTCCCGATGGACTCTTCCGGCGCCGACTCGACAGGCTGCCCCGCCCCCGCTGGAAGGCAGTCCCGCGTCCAGGGGCGTCCTTCCCGCTGGTCCCCGACGAGCACGTCGATTCCGCGGGTGCGGCCGCAGCCGCTCAGATCCCGCCGTGCCGGGCCTCTCCGGTCAGCGGGCCCCGCGGCCCCGCCCCCGTCTCGTCCGCCGCCCCGCCCGCCCGACCCCCGCCCCGCCGATCCCGCCGTGCCAGCCGCCCCCGGTCGGCGGGCCCCCGCGGCTCCGCCCCTGCCCCCCGCCCGGTCGGCTTTGGGTGGCTGGGTCCCCGCGTTTGGGGCGTTCGGGGGGTGCGTCGATTAAGGTGACCAGGTGAAGATCGCCCTCATGGACTCCGGAATCGGCCTCCTCGCGGCGGCCGCCGCGATGCGGCGGCTGCGGCCCGACGTCGATCTGGTCCTCTCCTCAGACCCCGTCGGCATGCCCTGGGGGCCGCGTACCCCCGCTGATCTGACCGGGCGGGCCCTCGGCGTCGCCCGGGCCGCCGCCGGGCACCGGCCGGACGCGCTGATCGTGGCCTGCAACACCGCCAGCGTGCATGCCCTGCCGACCCTCCGGGCCGAGCTCGAGCCCGGGATCCCGGTGATCGGGACCGTGCCGGCGATCAAGCCCGCCGCCGCCGCGGGCGGGCGCATGGCCATCTGGGCCACCCCCGCCACCACCGGCAGCCCCTACCAACGCGGGCTGATCCGCGACTTCGCCGCCGGGGCCCGTGTCACCGAGGTGCCCTGCCCGGGACTCGCCGACGCCGTCGAGGCGGGGGACGACACCGCCGTCGCCGCGGCCGTCGCCGCAGCCGCCGCGCTGACCCCGGCCGACGTCACCGACATCGTCCTCGGCTGCACGCACTACGAGCTCGTCGACGCGCCCATCCGGGCCGCCCTGGCCGAGCGGACCGGCGGCGCCGACCTCCGCTTCCACGGCTCCGCCGAGCCCGTCGCCGTACAGGCGCTGCGCCGCCTCGGCGCCCTCCCCGAGCCGGGCCTGCCCCGTACCGGAACCCTGACCGTCCTGCTCAGCGGGCAGGAGGGGACGCTCCCCGCCGCCGCGCTCGGGTACGCCGAAGGGCGGCTGCTCGCCGGCGCGGGAGCGGGCGCGGCCGTCGGGCGATGACCCCGCAGGACCTCGCCCTCGTCGCGGCCGCCACCGATCTGGCCCGGAACCGCTGCCGCGGCGAGGAGCACACCCGTGGCGGCGGTGGCCCGCGCCCGTGACGGCCGGACCGTCGAAGGCGTGAACGCGTACCACTTCACCGGAGGCCCCTGCGCCGAGCTCGTCGTCCTCGGCGCGGCCGTCGCGCAGGGCATCCGCGAGCTCGACACGATCGTCGCGGTCGGGGACCGCGACCGAGGGGTGCTCCCGCCGTGCGGCCGCTGCCGCCGGGTGCTCCTCGACCTCCACCCCCGGCTGCGGGTGATCCTCCGGTCCGGCGGCGTCCTGCGGGCCGTGCCCGTGGCGGATCTTCTCCCCGAGCGCTACGTCCGCTCTGCGAGCGACTGAGCGAGCGTGCGCAGCCCGTCCGCGTCCAGCACCCGGTCCCCGAACCCGGGCAGCGGCACGTGCAGCGGAGCGGTCCACTGCCGCGGGATCGCCGCCTGCCCGTAGCGGGCCCCGGCCAGGGTGCCGGTGACCGCCGCCACCGTGTCGGTGTCCCCGCCCAGGTCCACGGCGGCCCGTACGGCCTCGGCGAACCCGGTGGTCGTCCGCAGCGCCCACACCGCCGAGCCCAGGCAGGGCCACACGGCCCCGTTGAACTCGGTGGCCAGTCCCGGATGCCAGTCGGGGCCGAGTACGGTCCGGTACCGCTCGCGGTGGTCCGGGTGCACCGCGCCGAGCGCCTCGGGGAGGGCGGCCAGCGGATCGCCCCCGTCGAGAGTCACCCGTACGAGCTCGTGCAGTACGGCCGTGCCCTCCCAGGCCGCCCGGTCGCCGTGCGTCAACGCGGCGATCCGCCGGGCGGCGTCCATCGTCGCCTCGCGCCCCGCGGCGGCGAAGTACACCGCCGAGGTGGAGGCCCGCATCAGGGAACCGTTGCCCGCCGCCCGCGCGTTGATCTGGAAGTGCAGGGCGGCGGCCAGGTCCCAGGCCTCGCCGTTGGTCAGCACGTCCTCCGTCTGGAGCCCGATGTCCTTGGGTGCGCCGGCCGCCCAGCGCTGGAACCGCCCGAAGATGTCGGGGAGTTCGAGACCGCCGTGCTCCAGCAGGGACTCGCCGACCAGGACCGCCATCTGCGTGTCGTCGGTCGCCTCGCCCGGATCCCAGCCGCCGCCCCCGCGCATCTCCTTGCCGCGCGCGGTCAACTCCCCGGCGGGCCCGAACTCGTAGGGCGCGCCGAGCGCGTCACCGACGGCCGAGCCCAGAACGGCGCCCACGGCGCGGTCGAGTCGAGTGATCACGGTTCCTCCTCGGGCGGTTCGGGGCATACGCAGGCCAGTACACCGCGCAAGTCTTCCAGGTCGTCCGGGCCGGCGGCGAGGGTGTCCGCACCCCGGCCACCCCATACGGGATCGCGCCGTGCAGCGCGAGGGTGAGGGTGCGGGCCCGGTCGGGGCCGGCCGTCAGCCCGGCCGCGCGCAGCAGGTGCGCGTGCGCCGCGAAGTCCGCCGCGCCGATCGGGTCAACTGCCGAAGCGGCCGCCGAACAGCTGCGTGCCGCGTTCGCTTCATGACGGCCCGACGCCCCGCCCTGCGCGACGCGCTCGTCGGCTTCCTGTCAGGCTGAAGCGCCCGGAACGGGCGAAGCGGTCGGGGCGCGCGGGATCTACGCGCTCGCCATCCATCGCTCGAGCTCCTCCCCGGACACGTCCTCCAGGTGGGTCAGGAACACCCACAGATGCCCGAACGGGTCCCGGAGGATCGCGGTCCGGTCGCCGTGGAACTGGTCGGCCGGCGGCTGGAGCAGCTCCGCGCCCTCGGCCACCGCCGTCCGAACGAGCGCGTCCACGTCCGGTACGAACACGTGCAGCGCGACCGAGGTGCCGCCCAGCTCCGGCGGGGCGGTGAAGGGGCCCTCGGAGGTGTCCCCGAGCATCAGCACGGCCCCGCCGATCCGTATCTCGGCGTGCATCACCCCGCCCTCCGGGTGGTCGAGCCTGAAGTCCTCGACGGCGCCGAAGGCCCGCCGGTAGAAGGAGAGTGCGGCGGGCGCGTCGGCCACCATGATGTGCGCCACCACCGCCGTGCGGTAGCGCTCCGGAACGGTCTGCACCGCATGCTGTTCTGCCTCGTGAGTGGTCATGCGGGCGACCGTAGGACCTCGAGTTCGCTTGAGGTCAAGGCCGGTCGGGCGCGCTCCGACGCGCCCGCGGCCGTGCGGGCGGGAGGCAGTGGCGCACATGCGGAACGTGAGTACGCTGCTACACATGACGGTTCACCCCGCAGGTCCGCTGTGGACGGGCCGGGCCTCCAACCGCGCGCAATGGCTGCTCGCCGCGGCCGGTGCAGCCTGTCTGGCACTCGGAATCGAGCTCGCCGTCGACTCGTCCTGGACCGCCGGCATCGCGCCGCTGCTCATGTCCGTGATCGGCTGCCTCGCCGTCGGGCTGCTGATCCTCTACGGCACGCTCGCCTTCGTGTACGTCGCCGTCACCGTCGACGCCGAGGTCGTGGAGGTCCGCTGCGGCCACATCGGACTGCCGCGCCGGAAGATCCGGCTCGCGGAGGTGACCTCCGCGGAGTTCCTCCCCCGGATCACCCCCCAGCAGTGGGGCGGCTGGGGCTACCGCTGGCGCCCCCACAAGGGCACCGCGGTCATCGTCCGCCGCGGCGAGGGGATGGAGCTGCAGCTCGGTGACGGCAAGCGGTTCACGGTCACCGTCGACGACGCCGAGAACGCGGTCCGGGTCATCCGCGCCCATCTGCGCACCCTCGCCCGCTGAGCCGTTTTCCCGCCCCCGACGGGTGGGGACGTACACTCCGCCAAATGAGCAGCAGCATCACCCGAGACCCGGGCCGCACCGCCGAAGCGGAAGCCGGAACCGAAGCCGCCGCATCCCGCTGGAAGGGGTGGGCGGCCTCCTGGGCGGCGCGCGCCGTCCTCGCCACCGGCTCCGGCGTGCTGCTCTACCTGAGCTTCCCGCCCCGCCCGCTGTGGTGGCTGGCCCCGTTCGCCCTCGCCGTGCTCGGCGGCTGCCTCCACGGCCGCCGCGCCCGCGCCGGCTTCGGCCTCGGCTTCCTGCACGGCCTCGGCTTCCTGCTGCCGCTGCTCGTCTGGACCAGCGAGGGCGTCGGCCCGGTCCCGTGGATCGCCCTCGTCACCCTCGAAGCCCTCCTGATCGGCCTCACCTGCCTCGGGATCGCCCTCGTCAGCAGGCTCCCCGTCTGGCCCCTGTGGGGCGCGGCCGTCTGGATCGCGGGCGAGGCACTGCGTGCCCGAGCCCCCTTCGGCGGCTTCCCCTGGGGCAAGCTCGCCTTCGGCCAGGCGGACGGGTTCCTCCTGCCGCTCGCCGCCCTCGGCGGCACCCCGCTGCTGTCCTTCGCCGTCGCGCTCTGCGGATTCGGGCTGTACGAGGCCGTGCGCCTCGCCCTGGCCCACCCCCGCCGGGCCACCGCGGCCCTCGCGGCCCTCACCGTCGCCGCCCCGATCGGCGCGGCCCTCGCCGCCCGCCCGCTGGTGTCCGACGCTCCCGAGGACGGCACCGCCGTGGCCGCCGTCGTCCAGGGCAACGTCCCGCGCGCCGGGTTCGACTTCAACGCCCAGCGCCGACAGGTCCTCGACAACCACGCCAACCGGACGCTGCAGCTCGCCGCGGACGTCAAGGCCGGCCGGGTCCCGAAGCCCGACTTCGTGGTCTGGCCGGAGAACTCCTCCGACATCGACCCGTACACGCAGCCCGATGCGTACGGCGTCATCGACAATGCGGTCAAGGCCATCGGCGTGCCGGTCGCGATCGGCTCCGTACTGGCCCCGGAGACCGGCCCGCTGCGCAACACGATGATCCTCTGGGACCCTGTCAAGGGCCCCACCGACACCTACGACAAGCGCAAGATCCAGCCCTTCGGCGAGCGCATCCCGATGCGCTCCGTCGTCCGGCTCTTCAGCTCGGACGTGGACCGGGTGCGCCGCGACTTCGGCCCCGGCAAGGACCCGGGCGTCTTCGACATGGGGGGCAGCGGGGTCGGCATGGTCACCTGCTTCGAGGCCGCCTTCGACGACGCCGTGCGCTCCACGGTCCAGGACGGTGCGCAGGTGATCGCCGTGCCGAGCAACAACGCCACCTTCGGCAGGTCGCAGATGACCTACCAGCAGCTCGCGATGGACCGGGTCCGCGCGGTCGAGCACAGCCGGACCGTGCTCGTCCCCGTCACCAGCGGTGTCAGCGCAGTGATCCGCCCCGACGGGGAGATCGTCCGGCGGACCGAGATGTTCACCGCGGACGCGCTGGTCGCCGAGATCCCGCTGCGCTCCACACAGACCCCGGCCACCCGCTTCGGACCGCTGCCCGAGTACGCGCTGCTCCTGCTCGCCGCGGGCGGCCTCGGCTGGACTCTCGTCCGCCGGATCCGGGCCCGCCGGGCGGCCTGACGCGGATCCCCGCGCGCGGCCGTAGGGTCGGGGGATGACCACACCTGAGTTCATCCGCACGATCCGCGCCTCCGCCGGGAACCAGCTGCTCCTGCTGCCCGGGGTCACCGCCATCGTCTTCGACGACCGGGGGCGGGTGCTGCTCGGCCGGCGCTCCGACACCGGCCGGTGGTCCGTGGTCGGCGGGATAGCGGAGCCGGGGGAGCAGCCCGCGGAGACGGCGGTGCGCGAGGTGTACGAGGAGACGGCCGTGCACTGCGTCCCGGAGCGGGTGGTGCTGGTCCAGATGCTCGCGCCGATCACCTACCCGAACGGCGACGTCTGCCAGTTCCAGGACATCACCTTCCGCTGCCGGGCGACCGGCGGGGAGGCCCGGGCCAACGACAGCGAGTCGCTGGAGGTGGCCTGGTTCGAGCCGGACGCCCTGCCCCCGCTGGAACACTTCGCGGTGGACCGCATCCGCCGCGCCCAGCGCAACGAGCCGACCTGGTTCGCGGCCCCGGCGGGATCCGCGGGGGACGACGCCGTGTCCGAGGATGACCTCGGCGCCCTGCCCGCCGTACCGGTACGGACCCGTTTCCACACCGACGCCGTGCACAGCCTCGGGCACGGCTGACGGCCGGGCGCGGGGGTCAGCCCGCGGAGACGGCTGCCTCGCGGTAGAGCTCGAGGGCCTGGTCGCCCATCACCGCGCTGTACGAGACCTCCGGGACCGTGCCGCCGCCCTCGTAGCCGCCCAGGACACCGGCCAGGGCGCCGTCCGCCAGCCACGGGCTGCCGCTCGTGCCGCCGCTGAGATCGGGGCAGTCGATCCGGCGCTGGGTCTCGCTGAACAGGCTCGTGGTGTTGGCGCAGCGCAGCGGGGTCTCGTCGGTGCTGGGGTAGCCGAGGATCGTCACCGTCACGTCGTCCGGCTGCTCGGTGACCACCTGGAAGGCGCCCACCGCGTCCTCGATGCGCCGGGTGCCGCCGTCCGCCGGGGCGACCGTGGCGAAGGCGACGTCCTGGTCCGGGTCCCGCCCGTCCGTCCAGCCCGGCGCGACGTACACGCCGGTCAGCTTCCACATCCCGTACGGGGCCTTGCCGTCCCGGTAGCCCGGCGCGAACACCGTCGTGTCCGGGTTGTCCAGGCAGTGCGCGGCGGTGGCGATCACATCGCGGTCGGCACTGCGCACCACCGCGGCGGTGCAGAAGTGCCCGCCGTCGAGCCCGCCCGCGAAGAGGGTGCCCACCCGCTTCGCCGCCGGGTCGGACCCGGCCTCCGCGGTGACCCCGAGCGGCGGCACGGCCGCCGCGTCGGGCAGGTCCACGCTCAGCAGGGCGGCCATCGCGGCCAGCGCCAGCAGGATCCGGGACGCCTGCCGGGTGCGGGCGCGGTGGGCCGGTCGGGGAAGCATGCGCTGGATCATGCACTGAGCCTCCCCGCAGAAGCTATGCCCGGAGCCTGGTATTCCATATGAATGAGCTGTGAATCCGGGCTCCGCAGGCGAGGGCGCGGCACTCGGGCGAGACTGGCAGAGGCGCCAAGGGGGGTCCAGGAGGTGTCCTGCCATGACCGCACAGCGCCGCACGCCCGTGGTGTTCATCCACGGCCTCTGGCTGCATTCCACGAGCTGGGAGGGCTGGGCCGATACCTTCAGCGACGCCGGGTACGAGCCCGTCGTGCCGGAGTGGCCCGGGGTCCCGGGCACCGTCGCCGAGGCCCGCCGCCGGCCCGACGACCAGGCGGGGGTCGGGCTCGTCGAGATCTCCGAAGCACACGCGAAGGTGATCCGCGACCTGCCGGTCCGGCCCGTCCTCGTGGGGCACTCGGTGGGCGGGTTCATCGCGCAGCACCTGCTCGGCCAGGGCCTCGCCGAGGCCGCCGTGGCCATCTGCCCCGGGCAGATCAAGGGCGTCAAGGCCATCGCCCCGGCCCAGGCCAAGTCGACGTTCGCCGTCCTGCGCGACCCCGGCAACACCCGGCGGTCCGTCTCGCTGAACCGCGAGCAGTTCCGCTACGGCTTCGCCAACGCAGTCTCCGAGGAGGAGGCCGAGGAGCTCTTCGAGGAGTGGACCATCCCGAGCTCCGCCCGCCCGCTGTTCCAGCTGGCCCTCGGCAATTTCACCCCGCACTCCCCGACCAAGGTCGACACGGAGAACGAGACCCGCGGTCCGCTGCTCCTGCTGTCCGGCAGGCTCGACCACACCGTCCCGGACCTGCTGACCCGCTCGACGTACAAGCAGTACCGCCATTCCCACGCGACCACCGAGTACCAGTGCTTCGAGGACCGCGGCCACTCCCTGACCGTCGACCACGGCTGGCCGGACCTGGCCCGGGCCTCGCTCTCGTGGCTGGGGTCCCACAGCGCGGCGGCGCACCCGCACGCCGCCTGACCGGCCGGCGCCGGGGCGCTCGTACAGCGCCGGCTGCGCTCGTACACCGTCACCGGCGCTCGTACACCGTCACCCGGCGGCCCCGGACCTGGCGGTCCTCCACCACCGTGAAGTGCTCCTTCAGCACCGCAGCCTTCGCCGCGTCCCTGGCGGCGCCCGACGGCTTCGCCACCTTTGCCGCGTCCGTCACCAGCAGCACCCGCCGCTGCCCGAGCAGCGCCGCCCGGATCCGCGCCGGGTCCGCCTCCTCGCCCTTGAGGGTGGCCGAGGCCACCGGGCTCCGCTCCAGGGCGATGTCCGCCAGCCCCGCGAAGGCGCCCGGGGAGACCAGCGCCGTGTCCCGCCGGGCGGCCGGCACGAACAGCACCGCGTCACCGGGCCGCCCCAGCCGGGCCACCTCGCCGGCCACCGCCAGCACGTCGTCGACCCGGCTGGCCGGAGCCCGCTTGTCCAGCTCCAGCGGCAGCATCGCCAGCACCGCGATCCCGACCACGCCCGGTACGAGCAGGGCCGCCGCCCTCGGGGACCGGGGCCGGGCGGCCCGTACGGCAGCGCCCAGCGCGGCACCGATCAGCAGGGCCAGACCCAGCATGGAGAACAGCACGTACCGGTCCAGGAACAGCGGCTGGACCAGGGAGATCCCGATCAGGGCCAGCTGCGGCACCGCCAGCAGCGGCAGCCCGACCGCAGCCGCCGACAGCCGGCCGACGCGCGGCCGGTCCAGCAGGGCGCAGCCGCCGCCGACGGCCAGCAGGATCGCCGGGCCGATCATCATGTGCCAGGTCAGCGGCGGTATCCAGGACACCTGGTCGGACTGGCTCCGGCTGAACAGGACCAGCGGCAGCGCCCCCGCGACGGCGCACGCCCCGTACGCCGCCCAGCGCAGCCACACACCGCGCCCGGCCCGCACCCACCACAGTGTCGCCGCGTGGGCGGGCAGGATCAGCAGCGACAGCCAGTTCAGCAGCGCGCACACCAGCACCGCGACGGCGTACGCCGCCCACCGCGGCCAGGCCCGCCGCCCGGGCGGTGCCGACAGCAGCGACACCAGCAGCAGGGTCGACAGCCCGGCGCCGGCCGCGACCAGCGCGTACGGGCGGCCCTCCTGGAGGTAGAACTGCACGGCCGGCAGCAGTCCCAGCGCCAGCCCGCCACCCAGCCCCGCCCAGAAGCCGGCCAGCCGCCGCCCGACGAGGGCCACGCACGCCGCGGCGGCCGCCACCGCCAGCACCGACGGCAGCCGCAGGGTGGTCGTACTCGCCCCGAACAGCTCGAAGAGCCCGTGCATCAGCAGGTAGTACAGGCCGTGCACGGCGTCGACGTTGCCGAGCATGTCCCGGATCTCGCCCGCCGACCGCCCGGCCACCTGCCAGGTCGCCGCCTCGTCCCGCCACACGCTGTCCTGCCGGGAGAGCCCCCACAGCCCGAGTCCCAGCGTCCACACGACCGGAACCAGCCACACGAGAATCCGCCGTCGGGCGGCGGGTCTGCCGTCGGAGCCGTCGTCGCAGCTGCGGGCGGACCTGCCGGCGGATATGTGGGATGTCATGAAACTGATCGGGTCCTCGGTGCGCGGCTCGGGCGGAAGCGCCCAGTCTATGGACGACACGGACGGTTTCCGGACCGGCTGTTGTGCACCGCGGAGCGTGATCGCCGGGCCCGGCCGCCCCTAGCCTCGCCGCAGGAGCAGGAGCAGGAGCAGGAGCAGGAGCAGGAGCAGGAGCAGGAGCAGGAGCAGGAGCAGGAGCAGGAGCAGGAACGAGGGGCGGTTCCCGGTGAACTGGCTCATCCA
This sequence comes from Streptomyces sp. NPDC050448, assembly GCF_040655295.1. Lineage (NCBI taxonomy): Bacteria > Bacillati > Actinomycetota > Actinomycetes > Kitasatosporales > Streptomycetaceae > Streptomyces > Streptomyces sp. NPDC050448. The sequence goes on along the minus strand of NZ_JBFAJR010000014.1, from coordinate 173,605 downwards.
CGACTACCGCGCGAGCGATCTCGCCGCTGTCGTCCATCTGATCGACACCACGGCCGAACTCGGCCAGGAGTCCGTCTTCTCGCTCGCCGAGTGCATCAGCGCCCTCACCGACCGGCAGCCGTGCGTGGTCGCCGTCCACCAGGGCGTCCCGATCGGCGCGGCCCTCGCCTGCGTCACCGGCGAGCGGGCCTGGGTGATGCGGATCGCGATCGGCGCCGGCTGGCGCGGCCGGGGCCTGGCCAGCGCGCGGGCCGCCTCGGGCGGACGGACGCTGCCGTGGCTCCCGCCGCACCGGGCCGGTGGTCCCGTCGCCTGCCGTCCCTCAGCGGGCGCAGCGGTACGTGAACCGCGTCGCCGCGGTGCGCTGCCCGGGCGAGACCAGCCGGAGCTTCGCCTCGGCCGCGTAGCTGCCCCGGCCCTGGAAGGTCCACAGCAGGTGCAGCCGGGCCTCCTTCCTTCCGCGCGGCACCCGCTCGGTGAGCTGCTCCGACTGCGTGCCGTCGGAGCGGATCCACCGGTACGTGAGGGTCCCCGGCCGCCCGTTGGTCCGTACGACGGCCACCACATCGGCGGTGGAGTCGCAGCCGGGACCCTGCGGGTCGGCGGCGGCGACCGTCACGTCCCGCACCTCGAGGGCCGGGCCGTACCGCTGCCAGCCCAGGTACGCGAGCACCGCGAGCAGGACGACAGCGGCCAGGGTGTACCGGCGCCATTCCCAGCGCCGGGGCTGCGGCACCGGTTCGGCGACCACGGGGAACGGCGCCGGCATGGCGGCCGTCACCCCGGGCCCGAACCGCAGGACCGATCCCTCGATCCGGTCGGGCACGGCCTCCTGCGGCTGCGGCGGTCCGCTGAACCAGTGGCTGCCGAGGACGGTGGCGCTGTAGTCGTCGTCGCTCATGAGATCGTGCACCGCCTGATGAAGACCTGGTCGGTCGGGGAACCATTGCCGGCGGCGGGCTTGGTGGTGGCCCGCACCCCCCAGTAGCAGCCCCGGCCGGAGAAGGCGTGGGCCTTGACCAGCGGCGCCGCGGCGCCCGGCTGGTAGGTGAGGGTGTCCGGCGAGCCGTCCGGCGAGCCCAGCTTCCCCTCCGCGTCACCGTTGAACCACTCCAGCACCACCGTGACCGGCGCGGTGCCCTTCGCCTCGACAGTCACGGTCGCCTGGCCGAGCGAGGGACCCGTCTCGCGGAGGGTGACGGACACCGCGCCGACGACCACCGTGGGCTTCGGCGAGGGCGGCGGGGTGGTGGGCGGCTTCGTCGTCGGCGGGGTGGTCGTGGGCGTCACCGTCGGCGGGTGGCTCGGGCTCGGGGTGGGCGACGGGGACGGGGACAGGGAGGGCGAAGGGGACGGCGAGGGCGTGGCGGACACACTCGGGCCCGGGGCCGGCGCCGGGCCCGCACCGCCGGGGCTCGCGCTCGACGTCGCGAACGCGTTCAGCGCGGAGGCCCCGACGGGCTCCCCGCCGGACGCGCTGTAGGTGAGCGCCGCCAGCACCCCAAGGACCAGCGCCGCGCCCGCCGCGACCAGGCCGCGCCGGCCCGGGGCCCAGCCCGCCGAGTTCCCGATCGAGGTCGTCGCCACCGCCGTGGTCCCCGCGGCCGGGGCGCCCGCCGAGGGGAACAGCAGAGGCAGCAGCGCGGCCAGCGCCGCGAGCTTGCGCTGCCCGCGCTCCTCCCAGTCCGGCCCGTACGCGGCGAGCGCCACGCCCTCCAGTTCCGCCACGAACGCCTCGGCGTTCTCCGGCCGCTGCTCCGGGGCCTTCGCCAGACCCCGCCGGATCAGCGGGCGCACCGGCTCGGGGGCCTCGGTCTCCGGGACCGGCGCCTCCATGTGCTGGACGGCGAGCTCCGCGAAGTTCTCCCCGGCGAACGGCTTGCGGCCGGTCAGGCACTCGAAGAACGTCGCCGTCGCCGCGTACACGTCGGCCGCGGGCGAGGCAGGCCGGCCCTGCCACTGCTCGGGGGCCATGTACGCCGGTGTGCCGGCCACCCCGGGGGTCGTACCGCGGCGCGCCGCGATCCCGAAGTCCACCAGCTTCGAGGAGCCGTCGGAGGCGACCAGTACGTTCTCGGGCTTGTAGTCGCGGTGGACGACGCCCGCCCGGTGCGCCGCGGCCAGGCCCAGCAGCGAGCCCTTCAGCACCACCAGCGCGGCCTCGGGATCGGCCTGCCCGGCCTGCTTCAGCAGGACGCGCAGGGAGATCCCGTCGACCAGTTCCATGACGATGGCGGCGCCGCCGGGCCCCTCCACGTACTCGTACAGCCGCACCACGTACGGCGTGTCCAGTCCGCCGAGCAGCCGGGCCTCGGCCCGGAACTCCCCGACGAACGCCGGGTCCTCGCGCAGCCGGTCGCTGAGGTACTTCACCGCGACCGGCGTGCCCGTTGCCTCGTGCACGGCGAGGACCACGCGGCCGCTGCCGCCCGAGCCGAGCTCCCGGACGTGTGCATAGCCGGGCACCGTCCACACGTTCTTCATCGTCTGCCCCCGTCGGCGGCGTCACCGAGACCCAGGCCCGGTCGTTCCGAGCGGCCACACCGAGGGACACGGTTTCCGCCACGGCTGGTTCCCAACCCTGCGGGGCGTCTCACACGATGCTCACGCCGCGGCCCGAGCCGCGCCGATCATGGCGTGCAGCCGGTCGGCCGTCGCCCTCCCGAAGCCCGGGTCGTTGATGTGGGTGTCGTAGTCGTAGAGCCGCGCGGAACTGCCCCGCAGCCCCTCGCGCAGCGCCGAGAACAGGGCCCGGTCCGCGCCGGGATCGTGGTAGGTGCCGCCCGGTGCACCGAGCGTGGACAGGCCGCGGAGCGGGATGCAGACGGCCGTGGGGCCGGTCGCCGCGCGGAGTTTGGCGGCGATCCGGCGGCCGAGCTCCGTGCACTCGGCGGGGGTCGTACGGATCACCGTGATGGACGGGTTGTGGACGTGGACCCGCCGGTAGCGGGCCCGTTCGGGCAGGGTCTCCAGCGGGCCGAACTTCACCATGTCCAGCGCTCCCAGGCTCACCACCTGCGGAATCCCGGCCCGCCCGGCCGCGCTGAGCCGGTCGGGGCCGGCGGTGAGGATGCCGCCGCACAGGTCGTCCGCGAGCTCGCTGAGCGTCAGGTCGAGCACGCCCGCGAAGATGCCCTGGCCGGCCAGGGTCTCCAGGGTGCGGCCGCCGGTGCCGCTGACGTGGAAGACGAGGACCTCGTAGCCGAGTTCGGTCAGCCGTTCGCGGGCGGCGTCCACGCCGGCGGTGGTGACGCCCGCCATGCTCGCCGCGATCAACGGGCGGGAGCCGGCGCCGAGCCGGGCCGGGCGGTGCAGCTCCATCGAGGCCCGTTCGAAGGCCTTGGCCATCCCTGCGGCCGCTTCGACCGCGTTCGCCATGACCGGCGCGGAGATGCTGTTGATCCCCGCGATGTCCACCACGCTGTACATCATCGCGATGTCCGAGGATCCGACGTACGGAGCCACGTCCCCGGACGCCATGGACGAGACCATCAGCTTCGGCACGCCCAGCGGCAGCGCGCGCATCGCCCGGGTGGCGATGGAGGTGCCGACGCTGCCGCCTATGGCGAGCACCGCGTGCAGCCGGCCCTCGGCGTGCAGGCGCAGCAGCGTCGCCTCGGCGCCTCTGGCCATCGTGGCCACGGCCGCACCCCGGTCGTCAGCCGTGCGTAGTTCCGACAGTTCCGTTCCCGCTGCCCGGGCCACCGCTTCGCGCGGTATGTCCGCGGGCACCCGGGGGTCACCCATGATTCCTGTGTCGACCATGATCACTTCGACGCCGGTGCGCAGCAGCCCCTCGCGCAGCCAGCCGTACTCGACACCCTTGGTGTCCAGGGTTCCCACCAGCACGACGTTCGTCATATGTGCAATGTCCACGGAGGCGGGGTTTGTTGGCAAGTCAAGGTCAGGTCAACCCTCCAGGAGTCCCAACAGCCTCTTCAGGAAGGGGATTTGAGAGGGAATCAGCTTGGTTTCGGCCGCGGGGGGAGAGAACCAGGCCACCTGGTCCAGTTCGGGGAACTCCTGCGTCCGGCCCGAGTGCGGGGGCCATTCCATCGTGAAGGTCCCGGGCACCATCAGCGCCGGATCGAGGTCCGCCCGTACGGCCCAGATCGTCACCAGCTTGCCGCCCGGGATCCGCAGCTCGCCCAGCGGGAGGTACGGGCCCTCCGGCGGCGGCAGGCCGATCTCCTCGGTGAACTCCCGGCGGGCCGCGTCGATCGGGGTCTCGTCCGGTTCGTACTCGCCCTTCGGGATGGCCCAGGCCCCGTCGTCCTTGTGCTCCCAGAAGGGGCCGCCCATATGGCCGAGCAGTACCTCGACGGCGTCGTGCGCCGAGGTGGTGGGCTCGGCGGCCGTGCGGAACAGGAGCAGTCCGGCGCTGCGCTTCTGGGTCATGCGTGCATGTATGCCCCGCGGGCGGGCGGGTCAGTGGGTCAGCGGGTCCGGCGGCGACCGGCGACCGCCGGTCGGCCGTCAGTGGTCGTGCGGGCCCTGCCGGTGCACCGGGCCGTGCGCGTCCGCGCAGTGCGGGTCGGCCGGGTCCTCGCCCGGGCGGCCGACGGTGAGCAGGGCCTCCTGCGCGTGGTCCACCTGGAGGGTGGTGTGCGTGATCCCGTACTCCTTGTCCAGCAGCCGCTCCAGGTCGCGGCGTACGGCGTGGCAGTCGCCGGCCGGTTCGACGAGCACGTGCGCCGACAGCGCCGCCTGCCCGGAGGTGATCGTCCAGATGTGCAGGTCGTGCACCTCGGTGACGGGCGGGTGCCCGACGAGCCGGTCGCCCACCGCGTCCGGGTCCATGTGCGCCGGGGCGGCCTCCAGGAAGATCCGGCCGGACTCACGGACCAGTCCGTAGCCCGCCTTGACCATCAGCACCACGACCACGAGAGTGGCGATCGCGTCGGCCTGGACGAATCCCGTCGTGAGCACGATCAGACCGGCGACGGCGGTGCCGATGAAGGCGAACAGGTCGTTCAGGATGTGCTGGTAGGCGCCCTCGACGGCGAGCGAGGAGCGGTTCGCCCTGGAGATGCACCACGCGGCGGCCACGTTCACGACGATGCCCGCGAGCGCCGTCACGAGGACCAGCCCGCCCGCCACCTGCGGCGGGTCGATCAGCCGCCGGACCGCCTCGTACGCCAGCCAGACCGCGAGCATGAGCAGGGTGAGCCCGTTGGCCTGGGCGGAGAGTATCTCCGCACGCTTGAGGCCGTACGTGAATCCGCCGCGCGCCGGGCGGGCCGCGAGCCGCATCGCGATCAGCGCGAGGACGATCGAGACGGCGTCGGTGAGCATGTGGGCGGCGTCGGAGATCAGGGCCAGGGACTGGGCCACGATGCCGATGACCACCTCGACCGCCATGAACGCGCCGATCAGGCCGAGTGCGATGGCCAGCCAGCGCCGGTCGGCATCCGCGGACACGCCGTGACCGTGGCCGGCGTGGCCGCCGGGGCCATGGCTGTGATCGCCGTGGTCGTGTCCGCCGTGGTCGTGGCCGGCGGCGTGGCCGTGGTCGTCGTGCGCGTGGTCGTGCCCACTCATGGCGTCCCCCGTGTGTTCGGTTCCGACGCGTGAAGTGAAGCGCACCGTGACGCAATGGGCAAAGGCGGCAACGGGGACCGTTGTCATTACCCATAAGAGGCCGCTGACCTGCGGTCATGCCGGGCCGGTCGGATCGTGGGAAAATCTGCTCATGGTCCAGCGCCCCGGTGTGCCGACCGCGCCCGAGCTCGTCCTCGAAACCGACACGGGCTCCACCGCGATGAGCCCGGGCCGGACGTACCACGTCGGCCGCGACCCCCATTGCGAGATCTGCCTCGCGGACGCCCGCGTCTCCTGGCACCACGCGATCCTGCGCCCCGAAGGCGACCACTGGACCGTGGAGGACGAGAACAGCACCAACGGCACCTGGGCCGACGGCCACCGCGTCCACGAGTGGAGCGTCGGCGTCGGCAGCGAACTCCGCTTCGGCAGCGCCTTCGACGGCCCGCGCGCCCGGTTCGTCGGCCCGGTCCCGAGAGGCGGGGCCGCCGGCTCCCGGCCGTCCTCGGTGTCCACCCCGTCCCTGACCGGTACCTTCCGCCGCCCCACCACCGTGCGCCCGCTGCCCACCCGGACCGCCGTGCGCATCGGCCGCGCCCCCGAGAACGACCTCGTCATCGACGACCTCGTCGTCTCCCGCCAGCACGCCGAACTGCACGCACTCGCTGACGGCACGTACGAGATCACCGACCTCGGCAGCCACAACGGCACCTTCCTCAACGGCGCCCGCATCGAACGCGCCCGCGTCACCGAGGGCGACATCGTCGGCATCGGCCACACCGCCCTCTGCCTCGTCGGCGACCAGCTCCAGGAGTACCTCGACACCGGCGAGGTCTCCCTCGACGTCCAGGACCTCGCCGTCTCCGTCGACCATGGCCGCAAGACCCTCCTCGACCACGTCTCCTTCCCCGTCGGCGCCAAATGCCTGCTCGCCGTCGTCGGCCCCAGCGGAGCCGGCAAGTCCACCCTCCTCGGCGCCCTCACCGGCCTGCGCCCCGCCGACCACGGCACCGTCCTGTACGACGGACGCGACCTGTACCACGACTACGCCGAACTGCGCAGCCGCATCGGCCTCGTCCCCCAGGACGACATCCTGCACGCGCAGCTCACCGTCCGCCGCGCCCTCACCTACGCCGCAGAACTGCGCTTCCCGCAGGACACCGCCCCGGCCGAACGCCAGGCCCGGGTCGACGAGGTGATCGGCGAACTCGGCCTCGAGCAGCGCGCCGACCAGCCCATCCACAGCCTCTCCGGCGGCCAGCGCAAACGCGTATCCGTCGCCCTGGAACTGCTGACCAAGCCCTCCCTGCTCTTCCTGGACGAGCCCACCTCCGGCCTCGACCCGGGCATGGACCGCTCCGTGATGCACATGCTGCGCGGCCTCGCCGACGACGGCCGCACCGTCATCGTCGTCACCCACAGCGTGCTCAGCCTCGACGTCTGCGACCGGCTGCTGGTCCTCGCCCCCGGCGGGCGCATCGCCTGGTTCGGGCCGCCGGACGACACCCTCGGCTTCTTCGGGTTCGCCCAGTGGCCCGAGGCCTTCGAAGCCTTCGAGAACCAGCAGGGCCGGGACTGGGCGGGGGAGTACCGCAGTTCCCCGCAACACCGCACGTACGTACAGAACGCCGCGCGGCAGCCCCGGCGGGACGGGGACCGGACCGGGGAGGCAGACTTCGCCGCTCCGCCGCCCAAGGCCCAGAGCTGGGGCTCCCAGCTGTCCACACTGATCCGCCGCTACGCCGCCGCGCTCAGCGCCGACCGCACCTTCCTCGTCATCATGATCGCGCTGCCGTTCGTCATGGGCGCCATGACCCGGGCCCTGGCCGGCAGCACCCTCACGCGGGAGACGGCGATCAACGCCCTGCTCATCCTGTGCGTCGGCGGCGTGCTGACCGGCGCGGCCAACGGCGTACGGGAACTGGTCAAGGAGCGTGTCATCTACCAGCGCGAACGGGCCGTCGGCCTGTCCAGATCCGCGTACCTGATGTCCAAGGTGGTGGTGCTCGGCGCCATCACCGTGGCCCAGGCCGTCGTGATGACGCTCGTCGGCCTGTACGGAGTGAAGACCAACGCCCCCGGCGGCAAAGGGGTCTTCCTGCCGCCCCTCGTCGAAATCACCCTCGCCGTCGCCCTGCTGTCCTTCACCGCGATGATGCTCGGCCTGCTGGTCTCCGCCCTGGTCAAGAAGGAGGAGGTCACCATGCCGCTGCTGGTCCTCCTCGCCATCGTCCAGGTGGTCTTCTGCGGAGCCCTGTTGCAGCTGAGCGGCGTGCCGGTGATCGAGCAGCTGGCCTGGCTGGTGCCGTCCCGGTGGGCGCTCGGCGCCATGGCCGGCACCATCGGCCTCGGCGCGATCGTGCCCGGGAAGCTCACCGCCGACCCGCTCTTCGCGCACAGCGCCGGGGTGTGGCTGCTCGATGTCGGGATGCTCGTGGGACTGTCCGTCCTGTTCGGGGTGCTGGTCCTGCGGCTGCTGCGTCGCCACGAGCCCGCGATCATGCGAAAGTAGGCGTCGATGGCCAACCTGACCGGGCCCGGCGACTTCCAGCCCACGCACGTGGTCCCCCGGGAGGGGCTGCCCGCCTGGGAGGAGCCCGACGTCTCCCGGCCCACCGTGCCCCTGGACCCCTTCCTGCCCGTGCAACTGCTGTCCCGGCGCGGGGAGTGGGGGGAGATCCTGTGCGCCAACGGGTGGTCCGCCTGGGTGGACGGACGGCTCCTGGTCGCCGTGCCCGAGCCGCCGCCGACCGGCGGGCGCCCGCTCACGCGAACGGAGGAGGACCCGCTGCCGCTGCTCGCACAGGCCGCCGAGGCCCTGCAGCGCTACCGGAAGGCCGCCGAGGAACTGGCTTCCGGGCGCGCGAACGCCGAGGCCTTCCGGGAGGCGACCCGGGGGCTCCGGGTCGGGATCGTGGTCGACGGGGAGTCCGCCTGGCTGTACGAAGAGGCCACCGGGCGCTGGATGTACGGCGACGGGACCCGCCTCGCGACGTACGCGGTCGGCACGGGACCGGGGGAGCCGGCCGAGCCGGAGCCGCCGGCCGCGGAGGAACGCAGGGCGGGAGCCGCCGCGCGGGCGGACACGGCCACGGCGGCCGGGCGGGAGCGCGGGCGTGAGCCTGGGCGGGAACGCGGCCGGGAACCCGGGCGCGAACCGACGCAGGTCGTGACGCCGCCGGAGAACGGGTGACCCCACGGTGCCCGATCCGCCGGCAGCAGTCGACGAGGTGCCGGTGAAAGGCGCCGGCCGCATCGCCGCAGGACCGGTGGAGCAGCTGCCCGGAGCTCGCCGGGGCGCTGCGCCGGGCCGGAGCGGAAGCGGGCCCCGCGGCCACCACCCGCCCGGACCGGCCGCAGCCGAGTCCTACAGGCCGCGGATGGCCGTGGCGAGGTCCGGGCCGTACGAGGACCAGCAGGTCAGCGTGCCGTCGGGGGCGAGCTCGCCCATGTACCAGTCCTCGTCGTCGCGGGCCCGCACCAGGCACAGGCCGTGGAACGAGAGGATGAGCTCGGGTTCGAGCGCTGTGTCCTCGAGCAGCACGCGGCGATCCGGGGGAACAACAGCGGCGGTGGCGTCGCCGGACAGTGCGCGGATCCGGTCGATGCTCCAGCCGGCGGGCAGGGGTGAGATCACCCGTCGATGATCTCAGGCGGCTTCTCGACGAGACCGCGGCGGTGGACCGGACGGGCCAGCAGGGCCCCGAGGAAGCCCGCGAGCGCGCCCCAGACCAGGGCGAGCCCCACGTTGCGCCACAGCACCGGGCGCAGCACCACCGTCGCGTCGAGCCAGCCCACGTCGCCGATGCCCAGCAGGGACAGGCCGAACCGGGCCTGGAGGGAGACCAGCAGGCACACCGTCAGGGTGGCGAGGGCGAGAGCCACGCTCAGGTGGAGCGCGTGCTGCCAGGCCCGGACGTGCGCCGGGGAGCGTACGGCCGCCAGGAAGCCCGCGCCGAGCAGCAGCACGGCGGCCACGGCCACCAGCCACCAGGCCCGGGGGTCCCGTTGTGCGAGCGAGGCCACGTCGACCCGGGTCAGGTGGGGCCCGCGCAGCACCTCGTCCAGCAATTGCGGCATCGGCAGCCCGAACGGCCCAGCGGCCCTGCCGTCCCAGGCTCCGCCGAGGCCCAGGGTGAGCGCGAACCAGACGAGGTTCGGCAGGCCGAGCAGGATCACGGCGAAGGTCCGGTCCGCATGGCCGCGCGTGGCGGCCACCACCAGGCCGACTCCGAGGCCGAGCACGACGTACGCGAGGAGCAACGCCACGGTGGCGAAGGCGGCGGGCCGCACCGCCGTGTGGAAGCGGACCAGCCGGACCGGGAGCGGCGCCCGGCGCGAGATCAGCAGGGCGACCAGCACCAGGCCCAGGATCCACAGCAGTCCGAAGACGAGGGTCGAGGGCAGGGCGGCCCTGAAGCCGACCTTCGGGGAGGAGTCGAGGAGTTCGCCGAGGTCTGCGACCAGGGAGTCGCCGGTGGTGACGCCGAAGGTCTGGCGGGCGAGGAGCGCGACGCCGCTGAGGGCGAGCAGCCACAGCAGGACCAACGGGACGACACGGGCCATGAGTTCGCCCGGCCGGGCCACCGCCCGGTTGTGCAGCGGGCGCAGGAAGAGCGAGCCGGCCGTGAGGGCCCCGGCGAGGCTCACCGAGAGCGGGAGTACGGACAGGCTCGCGTGGGCGTCGGCCAGGAAGCCGGCCACGCCGGTCACCTCGACCGATCCGCCGGCCGCCAGCACGACGACCGCCGCGACCACCCGGGGGAACGCGCCGCCGGGCAGACCGGTCGCCCCCGCGAAGGCCAGGCCCGCCGCGGCGACGGCGGCCATCGCCGCGAAGCCCGCCACGACGGCGACGAGGGCGTCCCGCCAAGCCCTTGCGGAGCCCCCGGGTGCCGAATTCGGCGATGACGGACTGCTCACGGATGACGGACTGCTCACGCTGCAACCGTAAACACGCTCGGCTTGCGGCCACCACCCGAGAGGCGCACACAATGGTCCGCAAGAGTGCAACAAATCCCGATGTCTCCGGGTCCGAACCGGAGCGTCCGCAGGGGGCCGGAGCTCCTCCGCCCGGGAAGAAGGGCACGTGAGTACGCAACCCTCCGGCCGGGAGCCACAGCAGCCGACACAGTCCATGCAGCCGCCCGCAGAGCGTCCCGCGGGTCCTCCTTCAGGGCCCCTCTCGGGCGGGCAGCAGGGCCCGCCGCCACCCCCGCCGCCCGCTCCGCCCGGTGGCACACCTCCGGGCGGCGGTGGCCCCGGCGGCACGTCACCGGGGCCACCGGCCGGCGGACCCTGGTGGCGGTCCGCGCCCCGGTTGGCCACCGCGCTCGTCGCGGTGGCCGCCGCCGTGGCCCTCGCCGTGGTGCTGACCAGGCCGGGCGGCACCCCTTCCGCCGGGGGCGAGGTGTTCCTGCAGCCCGCCGCCGTGTCCGGCCCGGACCCGTTCACGGAGTCCACCGCGGCGAAGGGGGCCACTCCTCCGCCGCAGACCGCCACGCCGCCTTCGCCGCAGAGCGCGGTGCCCACCACCGGCACCATCGTCACGCGCAGTGTCAGCGGCGCGTCGCCGGGCCTGTACGGCGGTACGAAGGCCGTGGCGAGCTGCGACGTCGAGAAGCAGATCCGGGTGCTGTCCGCCGAGCCCGCCAAGAACAGCGCCTTCGCCTCGGCGCTCGGCATCCAGCCGGCGGCCGTACCCGGCTACCTGCGCTCGCTCACCCCGGTGCAGTTGGGCATGGACACCCGGGTCACCAACCACGGCTACCGCGACGGCAAGGCCACCAGCTACCAGGCGGTGCTCCAGGCCGGGACGGCGGTGCTGGTCGACGCCCGCGGGGTGCCGCGGGTGCGGTGCGCGTGCGGCAACCCCCTGGGGTTTCCGGTCGCGCTGAAGGCCGAACCGAAGCGGTCCGGGCAGCCGTGGAACTCGTACCAGCCCAAGGACGTGGTCGTCATCGCCCCGTCGACGACCGTCGTCCACAAGTTCGTCATCTACGACCGCCACGAACAGCACTGGTTCGAGCGCGACCGCGGCGACCACCGGGCCAAGCACGACAAGCGCGTGCCGCCGCCGGTGATCCCGAAGCCGCCGGTCACGCCGACGCATCCGACTCCGCCGGTCACGACCACCTCGCCGCCCCCGTCGGGACCGCCGGTGAAGCCCACGCGCCCGGGCGGGCTACCGTCCCGGCGCCCTTCCGGGACCCCCTCCAAGTCCCCGGCCGAGACCCCGTCCGGGATACCGTCCAAGCCCGGCATACCGGTCAAGCCCGAGCCCGCGAAACCGTCCGAGCCCGAGTCCGCGACACCGTCCGAGCCCGAGCCCGCGAAACCGTCCAAGCCCGAGCCCGCGAAACCGTCCAAGCAGTCCGCGAAACCGTCCGTGTCCCAGCCCAGGACACCGTCCGCGCCCGGCACGCCGTCCGCCTCGGAAACCGCGTCCGCGCCCTCGAAGGCGCCGGTGACCGCCTCCTCGCCCTCCGCGACGCCGCCCCCGCCGAGCTTGTCGGAACCACCGCCTCCGGCGCCGCCGTCCTCGGCGGCGCCGGAGACGAGGGTGCAGTCGACGGAGCCCGGATCTGAGCCGACCGCGGCGCCCCGGGCCGGTACCCCGGAACAGCCGCCTGCCGCCGAGCGGGCCGACGTCCCCGGCGATGCCGGGACCTGACACGAGCGGGCATACGTCCGTGAAGGGTGAGACCCTGGCTGCATGGCCGAAAGGGGAGCGAGCCCCGAGGTCGACTGGCCTGCGCAGCCGGACATGAGCCTCGCGCTCAACCGTATGGGCACCTTCGACTGGGACCTCGACAGTGGGCAGATGCATTTGGATCCCACCGCCCTCGAGGTCCTCGAGCTGCGCCCCGAGGAGTTCAGCGGCACCCCCGAGGGGCTGCGGGCGCGGGTGTCGCCCGGCGAGGAGGTCCGGCTCGACGCCCGGGTCGCGCAGGCGCTCAAGGACGGCCGGAGCCATTACGGGGCGTACGTCCGGACCCGCCGGCGGGACGGCACCCCGGCCTGGACCCACATCCAGGGCCACATCCTGCGCGATGCCAACGGCCGCCCGTACCGGATCATCGGGATCCTGCGCGACGCCGCCCAAGATCCCGGCGAACCCGGCGCCGGCGGGGAGCAGGCGGAGGGGCGGCGCCGGATGACCGGTGTCGTCGAGCGGACCAGCGCGATCCTGGCCCACGCCCGCACCGTCAACGACGTGACCGACGTCCTCAAGGACCCCGAGGCCCTCGGCCACCTCGGCGCGGTCAGCGTGATGCTCGGGATCGTCGACGGCGGCCGGATCCACCTCGTCGCGGAGGGGCAGCTCGGCTCGTACGTCCCGGAGATCGAGTACACCCGCATCGACGCGCAGTTCCCGATGAGCGAGGCCGTACGGAACTTGCAGCCGGTCTTCATCGCCTCGCGCGAGGAGTTCCAGCAGTGCTACCCGATCCTCTGGCCGTACATCGAGCCGCTGTCCGTGCGCAGCGGCGTCTACCTGCCGCTGATCGCCCAGGGCCGGGCCATCGGCGCCCTCGGGCTGCTGTACCAGCGGGACGGAGACTTCACCGCCGAGGAGCGGAACCTGCTCGTCGCGCTCGGCAGTGGCATCGCGCAGAGCCTCCAGCGCGCCATCCTCTTCGAGCAGGAGCACGACCTCGCGGAGGGCCTGCAGCGGGCGATGCTGCCGCGCCGGATCCCGGAGGTGCCGGGCGCGCGGATCGCCGTACGGTACCGGGCGGCCCGGATGGGGCGGGACATCGGCGGTGACTGGTACGACGTGATCCCGCTCGGCGACGGCCGCGTCGGGGTGATGATCGGCGATGTGGAAGGGCACGACACGGACGCGGCGGCCGTCATGGGCCAGCTGAGGATCGTCCTGCGGGCCTACATCGCCGAGGGACACCCGCCCGGCACGGCCATGGCCCGGGCGTCGACCTTCCTGCGGGAACTCGAGACGGAACGTTTCGCCACCTGTACCTACGCCGAGGTGGACCTGAACACCGGCATGCTCCAGATGGTCCGTGCCGGCCACCTCGACCCCGTGGTGCGGCGCGGCGACGGCACCTGCCACCGGGTCCAGGTGGCCGGCGGACTCCCGCTCGGGCTGCCGCCGCGCGAGAAGTCGGGAACGGGCTCCGGCTACCCCGTCACCAGCTTCGAACTGCACCCCGGCGACACCCTGGTGCTGTGCACGGACGGCCTGCTCGAACGGCCGGACCGCGCCCCCGAGGCAGGCATGCGGGAGCTCATGGAAGCGGTCCACACGGGGCCGGTCGACGTCGAGGAGCTCGCCGACGTCCTGTGCAACCTGGTCGGCGACGCGGGCGCCGGGGACGACATGGCCCTGCTCCTGCTGCGCCGCCGCGGCACCCCCTCCCCGCGCGGCGGCGGCCCGCTGCGCCTGCGGCTCACCCCGGGCGACCCCGAGGGCCCGGCGACGGCCCGGCACCTGATCCGGGCGGCGGTGGCCGCGTGGGGCGCCAGGGAGCGGGCCGACGAGATCGAACTGGCGGCGGACGAGCTGATGACCAACGCCCTCGTGCACACCGACGGCGGCGGCCGGGTCAACGTGCGGCTGACCGCGGAGAGCCGGATCCGGGTCGAGGTCGAGGACTCCAGCAGCGCCCTGCCGCACCGGCGCGAGGCGGGCGACTGGGCGGTGTCCGGGCGCGGCCTGCTGCTGGTGGACCGGCTGGCGGAGGAATGGGGCGTGGAGCCCCGGGGCAGCGGGAAGTGCGTGTGGTGCGAGTTCGTCGTCCCGGGGCATGCGGCGCCCTGAGACGCCCGGCCGGGGTCAGACCGCCGCGTACGGGCCTTGCGTCGCCTTGGTGGTCTGCAGGGCCGTCAGCCTGCGGACGAAGACGATGGCGAGGACGGCGGCGGCGACCGCGAACAGGTCGGTGACGATCCCCAGGGCGGACGCGTCGCGCAGGGCCTGTGGGGTCTCGGCCCGCTTGTACAGCTGGCCGAAGACGCGGTCGAGCACCAGCGAGGTGACCCAGACCGCCCACCAGGCGTTCAGGGGCGCGGCGGATACCTCACGGTAGGTGCCGTCGGGCCCGAACTGGGTGCTGGCCACCCAGATCTGCTTCGCGATCCGGAACGGCAGGAAGAGGTTGCCGAACGGGATGAACCAGCTGCCGATGGCCCAGCCGCGGCTCTGGGAGAAGCCGTCGGGGCGGAAGATCTCGCCGTTCACGCGCACGCGGTGGAACCAGACGATGAAGACGACCGCCGTCACCAGCACCATCAGGTACTGGAGGACACCGGCGACGCCGGTCAGGACGTCCCCCCGCTCGAGCGTCCAGTCGCCGACGCTCGCCGCGTCCGCGGTCAGGCTCTGCATGAGCGAGAAGACGTACATGCTGATGCCCGCCGAGAACAGGTTGACCGCGGCCGCGACCGACAGCAGGGCGGTGAGTGCGACCGCCAGGCCGCGCGGCGAGCGCAACACGTCCGCGGTGGGCCACTGTCCCGGGTACGGCAGGCCCGGATAAGGCCCGGCGGGGTACCCGGGCCCGGGCTGCGCGGGGTAGGGCTGCGGGCCCGGGTACGCCGGAGCCGGGTACGCCTGGGCCGGGTGGGCCGGAGCCGGGTACGGCGGATGCGGGGCCGGCTGCGGCTGCGGCTGCGCGGCGTGCGGCGGCTGCTCCGGTGCCGGTGCCGGTGCCGGGGTCGAGGCCGGGGTCGATGCCGGTGACGGGGCCTGGGTCGGTGCCGGGGTCGGAGCCTGCGACGGGGGCGGAGTCGGCGGGCCCGGCGGCTCGTTGAAGGACATGCGGTGTGTACCCCCCACGGGAACATGTGCCAGAGAAGCGGATGCCCGCTGACCTGCGGCGGGCACGCTCGAACCATGCCAGCCCGGCATCCGGCGGCCAAATCCTTTGTCGGGCCCCGCACCCGCATCCGGCCCCGCGTGATGGGGCGAATGGCTGAAACCACGGGGCACGAGCGGCTGAGGCGACTCGGGGCGAGGCCGAGTGACCGATCCTGCCTGCGTGCTGAGCCTCCGTCCGCTGCTGCCCGCCCTGCTCGCCGTCGCCCTCGCCGGCCCCGCCGGCGCCACCGTCCCCGCCGTCCCCGCCGGCGCCACCGTCCCCGTTCCCGCTCCGGTCCCTGCCCCCGCTGCGGCTGCACCGGCCGCCGACGCCGCCTCCGACGGCATCGAGACCGCCCGTACCGGCCGGCGGATCGCCCCGGGGATCCGCCTGGAGTCGTACGACCGGCTGGAGGCCGACCGCTGGCTGCGGATCGACGAGCTCGTCGTCGACCTCGGCGCGAGCGGCGGAGTGCGCGCCGAATATCTGGGCGGCCACGGACCGGCCACCGTCGCCGAGTCCGCCGCCCGCCACCCCGCGGGGCCGGGGCGGCGCGTGGTCGCCGCCGTGAACGGCGACTTCTTCGACATCCGCGGTACGGGCGCACCGCTCGGCCCCGGCCTGGGCGGCGGCCGGCTGCTGCACTCCGCGACCCCCGGGCCCGGCGCGGCCCCGGCCGTCGGGTTCGGCGCCGACGGCATCGGGCGGGTCCTGCGCATCGGACTCGGCGGGAGCGTCACCCTGCCCGGCGGCACGGTGCGCCCGCTGGCCGGATACAACGCGGCCCGGCCGCCCGCCGGGGGCCTCTCCGCGTACACCGCCGACTGGCCGGGGACGGAGCTGCCCGCCCTGGGCACCGCCGTGGCGGTCCGGGACGGCCGGGTCACGGCAGCCGCCTCGCCGGTTGGCGGCCCCGCCCGCCGCGAACGCCCCGAACCCGGCACCACCGTGCTGGCTGCCGCAGCCGACGGTGCGGCCGCTGCCGAACTCGCCGCCCTGCGCCCCGGGGACGCCGTGGCCGTCGCCGCCCGGGCCGTCGCGGAGGCCGGGGCGGTCCCGACGGCGGCCGTCGGCGGGCGGGAGGCCCTCGTCGTCGCCGGCGTCCCGCAGAACCACGACGGCGAATCGAACAACGCCGCCGCCCCGCGCACGGCCGTCGGGTTCTCGCGCGACGGGCGGCAGCTGCGGATCCTCACCGTGGACGGCCGCCAGCGGGACAGCGGCGGCCTCACCCTGACCGCGCTGGGCCGGCTGATGCACCGGCTCGGTGCGTACGAGGCCCTGAACCTCGACGGCGGCGGCTCCTCGACCCTGCTCGCCGGGCAGAGCGGGGCGGCGGCCCTGGCGCTAGAGAACTCCCCGTCGGACGGCCGGCCGCGGCCCGTCCCCAACGGGCTCGTCCTCACGGCCCCGGCAGGCTCCGGCCGGACCGCCGGCTACCGGGTCGAACCCGCAGGCGGCACGACCGAGGACCTGACCCGGATCTTCCCCCGGCTCACCCGCACCCTCACGGCCACCGGGTACGACGCGCTGTTGGGCCCGGCCCCGGGCGCGCCGGCGTGGTCGGCCGACGGGGCCGGCACGATCGACTCCGCCGGAGTGTTCCACGCGGTGCGCCCCGGCCGTGCGACGGCGCACGCCCGGCGCACGACGGCGCACGGCGCGCTCCCGCTCGAGGTCCTCGGCCCGCTGACCCGGATCCGGCCCACACAGGCCCGGATCGGGCTCGCGAACCAGGGCGAGAGCGCGGGATTCCGGCTGACCGGGTACGACGCACAGGGGGCGGCCGCGGTGGTGGAACCCCGGGACGTGGCCTTGGAGTTCGACCGGTCGCGGTGGCGCGTCACCGATGACGGACGAGGGGGCTTCACCGTCACCGCGCTCGTCCCGCAGGCCACCGGCCGGCTGCGCGCCACCGTCCGGGCCACCGGCGCGGCCGGAGCCCCAGAGGCCTCAGGAGCGGCCGGAGGCGTCGCCCCCGGCATCACCGCCGAACTCGCCCTCGGCGTCGGGCTGGTGACCCTCCCCCTCGCCGATCTGGCCGACGCCGCCGACTGGACCGGCCCCGGCGCCTCCCCGGCCGAGGGGCACCCCGGCCCGGGGCTCACCCTGGAGCTGCCCGGGGCAGCGGCCCGGGGGAGCGCCGCCCCGCCCCGGCCCCTCCCCGTCCCGGAGCTCGCCCGTTCGCTCACGCTCTGGGTCGACGGCGACGGCTCCGGGGCCCGGCCCGCCGTGGAACTGGCCGACGCCGACGGCGCCGCCGTCACGGTGCGCGGGCCCGCCGTGGACTGGACCGGCTGGCGGGAGCTCACCCTTGCGCTCCCGGCCACCGCACAGCCGCCGCTCACCGTGACCCGGCTTTCGGCGGTCGCGGGGACGGGCCCCGGACGGCTGGCCCTCGACACGCTCGGCGCCCGGACGCCGCCCACCGGACCCGCCACCGTGCCGGTGGCCCGGGATCCGGTCGTGGCCACCGAGGCCGGGGTCCGGGCGCGGCCCTGGCGGTTCGCCGTCGAGCCGGCCGGGGGGAGCGGTGCGCGGACCGGGGACGCCGGTGCCGACTTCGTGCTGACCGGCGCCGACCGCCCGGAGTTCGTCCACCGCGGCGTACGGTTTCTGCCGCTCGACACCACCCGGCGCACCTTGGGCGGTGGCGGTCTGCACCGGATGCGGGCCCTGCGCAAGGCTCTGGAGGCCGCCGCCCGGGAGCCGGACACGGGTGCGCTGGCCGTCGTACAGGCGTATGCGCCAAACACCGTGGACCGCAAGGAGACGGCCTTGACGGCGCACCTGCTCGCCGAGTTCCGGCGCACCACCGGCAAACGGGCCGCCGTGATCACCCTCGGCGCCCCGGGCTTCGCGGCCGGACGCTCCGAGGGCGTGCTCTCCGTCGCGGCTCCGCGCACCGGACGGACCGTGGTGGGCGTGGACGCCTTCGCCCCGGGGGACTGGCTCGCCGTCCGGCACACCCCCTAGAGCTGTACGAGCGTGACCTCGGTCGCCTTCACGCTCGTCCATACCTTCGAGCCGTCGACCAGGCCCAGCTCGGCCGCCGCCTCCGGGGTGATCTCCGCGACCAGGTCGGGGGCCTCGGCCGAGCCGACCAGCACGCGCAGCCGGCTGCCGACCGCGGTGATCTCCCGTACGGAGCCCTGCCAGACGTTGCGGGGGCTGCCGGCCGGGCGGTCGCGGTGCACGGACACCGCCTCCGGGCCGATGATCGCCAGCGCGCGGGACCCCTCGGGCAGCGCCTCCGCCACCACCAGCCGGCCTCCGGCGGCGAGTACGAGGCCGTCGGCCGACGCGGTGCCGGGCCAGGCGTTGCGGCCGAGCATCCGGGCGACCCAGGGGGAGCGCGGGTGGCGGGTGACCTCGGAAGGCGGGGCGTCCTGGAGGGTGCGTCCGGCGGCGAGTACGAGGACCCGGTCGGCCAGGGACACCGCTTCGACGGGGTCGTGGGTGACGATGAGGCAGACCCCGCCGAAGCCGGCCAGGTGGGTGCGCAGGGTGTGGCGGACGCGGGCCCGGGTGGTCTGGTCGAGGGCGGCGAGCGGCTCGTCGAGGAGCAGCAGGCGGGGCCGGGCGGCCAGGGCGCGGGCCAGGGCGACGCGCTGGGCCTGGCCCCCGGACAGCTGGCCGGGCTTGCGGGCGGCGAGGTGGCCGACGCCGAGCCGGTCCAGCCACAGCTGCGCCTCGCGGCGGGCGGCGGCGCGCGGCACCCAGCGGGCGCGCAGCCCGTACGCGGTGTTGGCCAGTGCGTTCAGGTGCGGGAAGAGGGCGCCATCCTGCGGGACCCACGCCACCTGGCGCTTGTGCGGGGGCAGCGCGGTGACGTCGGTGTCGCCCAGTTTCAGCTCCGCGTGGGCGCGCGGGGTGAGGCCGAGGAGGGCGCGCAGCAAGGTGGTCTTGCCGGCGCCGTTCTCGCCGACGACGGCGATGGTGGTGCCGGGATCGGCGGCGAGGGTGAGCTCGTTGAAGCCGGTGACGGCGGCGTGCAGCGGCCAGCGGCCGCCGTCGTGGGGGGCGGAGGGCACATCGGAGGCCAGGCCGGCCGGCACCGGGGCCGTCGGCGTCCGCTCATCTTCGGGGGCCGTGGCCGTGGCCGTGGCCGTGGCGGCAGCCGCAGCCGCCGTCTCGTCCGGCATCTGCGGTGCCTCGTCGGGCGTACGGGCGACCGGGGTACCGGTCCAGCGGCCGCGCAGGGCGATCAGTACGGCCATGGCGATCACGAGCAGCAGCAGGGAGACGGAGGTGGCGGCTTCCGGCTGGTCCTGGAGCAGCAGGTAGACCTGGAGCGGCAGGGTCTGGGTGGCGCCGGGCAGATTGCCGGCGAAGGTGATCGTCGCGCCGAACTCGCCGAGCGCGCGGGCCCAGGTGAGCGCGGCGCCGGCGATCAGGCCGGGCGCCACCATGGGCAGGGTCACGGTGAAGAACACCCGGACCGGCGAGGCGCCGAGGGAGGCGGCGGTCTCCTCGTAGCTCTGCTTGAGGCCGCCGAGCGCACCCTCCAGGCTGATGACGAGGAACGGCATGGCGACAAAGGTGGCCGCGACGACGGCACCTGACGTGTGGAAGGGCAGCGTGATGCCGAACGTCCCCTCGAGCCAGGGCCCGAGCACCCCGCGCCGGCCGAAGCCCAGCAGCAGCGCCACACCGCCGACGGTCGGCGGCAGCACCATCGGGAGCAGCACCAGGGAACGCACGAAGGCCTTGCCCTTGAACGGGACGCGGGCCAGCAGCCAGGCGAGCGGCACGCCGAGGAGCAGCGAGAGGCCGAGTGCCCACGAGGACACGAACAGCGAGAGGCGCAGGGCCTCGACGACACCGGGGCTGGTGAGGTGCGCGCCGAGTTCGCCCCACTGGGTGCGGGTGAGGATGCCGATGAGCGGCAGCAGCAGGAAGGCGATGGCGAGCAGCGCGGGGATCGCCAGGGTCAAGGGGGGCCGGCTGCGGGTGCGGTGTCTGCTCATGTGGATCCCTGGCTGAGGCGTATGGGCGGGGGCGTATGGGGGGCGTATGGGGGACGGGGACTCGGCGGGGGACACGCCGAAAGGGACTGCCTGTCCCCCCGGACCAGGCAGTCCCTTTCGATCCTTCCGGCTGCGGTGCCGGTTACGCCTTCTGGAAGCCCGCGTCCTGGAGGATCTTCTGCGCCTCGGGGGTGCTCAGCCAGGCCACGAACGCGGCTGCGGCCTCGGCGTTCTTGGACTGCTTGAGCGTGGCGGCCGGGTAGGAGGCCACGGCGTTCTGCCCGTCCGGGATGTCCACGGTGACGACCTTGTCACCGGACTTGGCGGAGTCGGTCTTGTAGACGAGTCCGGCGTCGGCCTCACCCAGCTCGACCTTGCTCAGCACGGCGCGCACGTTGGGTTCCTGGGAGACCGGCTTCACCTCGATCTTCTGGGCGTCGAGGATCTGCTTGCTGTAGCGGCCGACCGGGACCTCGGGCGCGGCGAGCACGACCTTGATCTTGCTGTCGGCCAGGTCCTTCAGCTCGGCGACCTTGAACGGGTTGCCCTTGCCGGTCGCGATGACCAGGCGGTTCTTGGCGATGATCGACGCGTCGTTGGTCTCGGTCTTCAGGCCGTCCATCGTCTTGGTGTCGGCGGTGACCAGTGCGTCGGCCGGGGCGCCCTGCTTCACCTGGGCGGCGAGCTCCTGGGAGCCGGCGAAGGAGAAGGTGATCTTCGTGCCGGGATGCGCCTTCTCGTACGCGGCACCCGCGGTCTTGAAGACGTCGGTGAGGGAGGAGGCGGCGAGGACGGTGAGGTTCGCGGCCTTGGTCTCGGCGGAGGCGGAGGACGGGGCGGAAGCCGAAGCCCCGGTGTCGGCGGCCTTCTTGTCGCTGCTGCCGCAGGCGGACAGCGCGGGCACGAGGAGGGCGGCCGTCAGTGCGGCGGCCACGGCACTGCGGCGGTTCAGGATCGGGGACATGAGCTGGTGCTCCTCGGTCGGGTCGGCGGCCGGCCGCGTGCCGGTTCTGCGCAGTGGTGACCCGCGCCGGTGACGGGCGGAGCGGGTGGGGACGCGTGCTGGTGCTGGACGGTCAGGTGCGGTCGATGTGCACACTGGTGGACTTCACGCGGGCGGTGGCCTGCATGCCGACCTCCAGTCCGAGCTCCTCGACGGCCTCACGGGTGAGGAGGGAGACCAGGCGGTGGGGACCTGCCTGGATCTCGACCTGGGCGGCCACGTCTCCGAGCTTCACTGCGGTGACGATGCCGGGGAAGGCGTTGCGGGCCGAGGTGTACGGCTCGTCGTCCTCGGCGTGGGCGCCCTGTCCCACCTCTACGGAGAAGGCGGCCAGGTCGCGGCCGTCGATCAGTCGCCGGCCGGCCTCGTCGCGATGGGTCGCGACCCGGCCGGCGTCGGCCCAGCGGCGGGCGGTGTCCGGGCTGACGCCCAGCAGGCGCGCCGCCTGTCCGATGGTGTAGGACTGCATGTGCGACAAGGTAGGGGCACGCATCCCGCATTTGCAATTCCATTGGGATGATGTACATGGCAGATGCCATGCCTTTTGGTGAATCTGCCAAAATGCATAACGGTTCGGCCGGGCCGGCTCGCTAAAGTCGTGGCATGGCTGATGAAGCAACGGGAACGGGTGCGGTAACGGGATCGGCTCGGGTGGACGCCTGGATCTGGTCGGTCCGCCTGACGAAGACCCGCTCGGTCGCGGCGACCGCCTGCCGGGCGGGCCACGTGAAGGTCAACGGAGAGCGCGCGAAGCCGGCGCAGGTGGTGCGGGCGGGGGACGAGGTACGGCTGTTCCACGCGGGGCGCGAGCGCATTGTCGTGGTCAAGCGGCCCGTCACGAAGCGGGTGGGTGCGCCGGTGGCCGCGGAATGCTTCGTCGACAACAGTCCGCCCGCGCCGACGCGCATCGAGGCCGAGGTGGTCGGCGTCCGCGACCGGGGGACGGGCCGCCCGACGAAGCGCGACCGCCGCGAGATCGAATCCCTCCGCGGCCACTGACCGCCCCGGCCGGGCGTGACCCGGCGAGCGTGACCGGGCCGGGCTGGGCGTGGCCGAGGCTGGCCGTGCCGGGCGCCGGGCACGAGCAGGCCGGGCGTGACCGAGCGTGAGCGTGCCGGGCGTGAGCGGGCGTGGCGTGACCGGGCCGGGCCGGGCCGGTGGGTCAGGCCTTGCGGTAGGTGTAGGCCTCCTCGGCCGCCGCCGCCACCGCGTCCAGAGGGGCGCCCGCGGAGGCCGCCACCACCGCGGCCACCGCGCCCTCCAGGAACGGCGCGTCCAGCAGCCGGGCCCCCGGCGGGAGCTCGTCCTCCACCAGCAGCGCCTTCACCGTCAGCACCGAGCTGCCCAGATCCGCCAGCAGTGCGATCCCCGCCCCCCGGTCCACTTCGTGCGCGGCCGCCAGGACGCGCTCCGCGCTCGTGCCCAGGCCGCCGTCCGCGGTGCCGCCCGCCGCCGCCACCGGGACGACGGGGCCGCCCGCCGCCAGGCCCCGCGCCAGATCCGCAACGGACTCCGCGACCACGGCGCTGTGCGACACCAGCACGATCCCGACCACCGGCGCGCTCATCCGGCGTCCGCCGAGTCCGCCGCATCCGCCGAGTCCGCCGCATCCGCCACGTCCGCGAGAGCCGTCAGCAGCAGGGCCGCCGAGGTCGCCCCGGGGTCCTGGTGCCCGATGCTCCGCGCGCCCAGGTAGCTGGCCCGCCCCTTGCGGGCCAGCATCGGCACCGTCGCCCGCGCGCCGTTCTCCGCAGCGTCCGCCGCCGCCCGGTACGAGGTGCTCAGTGCCGTCACCCCCGCCACCAGCGCGTCCAGCATCGTCTTGTCGCCCGGCGCCGCCCCGCCGAGCTGCGCCACCGCGCCCACCCCCGCGTACAGGGCCTTGCGCAGCTCGTCGTCGGAAATCTCGCCGGCCTCCCCGAGGTCCTTGCCGGTGCGCCGCAGCAGCGTCCCGTACAGCGGGCCCGACGCTCCGCCGACCGTCGAGATCAGCGTCCGCCCCGCCAGCTGCAGCACCGTCCCCGGCGTCGCGGCGGGGTCCGCCTCCAGGGCCGCTCGTACCGCCCTGAAGCCGCGCAGCAGATTGCTCCCGTGGTCGGCGTCCCCGATGGGGGAGTCGAGCTCGGTCAGCCGGTCCGCCTCGCGCTCCACCGAGGCCCCGGCGGCCGTCATCCAGCGCCGGAAGAAGTCTGCGTCACGCAATTCCGTCTCCTCGCATCGCCTCGCCGCACGTCGCCGTCGGCCGGACAGCCCTACGACACCTTCACCTTAGGGTCAGCGGCCCCAGCGCAGGGCCGCCGTCTGGACAGGCGCGTCCCACAGCCGCAGCAGCTCCTCGTCCGCCCGGCACAACGTCACCGAACACCCCGCCATGTCCAGGGAGGTGACGTAGTTTCCGACCAGCGTCCGCGCCACCGGCACCCCGCGCTCCGCCAGCACCCGGGCCACCTCCGCGTGGAACCCGTACAGCTCCAGCAGCGGCGTCGCCCCCATGCCGTTGACCAGTGCCAGCACCGGCCCGTCCACCGGACCCACCTCCGCCAGCTCCTCCAGTACGGCGCCCACCGTGATCTCCGCGATCTCCCGCGCCGGCATCATGGCCCGCCGCTCGCGGCCCGGCTCGCCGTGGATGCCGATCCCCAATTCCAGGTCCCCGTCGGGCAGGTCGAACGTCGGACTGCCCTTCGCCGGTGTCGTGCACGCGCTGAGTGCCACCCCGAAACTGCGGGAGGACGCGTTGACCCGCCGGGCGAGCGCCGCGACCCGTTCCAGCGGGGCGCCCTCCTCTGCGGCCGCACCGGCGATCTTCTCGACGAACAGCGTCGCCCCGGTGCCGCGCCGGCCCGCCGTGTACAGGCTGTCGGTGACGGCGACGTCGTCGTCGACAAGTGCGCGCTCCACCCGCAGGCCGTCCTCCTCGGCGAGTTCGGCGGCCATCTCGAAGTTCAGCACGTCCCCGGTGTAGTTCTTGACGATGAACAGCACCCCCTGCCCGGAATCCACGGCCGCGGCCGCCCGCAGCATCTGGTCGGGCACCGGCGAGGTGAACACCTCCCCGGGGCACGCGGCCGACAGCATCCCGTACCCCACGAACCCGGCGTGCAGCGGCTCGTGCCCGGACCCGCCCCCGGACACCACCCCGACCCGGCGCCCGTCCCGTGCGTCCCGCCGTACGACGACCCGTCGCTCGACGTCGACGTCCAGCTCGGGATGGGCGGCCGCCACCCCCCGCAGGGCGTCGGCGACGACGGTCTCGGGACTGTTGATCAGCATCCGCATGGGTATCTCCTGGTGAGGTCGACCAGTGAGCCTCTGGGCAGTGGGCTTGACGGCGACGGTAGGGCAGGCTGCTGCCCGGGACCAGGGGGACGGCTGCGGGCTCAGCGCTGGAGGGCGTCGAGCGCGTCGTTCAGAGTCGTCGCGGCCATGATGAGCGACAGGTGGGTGAAGGCCTGGGGAAAGTTGCCGAGTTGTTCGCCACTGGGGCCGATCTCCTCCGCGAACAGACCGACATGGTTGGCGTAGGTGAGCATCTTCTCGAAGGTGTAACGGGCCTGCGGCAGCCGTCCGGCACGGGCGAGCGCATCGACGTAGAGGAACGTGCAGAGACTGAACGTCCCCTCCGAGCCGCGGAGTCCGTCGGGGGAGGCCTTGGGGTCGTAGCGGTAGACGAGGCTGTCGGAGACCAGGACGCGGTCCATGGCGTCGAGCGTGGACAGCCAGCTCATACTCCTCGGCGCGAGGAATCCGACCCGGGGAATCAGCAGCAGCGAGGCGTCCAGGACGCGGCTGCCGTAATGCTGGACCAAGGATTGGTCCTCCTTGCTCCAGCCGCGTTCCATGACCTGTTCGAGGATGTCGTCGCGGGCCTTGGTCCACAAGACGGTGTCGGCAGGCCGGCTGAATTCGGCGGCGATCTTGAGGCCGCGGTCGAAGGCGGCCCAGCACATCACGCGGCTGTAGGTGAAGTCCTGGCGGCCGCCCCGGGTCTCCCAGATGCCCTCGTCGGGCCGGTCCCAGGAGTCGGCGAGCCAGTCCAGGGTCCGGGCGAGGGTCTTCCAGCCGTGGTAGCTGGACTGTACGGCGACCGCGCGGCCCTCGGACACGGCGTACAGGGCCTCGCCGTAGATGTCGAGTTGCAACTGGTCCATTGCCGCGTTTCCGGCCCGCACGGGGTACGACCCCCGGTAGCCCTCGAAGTGCCCGAGGATCTCCTCGGTCAGGTGAGGGTCGCCGTCGACCCGGTACATGATCTGGAGGGGCTCCCCGTCCGGTCCCTCATGGGCGTACAGGCGGTCGGCGAGCCAGCGGGTGAACCGGGTCGCCTCCTCCACGAAGCCGAGGTCGAGCAGGGCCCGCACCGACAGGGATCCGTCCCGCACCCAGGTGTAGCGGTAGTCCCAGTTGCGCTCGCCGCCGACCTGCTCGGGAAGACCCATGGTGGCGGCGGCGACCGGCGCGCCCGAGGGCGCATAGGTGAGGAGCTTGAGCGTGATGGCCGAGCGGTACACCGTCTCCGCCCAGCGGCCGTGGTAGCGCGAGGTGCGCACCCACTCCTGCCAGTAGTCGATCTGGTCCCAGACTTCCTCGGTGATCCGGTCGGCGTTCGGCGGCGGCGGCGCCGCGCTGTCCTCCCCGCCGGTGGTGAACACCGCTGCCGCCACTTCACCCGCCTCGAGCGTGATCGAGGCCCGGACGTCCTGGCCGTCCCGTTCGATGGGAAAGGTGGTCTGCAGGAACGCGGTCGCCCCGGGTGCCCGGAAGGTCGCCTCGTTCTCTGCCAGGTCGAGCTGGTGGGGTGCTCGGGCGTAATCGAACCGGGGGCGGCATTCGAGCGCGAAGCGCACCGTGCCGCGCACCGTGCGGATCACACGTACCAGGGTGTGCCGGTCGGACGGCGTGAGGCCCCGGTGGACCGGCATGTAGTCGATGGTCTCGCCGACCCCGTCGGGGGACATGAAGCGGGTCACCACGACCGCGGTGTCCGGATAGTAGAGCTGTCGCCACGTCCCCTCGTCATGTTCCGGCGCGAACAGGAAGTGTCCGCCCCCGTCGTGGTCGAGCAGCGCCGCGAAGATGCTGGGGGAGTCGAACCGTGGCGCCGCGAACCAGTCGACCACTCCCTTGGACGACACCAGAGCTGCGGTCTGCAGGTCCCCCACGAGTCCGTGGTCGGCGATGGGCGGGTAGCGGTCCATGGTTCTCCTCCTCAGGACGCCTCAGCGCTGCTCCGCCCCGGTGCCGGTCATTGCAGCCGCTCCGCGAGGTGGTCTCCGACGCGCAGGGCATTGGCGATGGCCGTCAGCGAGGGGTTGACCGCGCCGATGCTCGGGAAGAAGCTCGTGTCGACGACGTAGAGGTTGTCGAGGTCGTGAGCCTTGCAGTTGACGTCGAGGGCGGAACTCTGCGGGTCGCGGCCGAAGCGGACGGTGCCGGCCTGATGCGCCGTGGCCCCTATGGGCATGCCCTTGTGCAGGTAGATGCTGTGCGACAGCAGATGGTGCTCGTGCATGCCCAGGTGGCCGAGCATGTCCTGCAGTTTGTGCCGAAGCCGCTTCAGTCCGGCGATGTTGTTCTTCTCGTCGAGGGCGAGATGGATCCCGCCGTCCCCGTCGAGGGTGACCCGGTTGTCCGGGTCGGGCAGGTCCTCACCGCACAGCCAGAAGTCGACCGCGTGATGGGCGAGCACCTCGAAGGGCATGTCCGGGGTGACGGCGCCGGCCCAGCGGGGTGCCTCGCCGTGGATCTGCTCGGAGTCGGACTTGCCGAGCATCTGGATGCCGCCGAGCGGGTAGTCCCAGTCGTCGGAGCCCAGGTACCAGTCGTGCAGCGCCAGGGTCTTCTGGAATTTGGTGTCGTTCGGCTCGTGGGACACCGCCATCAGGGCCAGATTGTTGTGCCGCATGTAGTGCCGGCCGACCACGTCCGAGCTGTTGGCCAGGCCCCGAGGGTGCCTGTCGTCGGCCGAACGCAGCAGGAGAACCGCGGAGTTGACGGCCCCGCAGGCCACCACCACGATGTCGGCGGCGAACCGGACGGTCGAGCCGTCGCCCAGTTCCGTGACGACCGAGGTGACACTCCGCCCGGTGGCGTCCGTCTCGAGCCGGCGCACGTCGGCATGGGTGACCAGTTCGACGTTGGCGTGTTCCAGGGCCGGGTCCACACAGATGACCTGGGCGTCCGACTTCGCTCCGACCAGGCAGGGGAAGCCGTCGACGCGATCGCAGCGGATGCAGGCGCTCCCGTGCGCTGCCCGCCCCTGGTCGTCCTGGACGAGGTTCACCCCGATAGGAAGATGGAAGGGGTGCAGGCCCCGTTTCTCCAGATCATCGCTCAACTGCTGGATGTGCGGCTCGTGTTGCACGGGCGGATAGGCGTACTGGGCACTGGCCGGCCCCTCGGTGGGGTCCTCGCCGTGCCGGCCGTGGACCAGGTAGAGATGCTCGGCCTGCGTGTAGTACGGCTCAAGGTCGCCGTAGTTCAGCGGCCAGGCGGGAGAGACGCCGTCATGGTGGCGGAGTTCGCCGAAGTCCTCGGGGCGCAAGCGGAAGAGCGCGGCGCCGTAGAACTTGGTGTTCCCGCCGACGTAGTAGTTCACCTCGGGCGGGAACCGGTCTCCGTGCTTGTCGTACCAGAACTCCGGTGCGCGGTACTTCCCTTTGACGAAGACCTCGGTCGAGTCCCAGTTGTCCCGCTCGCGTGGCAGGTAGTCACCGCGTTCGAGAAGGAGGATCCGTTTGCCCGTGGGCGCCAGGCGGTGGGCGAGTGTGCCGCCGCCGGCACCTGTGCCGATGATGATGACGTCGTACTGCCGAGCCTCGGTCATGCCGGCCACCGTCCCCGGAGCACGATCTGCTCCTGTCAGGTGAGTTGGGGTCCGTTCAGCATTTACAACGTAGCTCCGGAGGGGATGCCCGGCGAATCGGGCCGGCCGGCGCGCCGGGACGCCCGGGCGGTCACAGGACCGCCAGGGGATTGACGGGAGAACCGGTCGCGGCGGGCAGCCGCAGCGGCGCGATCATGCAGAGGAACGACCAGCGCCCCTCCCCTGCGCAGAGGGGGGCCAGATCCTCGAACTGCAGGTAGTCGAGCAGGTGCAGTCCCATCGCATGGACGGCGAGGACGTGCACCGGGAACGCGACGCCCTGCACGGCACTGGGAGCCGTGTCGTTGTTGCCGTCACTGCCGAGCACGGCCACCTGGCGGTCGGCCAGGAAGCGCAGGGCGGTCGGGTGGAGTCCGGCGCGCGCGCCGGCCGCGTCCCAGGCGCCGAGCTCCTCACGCCGCCGCCGGTGCCCGACGCGTACGAGCAGGATGTCGCCCCTGCCGACCCGCAGCCCCTGCCGTGCTTCGGCGGCGGCCAGGTCCTCGGCGCTCACGTGTGATCCCGGTTCGAGCCAGGGCACGCCGTGCAGGCGGGGGATGTCCAGGAGCACTCCCCGGCCCACGATGCCGTCGCGGGCCAGGTCGATGGACAGGGCCCCGGCTCCGTCCGGGGAGAGGACGTCCGCCGCGGGCACGCCGCCGTGCAGGGTGCCCTCGTAGATGACGTGGCAGAGCGCGTCGATGTGGCTGTCGACGTCGCCGTGGATGTTCATGGCGATGCGGTCCCGGGCGAACTGCAGGCCGCCCGGGTCCGGGACGCCGCCGACGGGCGCGGTGAGCCGGTGCTCCGCAGGTTCGGCGTTGTCCGGTCCCTTGCGGGTGTTCACCGGCGCGGCGAGCGAGACCGTGCGGCCGGAGCGGACTTCGCGGACGGCTGCCAGAGTCTGTGCGGGGGTGAGGGTGCCCAGAGCTCCCAGGGGTGCGGCACCGCCGGGTGCCGTACTGCGCAGATCACGATGGAGCGACCGGAAGTCGGCGTCGCTCATCCCGTCGGGCGTACCCATGTCCCCACCATCCGGCACACCCGCTGCCCGCGCGCGCCGAACGGTGATCCGGCCGCATCCGACTTGCCGAGCCCCGGGGCCGCCGCGTTAATGGACGAGCGGCCTGTCCGGGCCCGGCGCACCCGTGCGCCTCCCTCTCACACGCGGAGATTCGCTTGGACATGCTGCACGTCCGGGCCGTGAGCCCGCCGGACCTCACAGGTCGTGTCATGACCCTGCTGAGCGCCCAGCCGTGTGTCCTGAACCTCTCCCTGCAGCCCGACAGCGTACGAAACCCCGACGGCGACGCCATCGTGTGCGACGTCCTCACCGGAGTCGCCAACGAGGTACTGCGCGGGCTGCGGGACCTCGGACTCGAACGCCGGGGGTCCATCGTTCTCGACCCGGTCGACACGGCCTTCTCCGATCACGCGGCCAGAGCCGGGGCCGAGGTGCTCGGGTCCCGGCTGCGCGTGCCGGTATGGGAGCGGGTGGAGGCCCGGATCCGGGCCGAGGGGCGGTACCCCCCGAGCTTCTACCTCTTCATGGTCATAGCCGGCGTCATCGGTGCGGTCGGCATCATCACCAACTCGCAGATCCTCATCGTCGCGGCCATGGTGGTCGGTCCGGAGTACGCAGCCGTCACCAGCGTCGCCCTGGGCATCGACCACCGTTCCCGGCCGCCCGTCCGGCAGGGCCTTGCGGCCCTGCTCGTGGGCTTCCTGCTGGCCGTGGCCGCCACCTTCCTGTTCAGCCTGCTCGTCCGCGGCTTCGGCCTCCAGTCGAAGGCCTTCGACCTCGGGATCAGGCCGGTGTCGA
Source organism: Streptomyces sp. NPDC050448 (assembly GCF_040655295.1). Classification (NCBI taxonomy): domain Bacteria; kingdom Bacillati; phylum Actinomycetota; class Actinomycetes; order Kitasatosporales; family Streptomycetaceae; genus Streptomyces; species Streptomyces sp. NPDC050448. Next base: position 143,583 of record NZ_JBFAJR010000014.1, on the reverse strand, counting down.
ATCTGATCAACACACCCAATTTCTTCTCGGCCGTGGTGGCCGTGCTCGCCGGGATCGTCGGCATCGTCTCGCTGACCGAAGCCCGCACCAGCGCACTGCTCGGCGTCTTCATCTCGGTGACCACCATTCCGGCGGCAGCCGACATCGGGGTCTCGTGCGCGTACGCCAGCTGGGGCGAGGCCCTGGGATCCCTGCTCCAACTGCTGCTCAACATCGTCGTACTGATCCTGGTCGGAACCGGGACGCTCAAATGCCAGCGCGCGATGTGGCGGCGCGTCAGCGCGCACCGGAAGCGGCGGACCGGGCCGTGAACGCAGCCGCCGCCCTGTCGGCCGACCAGGTGTTCACGGGCCTCGGCCTGATCGTGGTCCTGGCCGTGGGCTCCCAGCTGCTGGCAAGCCGGCTGCGCATCCCCGCGCTGATCGTCCTCCTGCCGGCCGGATTCACCGCCGGCGTCCTGACCGATGACGTGAACCCCGAGAAGCTGCTCGGGGTCGCCTTCTCCCCGATGGTCTCGCTGGCTGTCGCGTTGATCCTCTACGACGCAGGGCTCGGCCTCGACCTGAAGCGGTTCAGGGCGCACACCCGCCGGGTCGTGGTGCGGCTGATCTGGCTCGGCGGGCTGCTCACCGCCGTGTCGGCGGCGCTGCTCGCCGGCGTTCTGCTGGGGATGTCGGGCGGTGCGGCCGTGATGCTCGGGACCATCCTGATCGTGTCCGGACCCACGGTCGTCGGACCGCTGCTCCACTTCGTGCGTCCCACGGAACGGCTCCAGCACATCCTCATCTGGGAGGGCACGCTCATCGACCCGGTGGGAGGCATCCTGGGGGCCCTCGTCTTCCACGGTGTGGTGGCCGGGAACAGCACGGGCTTCGGCAGCAAGCTGCTGGCGTTCACCACCAGTGTCGCCGTGGGCGTGGCCGGGGGCATCGTGGGGACCGTGGTGCTCGTGCTGGTGCGCAGGCTCCGGCCGGGGGAGGTGCTGGCCACGACGGTCCAGCTGGCCGCGGTGATCGGTGTGGCGGCGGCCTGCAATGTGATCCGGGACGACACGGGCCTGATCGCCGCCGTCCTGATGGGGCTGGCGGTCGCGAACCTGCCCGGCTCCGACACGGGAGCCCGCAATCCCTTCTTCGAGACCCTGGTGCATCTGGTCATCGGCCTCCTGTTCATCTCCATCTCGGCCACCGTCAGCCCCCATTCGCTGCGCCATGTGGTGCTGCCGACGCTCGGCCTCGTCGCGGTCCTGGTCCTGGTGACCCGGCCGCTCGTGGCCGCCCTCGCGTCGCTCCGTACGGATCTGACCCGCGGGGAGCGGGGGTTCCTCGGATGGATGGCACCGCGCGGCATCGTGGCCGCGTCCACCGCCTCGACGTTCTCGGCCACGCTGGCCGACGACGGCGTGGGCGGCGCCTCGAAGATCCTTCCCGCCACGTTCGTGGTCATCGTGGCGACCGTCACCCTGTACGGGCTCACCGCCGTGCCGGTCGCGAAACGGCTGGGCGTCGTACGCCCGTCGCGCTCCCGGCCGCTGCTCGTGGGCGGTGATCCCTGGGTGGTCGACCTGGGACTCGCCCTGCGGTCGGCCGGGCTGGAGGTCGTCATGTGGGCGGGGCACGACGCGGAGCGGGACCGGATCAGGGCGGCCGGGCTCGAACTCGCCCCCGGGGAGCTGTTCGCCGCGGCCACCGGCTCGGGCGCCGAGCTGGAGGGCCTCACCGGCGTCCTGCTCCTCACCGACGAGAGCGACTTCAACGCCCTGGCCTCGATGAACCTCCAGGGCAGCGTGGAGGGCCCGGTGTACCGCCTCGGGCCGGCCACCGACACCCAGGGCGTCGTCGCCCCGTACACCGGCGGCCATGTGCTCTTCGATCCCGCGCTGACCGGAGCCGAGCTGTCCCGCCGCTACGACCAGGGCGCCCGCGTCGTCACGCGTCGCCTCGACGGTCCCGTCCCGGCAGGACACCATCTGCTGTTCCTGGTGCGTGCGGACGGCACGCTGCTGCCCGTCACCCGGACCGGCGGTCCGGTGCCGCGATCCGGGGACACCGCCGTACTCCTGGGCGGCTGAATCTCAGCGGGCCGGCCCCCTGCCGAAGCCCGCGACGGCGTGACGTGCCCGGGCCACGGTGACCTCGGGGTCGGCGGTGGCGTCGACGGTCGCGCCCGGCTCGTCAGGTTCCAGCGGTTCCAGCGTCTCGAACTGCGAGTCGACCAGCCGGACGGGCATGAAGTGGCCCGTCCGCCGGGAGACCCGGGCCCGGGCGGTGTCGCGGTCCAGCGCCAGGTACACGCACCAGACGCCCGGGGCGGCCCCGCGGAGTTCGTCGCGGTACGCGCGCTTGAGGGCCGAGCAGGCGACGACCAGCCGCCGGCCGGCCCGGGAGGACTGCCGGATCCGGTCCGTGAGCGTACGCAGCCACGGGACGCGGTCGGTGTCGTCCAGGGAGCGCCCGGCGGCCATCTTGGCGATGTTCGCGGCGGAATGGAGGTCGTCGCCCTCCAGGAACGGCACTCCGAGTCCTCGGCCAAGGCCTTGCCGACGGTGCTCTTCCCGGCACCCGACACGCCCAGCACCACAACGATCACCGGTTCGTGCCCGGGCCCCGTCATGCATCACCCCCTTTCCCGCATCGGTCCTGACGACCCCATCCGTCCGCCGGGACCGGTCAGGACGGCGGGGTGCCACCCGGATTCCGGTTGGCGGCGCTCCGCCGCAGGTCGTTCTCGGCGAGCGGCTGGAGGGCGCCCTTGGTGTCCAGCCGGTAGAGCAGGACCAGGGGCGGTCCCACGAGCACCACCGCGATGACCGTCACCAGGACCAGCCAGCGCAGTGTCGTCGACGCTCCGGCCGCCTGGTCCACGGTCAGCGACGTGGGGATGAGGTACGGGCTCTGGGCCACCCCCCAGGCGACCACGACGAGGGCGACGCTGCCGGCCGCCGTGATCCTCGCCCAGCCCGTGGCCGTGCGGTACAGCAGTACGGCGGTGGCCACGGCGCTGACGACGGCCATCAGGACGAGGGCCAGGCCGAGACCGCTGGTGAGCCCGTCGTAGACGTAGCGCGCGTCGTGGTGGGTGACGGCGAGGCCGACGACGGCCAGGACGGCGATGACCCCGAGGCTGCACCAGGCCCGCAGCCGGAAGTAGCGGACGAGGCCGGGGGCGTCGAAGCGGCGGGCGTCGGCCGTGAGGAACACCGCGCCCAGGAATGCGGTCGCGGCGACGGTGAGCAGCCCGGCGAGCACGGAGGTCCCGTTGGACCAGGCGTCGGCGGACGCCTCCGTCCCCGGAGCGACCCGGCCCGTGGCCAGGCCGCCGACCACCGCTCCGAGGAAGAAGGGTGTCAGGAGTGAGGACACGGCGAAGGCGGCGCCGTAGATCCTGCGCCGCGCGAGGCGTGTCATGGGCTTGCGCAGGGCGAAGCCCGCACCGCGCAGGACGAGCCCGACGGCCGCGAGCGCCAAGGGCAGCCACATGGCCGAGAAGACCGTCTGGAACAGGACCGGGAAGCCCGTCCACATGATCACCAGGATGAAGATGAGCCAGACGTTGTTCGTCTCCCAAACCGGCTCCATGGCGTGGTCGATCAGCCACCGGGGCCGCTTGCCCCGTTCGGGGCCGCCCGCGAACAGATCCCAGAAGCCGGCGCCGTAGTCGGTCCCGCCGGCACACGCGTAGGCGGCCACCGCGGCGAGCAGCGCCCAGGCCACGACGTCCTGGATCATTGCTCTCCTCCGTCACCGTGTGCAGTGCCGTGATCCGGTCCGGCCGCGGCGGTCGTCCGGCGGGGCCCGTAGGGGGTGTCGCCTTCCGGAGGGCCGGCGGCGTGGGCGTCGACCAGCTGTTCGTCGGCGGCCCGCCAACGGGTGCGCATCGTGAGCAGGACGGCCAGGAAGCTGCCAAAGACCAGTGTGTAGACCACGCCGACGATGGCGAACATCGTCCACAGCGACGCGGCCCGGGTGTCCGTGACGGCTTCGGACACCCGCATGTTCTGGTAGACGATCCAGGGCTGGCGACCCACTTCGGTGGTGATCCAGCCGCATTCCACCGTCACCAGGCAGGCCGCCCCGGCCACGGCGGCGCACCGGAAGAACCAGGGCGAGCGCGGCAGGTCGCGGCGGCGCAGCCAGCACCAGCCGTACCAGAGCGCGAGCAGGACGAGCAGGCTTCCGATCGTCACCATGATGTCGAACGCCCAGTGGGCGATGGTGGCCTGGGTCGCCGTCGGGCGGTCGCTCGCGGGGACCGACGACAGGCCTGTCACCTGGGTGTCGGGGCTGAATCCGGCGAGGATCGAGTCCAGTTGGGGGATCTTGATCCCGCCGGAGATCGACCCGTCGGGATGCAGGCGTCCGAACATGTACTCCGGTACGTGGGTATCGGTCTTCCAGACGATCTCGGTGGCGGCGAATTTCACCGGCTGCTTGTGGAAGACCGAGCGCGCGATGGAGTCCCCGATCATGAACTGCACGGGGGTGAGGATCGCGGCGACGGTGAACGGCACGGTGAAGCCGAGCCGGTGGTAGTGCTCACGCCGGCCGCGCAGCCAGCCGACCGCATACACCCCGGCCACGACATAGCCCGCCGTGAGGACGACACCTACCACGAAGTGCCAGTACTCGGGGCCGAACATCGGCGTGAAGATCGCCTTGCGGACGTCGACGTCCACGGGGTTGCCGTCCGCGTCGAGCGAGAAGCCGCGCGGCGTGTTCATCCAGGAGTTCGCGGCGATGATTCCGAACGCCCCCAGCAGCGCCGTCAGCGGCAGCGGCACAGCCAGCCAGAAGTGCGTCCACGGCTTCAGCCTTCGCCAGCCATAGAGGTAGATGGCGATGAGGATCGCCTCGAGGAAGAACGCCCACGCCTCGACCGAGAATCCGAGGCCGAAGACATCGCCCCACCGGCCCATCATTTGCGGCCACAGCAGGCCGAACTCGAAGGAGAGCACGGTACCGGTGACGACGCCGATGGCGAACTGCACGGCCATCACCGCCGACCAGCGGCGCGCGAGCAGCAAGGCGACCGCGTCGCCCTTGCGCAGCCCGCGGTAGTGCATCAGCAGGGTGATGGCGGGCAGGGCCACGCCGAAGGGCACGAGCAGGATGTGGGAGGCCAGGGTGAAGGCCATGAGCTCGCGGGCAGGGAGCAGCTGCGGAGGGGTGTCCGCCATCATCGCGATCGCGCTGTTCATGTGAGCCTTAGCGGTTCGTGCCGGACGGCTGAAGGTCTGCGGGCTTCAGCCACCGGTGGCGAACCCGGGGAACAGGGTCATGCCTCCGTCCACGTAGATCGTCGTCCCCACGACGTAGTCGAGCAGGTCGGAGGCGAGGACGGTCACCGCGTTCGCGATGTCCTCGGGGTCGCCGACGCGGCGGTACGGGATGAGCCGCAGCAGGTCGGCCTCGGCCTCGGGGGTGTCCCAGGCGCTGCGGTTGATGGGTGTGCGGATCGCACCCGGAGCGACGGCGTTGACCCGGATCCGCTGCGGGGCGAGCTCCTGCGCGAGCGTGGTCATGAGCATCTGTACGCCGCCTTTGGAGGAGGCGTAGTTCACGTGCCCGGCCCAGGGGATGATCTGGTGTACCGAGCTCATGCAAATGATCTTCCCGGCGGAGCGGGACACCTCCGGGACGACGCCGCGGCGCAGGAATTCCTTGGTCGCCTCGCGGGCGCACAGGAACTGACCGGTGAGGTTGACGTCCAGCACCTTGCGCCACTGGTCCATGGTCATGTCGGTGACCGCGGCGTCCCGCTGGAGACCGGCGTTCGCCACCATGACGTCGATGGTCCCGAACTCCTCGACCATCCGGGCGACCATGTCGACGACCTGGTCCTCCTGCGACACGTCACCCTCGTGCGCGTAGGCGCGGACCCCGAAGCCCTCGATCTCCCGCACCACCTCTTCCGCGGCGTCCTTCCCGGCGACGTAGTTCACGACCACGTCGGCGCCCGCGCGTCCGAGGCCGATCGCGGTGGCCTTGCCGATGCCGGAGTTCGCCCCCGTCACCAGGGCCTTCTGCCCCTTGAGGACCTGAGGAACAAGGAGCGTTCGACGGTCGTTGCCGCTGGCTTCCACTGAAACTCTCCCTGGGTGCTGACGGGGACACGAAATCCGCGCCACCACGAGAGCATCGCGGCGCGGCCACGGCCTGGTGGCACGACTGCCGATGACCCGTGTGGAGTGCCCTCCCGAGCCGAACGGCTCAACGCCCCGCCGAGGTGCGGTGCAATCCGTACGGTGATGGAATGGGACCACCCGGTGTGCGGGAACCCGCACCCCGAACCCCGAGCGCCACCGGCGAGGATGGCGAACATGCATCGGACGGGTGCCCAGTTCCGGCTGACCTGCGGTCCACAGACCGCCGTCGCCGTGGAGCTGGGCGGCGCCCTGCGCCACTACGCGGTCGCCGAGCGCCTGGTCGTCGACGGTTTCGACGCCGACGACCCGATCGAGGGCGGACGCGGACAGCTCCTCCTGCCGTGGCCCAACCGGATAGGAAACGGCCGGTACCGGTGGCAGGGGCGGGAACTCCAACTGCCCGTCAACGAGATCGAACACGCCAATGCCATCCACGGTCTGCTGCGCTGGACGTCATGGCAGGCGGTGGAGCAGGCGGACAGCCGCGTGGCGCTGGCGACCACGCTCTGGCCGCAACCCGGCTACCCCTTCCACCTGGTGGCCCGTGCGGAGTACGCACTCGACCGCCAAGGCCTGACGGTCACGCTGACCGCACGGAACGTCGGCGACACCCCCGCACCGTACGGGGTCGGTCAGCACCCGTATCTCGCCGTGGGACCCGGCACGGTGGACGACACGCTGCTGACCGTCCCCGCTCTGACCTGGCTGCAAACCGACGACCGCGGCCTGCCCGTCGCGACCGAGCCGGTCTCGGGGACGTCCCACGACTTCGGCGCGCCGCGGCCCATCGGCCCACAGTGGCTGGACACGGCCTTCACGGACCTGCGACGGGCCGCTGACGGGCGCGCCGTCGTACGACTTGCCGAGCCGTCCGGCGCGTACGGCACCGATCTGTGGCTCGGTGAGGGTGTGGACTTCGTCCAGGTGTTCACCGGGGACACCCTGCCCGAGCCGCACCGGCGCCGGAGCGTCGCCGTGGAGCCGATGAGCTGTGGCCCGGACGCCTTCCGCTGCGACACGGCTCGGGTGCGTCTCGAACCGGGGGCCCAGCACACGCTGCAGTGGGGGCTCGCGCCCTGGCGAGGTCAGTGACCGACCCGGCCGGCCGGGTCTCTGACGGTTCCTGATGACCCCCGACGTCAGCCGGCGTGGACGTGGGGGCGGCGGCTGCGGTCGGGTTCGGCCTCGCGGATGACCTCGCGGGTGACGGGGGCTACCTCGCCCTGTCCGAAGAGGAAGAAGCGGAAGAAGTTGGCCATCGGGTTGCCCTCGGTCCACTCGAAGTAGATGTGCGGCCGCTGCCCGGTCTCGTCCCGTACGCGCAGCAGCAGGGCGGCGAGGGCGTTGGGGATGCTGGAGCTCTCGAGGGTCAGGACGCGGTAGCGGTCGTGGAGGACTTCGCCGCGTACCCGCATCCCGGATTCGAATTCGGATGCGTCCAGGACCGTGACCTCGACGAACATGACGTCGTCCTCGGAGGGGATGTCGTTGTCGGCGCGGATCTGCTGCTTCTTCTGCCGGTACTCCTCGAGGTCGCGGCTGTCGGGTTCGTTGGCGATGAAGCGGATGGTGCGGTTGGCGGTGTCGCGGATGAACCGCTGGGCCATGTCGTCGAATTCCACGTGGGTGACGCGCAGCTCGAAGACGCGGGCGAGGCGGGACAGGAGCGAGAGGGCCATGATGCCGGCGATGAAGCAGGCACCGATCTTCACGCCGTCGGGGCGCTCGGCGACGTTGACGGCGGTGGTGTAGACGAAGACGGCGGAGATGACGCCGAAGCCGATGGCCCAGCCGCGCTCCCCGGCCCGGCGGGCGGCGATGGTCACGGCGACGGCCGCCGAGGTGATCAGGACGAGGACACCGGTGGCGTACGCGCCGCCCTGCGCGTCGACGTCGGCGTCGAAGAGCCAGGTCACCAGGAACGCGATCAGGGTGAAGACGATGACCATGGGGCGCAGGGCGCGGGCCCAGTGGGGGGCCATGCCGTAGCGGGGCAGGTAGCGCGGCATCAGGTTGAGCAGGCCGGCCATGGCCGAGGAGCCCGCGAACCACAGGATGAGGATGGTCGAGACGTCGTAGACCGTGCCGAAGGCGGAGCCGAGGTACTCGTGGGCCAGGTACGCGAGGGCGCGGCCGTTGGCCTCGCCGCCCGGCTGGAACGCCGCGGGCGGGATCAGCAGGGTGGTGACGAAGCTGCTGGTGATCAGGAAGACGCTCATGATCACGGCGGCGGTGGTCAGCAGCTTCTTCGTGCCCCGGATCCGGCCCGCGGGCTTCTCGTCCGAGTCGTCCGGGGAGCCCTGGACGTGCGGCATGACCGCGACACCGGTCTCGAACCCGGACAGGCCGAGCGCCAGCTTGGGGAAGACCACCAGCGCGATGGCGATCATCATGAACACGTTGCCGTGCTCGGTGATCAGCGCGTCCTTCCAGTCGCCGATGAGCTGCGGCTCACTGACGACCTGCCACAGGCCGACCCCGATGACGACGACGTTCAGCGCGAGATACGAGAAGACCAGGGCCACGGCCACCCCGATGGCCTCGCTGAACCCCTTGAGGAACACGCCGCCGAGCAGGGCGATCAGGATCAGGGTGATCAGGACCTGGTGGCCGTTGAGCGTGCTGGTCAGATGCGGGTTCTCCACCATGTGCGCGGTCGCGTCCGCCGCCGACAGGGTGATCGTGATCAGGAAGTCGGTCGCAGCGAAGCCCAGCAGGGTCAGGACGAACAGCTTGCCCTTCCAGAACGACAGCAGCCGCTCCAGCATCGCGATGGAGCCCTCGCCGTGCGGGCTCTCCTCCGCCACCCGCCGGTAGACCGGCAGCGCCCCGAAGAGGGTGAGGATCACGAGCACGATGGTGGCCAGCGGCGAGAGCAGGCCGGCCGCGAGCGCCGCGATGCCCGGCTGGTAGCCGAGGGTCGAGAAGTAGTCGAGGCCCGTCAGGCACATCACCCGCCACCACGGCCGCCCGTGGTCGTCGGGCGCGGACGGTCCGGCCTCGCCCGACTCTTCCGGCCGAGGGCCCGCCCGGTGCTTCATCTGGTCGGTCAGGCCTTCCAGGAGCCATGCCCTCAGGCGGCTCGGCTGGGTGGGGGTGGCCATCGCGGGTGCTCCTTCGTACGGCTTGGATCCGGCCATCGGTGCGGCGGCTGGGCAAGCGTACGGAACCTGATCATTCGTGCACGCGCGCGTTCTTATCCTGACGGGCTTCCGGCGGCGTCGCGCGGGAGGTTGCTCCGGTTGGCCGGAGGGGCGTACTCCGGCGCGAACCCGCCTCCCACCTGCGCAGACACTCTGCATCGCACCACGCTGCCCGAAGGCGTCGGCGTGCGCGGTCGCGACGGTCTTACGGAGGGTCCGCACAGTCCATCAAATCGAGCGAATGTTCGAGCAGGGCGCTACGATGGACCCGTGCGTACGATCCCCGGCCTCCAGGGCTCCCTCTTCGACCAGGGCGACGAGATCCGCCTCGGCCCGCTCCCGGACCTGCGCCGCACCCCGCTCGGCCCCGGCGCCTGGGTCGACCACCTCCCCGGCTGGCTCTCCGGCGCCGACACGCTGTTCGAGCGGCTGGCCGAGGACGTGCCGTGGCGGGCCGAGCGCCGCCGGATGTACGAGCGCGAGGTCGACGTACCGCGCCTGCTCGCCTTCTACGACGAGGGGGAGCCCCTGCCGCATCCGGCGCTCGCCGAGGCCCGCGACACACTGACCCGGCACTACGCCGCCGAGCTCGGGGAACCCTTCGCCACCGCCGGGCTCTGCCTCTACCGCGACGGCCGGGACAGCGTCGCCTGGCACGGGGACCGGATCGGCCGGTCCGCCACCGAGGACACCATGGTCGCGATCGTCTCGGTCGGCGACCCCCGCGATCTCGTCTTCCGCCCCCGCGACGGCGGCCCCACCCTGCTGCGCCTGCCCCTCGGGCACGGCGACCTCGTCGTGATGGGCGGTTCCTGCCAGCGGACCATGGAGCACGCGGTGCCCAAATCCGGCCGCGCGGTCGGCCCGCGCATCAGCATCCAGTACCGCCCGCGCGGCGTCCGCTGACCCGTGGGCCGGGCCGGCGGCCACGCCCGCGGCCACGCCCGCGGCCCGGTCAGTAGCCGTAGACGCTCAGTTCGGTGATGGATGCGAACAGGTGCTCCCAGACCTCGGCGCCCGGCTCGGCGGGATCGCCTGACTCCAGGACGTCCGGCTCCAGGTCCGCCACCTCGGCGAGGAAGGAACCGCGGCCGTACTCACCGGGGTAAGGGTCCCAGCAGGCCCCCATGAACCGGCGCACCGCCTCCAGGAGCCGCACGAACGTCTCCGTGTCCCGGGCGAACGGGAACGGCCCCTCGCCGTCGCGGATCAGCGACACCGCGCCCGTCTCCGGGTGGAGCAGCACCCGGCCCTCGTCGGCGTAGCCCAGTTCGAACGTCCCCAGGTGCAGCAGGCCGTCGGGGCCGGGCTCCGCGTCCCCGGGCCCTGCCTCGGTCCAGGCGAGCCGGAACGAGGTCACACCCGCCGCCCACTGGCGCGGCAGGCCCACCGTGGTGACGAGATCCCGCGTCGGGCGGTGGGTCAGGGCCGCGGGCAGTTGCGCATCCGGTACGCGGACCATCCGGTCGGCGCCGAACACCGCATCCACGCGGGCCGCGTCCAGCGGCGACTCGCCCGGCTCCGGGCCCGCGAACCACGGCTCGCCCGCGCCCTCGTCCCACGAGGTGCTGTCGGCGCCACCGGTGGGCCAGCCGGCCGCCGCCGCCGTCTCGCCCCGCTCCACCACCAGGACCCCGCGCGCCTCGACGAGCAGGAAGCGGCCCGCGCCGAGGGCCACGGGCTCCTCCCAGGTGCCGGGGCAGTGCAGGGCCCAGGCGTCCTCGTCCGGGTCGAAGAGGAACGGCTCGTCCTCCTCGGCCTCCTGCTTGCGCTCGGTGAACTCCCCGTCGGCGGGCGCCGGGCACGGCGAGCCGGTGGCCAGGTCGAACCAGCGCTCGTCGGTCCAGAGCGACCAGACCTTCAGCAGGCTCCGGCCGTCCGGCCCGTCGAAGACGTCGGCGGAGGCGTCCCCGCTGAGGTTCGGCTCGGCCCGGAAGGCCCCGACCGGCCGCCACCAGGCCCATATGGTCCGCCACGGCATGCCGGGCTCGGCCGCGGCGACCTGTTCCGCGTACGCGTCGTGCCCCAGCACCTTCGCCGCGAAGTGCAGCCACGAGCCGAACTCCGCCCGCGACACTTCTGCGTGCCCGAACACGGCCTCCGCCTGGGCGAAGACCTCACGGCCGACCCCGCCGCCGGCCTCCGAGCCGGGCCACTCCCGCACGCGGGCCGGTCCGGCCTCCAACAGGGCGGCGGGGGAGGAGAACAGGGCGTCAAGATCTTCACGAGGCATGCGGACATGGTGCCACCGGCCTCTGACAGCCCCGGAGCTAGGGGGTGTTGACGCCGACTGTGTTCAGGAAGATCCAGTTGTCCTGCGGCACGGTCCCGGCCGCCGGCTCCGGCACCGGGCGCTTCTCCTCGTGCCAGGCATCGGGACCCACTGCCTCCGTGGCGACTTCGCGCCAGAAGCGGGCCGCGCCCGTGTTGGGCTCCTGGAAGGCGATGGCCCACCGGCCCGGCTGCGAACGCAGCAGTTCCAGGGCCGCCTGCCGGCCGACGCCCCGCCTGCGCAGGGCCCTTACGACGAAGAACGCCGAGATCGAGGTCGCCCCCTCGTCGGTCTCCCGGGTCAGCACGAACCCCGCCGGTGTGGCCCCGTACTGGATCAGCAGGGCCTGACGCCCCGGCCCGCCGAAGAACAGCGGCAGCCTGCCGAAGCCGAACGTCCCGTCCGCCGCGGGCAGATGGCCGAGGAACTCCGACATGTCGTGGCGGTACAGCTGGGCCAGCCGCTCGACGACCGGCCGGAGTTCGGCGGTCACGGCCCGGAGGGTCAGCGGCGGTACGCGGTCGGTGGTATCGGTGGTGTGCGAGTTCATCGACCGATTCTCGCAGCGCGGCCATGCGGCCGTGCGGCTATGCGGCCGTGCGGCTATGCGGCGCCCGGCTCCTTGGCGGCGGCTGCCCCGGGCCGCACCGCGCCCGCCGCCGCGTGCAGGGTGTGCAGTGCCAGCAGCAGCACACCGATGTCGTCGAGGTACACCGGGTCCGGGATCAGGTCCACGGGCGAGATGGTGTAGATCACCGCGACCCAGAAGAGCGCCTTGTCGCGCAGCGGGATCCCCGCGTCGAGCAGCAGGCGCCGCGCCGCGAAGACCCTTACGAGCAGCACGGCGGCCGCGATCGCCAGCCCCAGGGCGACGAACGCCGCGACCGTCAGCCAGACCGTTCCGTCCATGTCACCCCTATACCCCGTTCAGACCCGTTATGCGCCATTCTCCCGCAGTCGGCGGCTGACCTCGCCCAGCCCCTCCGCGAGCGCCTCGAGCTGCTCGGGGGTGAGGACGTCGATCAGCGCCTCCCGGACCGTCGCCACATGCCCGGGAGCGGCCTCCTCCAGGCGGGCGCTGCCGGCGTCCGTGAGGACGGCGAAGACCCCGCGCACGTCGGAGGGGCAGCTGCGGCGGCGGACCAGGCCCGCCTTCTCCAGCTGGGTGACCTGGTAGGTCAGCCCGCTCTTCGAATTGATCAGGCCATTGGCCAGTTCCGTCATCCGCAGCTCGCGGTCCGGGGCCGCGGCGAGCCGCACGAGGATCTCGTACTGCGGGTGCGACAGTCCGGAGTCGTCCTTGAGCTGCTGGTCGAGACGGCGGTTCACCAGGGCGGATGCGGCCAGGAAGCCGCTCCAGGCGCGCATCTCGCGCTCGTCCAGCCATCTCGCTTCAGCCATGCGCCCAGGGTACACGGGTTGTTCCAATTTGAATCACTGGTTAAGGTCGGACTGGCGGTTCGAATTTGAACTACTCCGTCCCGGACCGCCCGACCGGAAGGATCCCCCATGACCAGCCCCTCCGTCACCGCGACGAAGCCGCAGGCCGCCGTCCCGGCCGTCCCGCTCGCCCTCTCCACCCCCGCGCACGACGCCGGCCTGCTCCTCCTGCGCGTCGTCCTCGGACTCACCATGGCCGGCCACGGCACCCAGAAGCTCCTCGGCTGGTTCGGCGGCGGCGGCATCAGCGGCACCGGCCAGTTCTTCACCGCCAGCGGCTACCCCGCGGGCGACGCCATGGCCGTCCTCGCCGGCCTGACCGAGGTCCTCGGCGGCCTCGGCCTCGTCCTCGGGCTGCTCACCCCGCTCGCCGGCGCCGCGGTCGTCGGCACCATGATCAATGCGATCGCCGTCCACGGCGCGGGATCGTTCTTCGCCCCGAAGGGCATCGAGTACGAACTGCTCCTGACCGTGGCCGCCGCCGCCCTCGCCCTCACCGGCCCCGGGCGGTACGCCGCCGACCGCTTCCTGCCCGTCCTGCGCAGCCACCGTCTGGCCCACGGCGCCCTCGCCGTCGCCGTCGGCGTGATCACCGCCGGCGTGCTGCTCCTCGTACGCAACTGACCGGCGCGCGCAAGAGGGTGCCCGGGGCCAGGCTGATTGGACCCGGGCATTCGGGGGAACAGCGCACAAATGACACAACCCATCGAAGACTACGCACTCATCGGCGACCTCATGACCAGCGGGCTCGTCGGCCGCGACGGGTCCATCGACTGGCTGTGCCTGCCGCGCTTCGACTCGTCCGCCTGCTTCGCGGCGCTCCTCGGCGGCAAGGAGAACGGCCACTGGCGCATCGCCCCGGCCGGGGCCGCCGCAGGCGAGCGGTGCACCCGCCGCGCCTACATCGACGGCTCGCTGGTCCTGGAGTCCTACTGGGAGACCCCGGACGGCGGCTCGTTCAAGGTCACCGATTTCATGCCGCAACGCGACAAGGCACCCGACGTGATGCGCATCGTCGAAGGCCTTTCTGGTGAGGTCGCCGTGCGCAGCGTCCTGCGGCTGCGGTTCGACTACGGGCACGTCGTCCCCTGGGTCCGGCGCTGCGACGGCGAGCGGGTCGCCGTCGCCGGGCCCGACTCCGTGTGGTTCCGCAGCGAACCGGCCGTCCACACCTGGGGCGAGGCCAACAGCACCCGCTCCGAATTCACCGTCGCCGCCGGTCAGCGGGTCGCCTTCGTCCTCACCTGGCACCCCTCGCACGAACCGCGCCCCGCGGCCGTGGAACCGTACGCGGCGCTCGAGCAGAACCTCGCCGACTGGCGGGACTGGACCGCCAAGTGCACCTACGACGGCCCCTACCGGGAGGCGGTGACCCGCTCCCTGATCACCCTCAAGGCCCTCACGTACGCCCCGACCGGCGGAATCGCGGCCGCCGCAACGACCTCCCTCCCCGAGGAGCTCGGCGGTGTCCGCAACTGGGACTACCGCTACTGCTGGCTGCGCGACTCCACCCTCACCCTCGGCTCCCTCCTCGCGACCGGCTTCCTGGAGGAGGCCCGCGCCTGGCGCGAATGGCTGCTGCGCGCGGTCGCCGGCGATCCCGCCGACCTGCAGATCATGTACGGGATCGGCGGCGAGCGGCGGATCCCGGAGAACGACCTGCCGTGGCTGCGCGGCTACGCCTCCTCCGCCCCGGTCCGGGTCGGCAACGCGGCCGTGGACCAGCTCCAGCTCGACGTGTACGGGGAGGTCCTCGACTCCCTCTACCTGGCCCGGTCGAACGGACTGCCCGCGGAGAGGCACTCGTGGCGGATCCAGCTCGCGCTCCTCGACTTCCTTGAGCGCAACTGGCGTCGGCCGGACGAGGGCCTGTGGGAGGTGCGCGGGCCGCGCCGGCACTTCGTGCACTCCAAGGTGATGGCGTGGGTCGCCGCCGACCGGGCCGTGTGCACGCTGGAGAGCGACCCCTCTCTGCACGGCGACGTGGAGCGGTGGCGGACCATGCGGGAGGAGGTGCACCGGGATGTGATCGAGAACGGCTTCGACCCCGTGCGGGGCACCTTCACGCAGTACTACGGCTCCCGCGAGCTGGACGCGGCCACCCTGCTCATCCCGCGGGTCGGGTTCCTGCCACCGGACGACCCGCGGGTGATCGGCACGGTCGACGCGGTCCGGGCGGAGCTCGGCAGCAGCGGCCTGGTCCGCCGCTACAGCACCGAGGGCCCGTCGGTGGACGGGCTGCCGGGTGACGAAGGGGCCTTCCTGGCCTGCTCGTTCTGGCTGGCCGACGCCCTGCACATGACCGGACGGGAGAAGGAGGCGCGGGAGCTGTTCGAGCGGCTGCTGGCCGTACGCAACGACGTGGGGCTGCTCGCGGAGGAGTACGACCCGGTGATGGGACGCCAACTCGGCAACTTCCCACAGGCGTTCAGCCACGTAGGCCTGGTGAACACGGCCCTCACCCTGGGCCGGACCCTCACCCCGTTCCCGTAGGGCTGACCCCCCGCGGCCGGTCCCGAAACTCCCCCGGCCACCGCCAGGGGAGAGGGGGAGGGTTCGGGCGGGAGCGGGGTCGCGGAGCGGGGTCAGGCGGGGGTGGCGGCCGCGCGTCGGTGCAGGAGGCCGGCGGTCGCGGCGTCGGCCGGGAGGAAGGCCTCCAGGTGCAGCTCGGCCAGCGTGACATCCACCGCCGTGGCGAACGACGTCAGCGTCGTCAGCAGCCGCAGTTCGCCCCCGCCCGTACGCAGCCGCAGCGGCACCGCGAAGCCCAGGTGGTCCGGCCCCGGCGGTGCGATCGCGGGCAGGTACCCGGTCAACTCCTCGATCAGCGCGTCGAGTTCCGCGTCCGGATGGGCGGTGGCCCGGGCCCGCAGGCTCTCCGTGATGTGCCGCCCCCACGCCGCCAGGTTCACCACGCGCGGCGCCATCCCCTCGGGATGCAGCGCGAGCCGCAGCACGTTCACCGGCGGCGCGAGCAGGTGCGCGGCCGCGCCCTCGCTCAGCACGCCGAACGCGCTGTTCGCCAGGACGAGTTCGCCGCGCGGACCGGCGACCACCGCCGGGTACGGCAGATGCCCGGTCAGGATGGACCGCAGGGCCTCCATGGCCGGCTCGATGGCGGCGTCCTCGCGCGGCGACTCGGCGTACGCCGGCGCATAACCGGCGCTCAGCAGCATGGAGTTGCGCTCCCGCAGCGTCAGCCCGAGGGACTCGGAGAGCCGCACCACCATCGCCCGGCCCGGCATCGAGCGGCCGCTCTCGATGAAACTGAGATGCCGCTGGGTGGTCCCGGCCTGGGTGGCCAGTTCGAGCTGGCTCATCCGGCGCAGTGCGCGCCGCCGGCGGACCTCACGGGCGAACGGAGTGGGTGCAGTGGCCATGTGCCCTTTCTAGCCCCCGCCCGGCGGACCCGGCGATTCCCCGGAGGGAATTGCCGGGCGTGTCCCCGGCCCCGGAACCTGAGCTGCGACGGAACAGCACCGACAGCCCCGGAGGATGGGATGCGCTCGTACCACCTGGAAGCATTCGGCGGCATCGACGGAATCGTGCTCCGCGACTCCGGCGGACCCCGGCCCGAGCCGGCCGGGCCCACCGGCATCGTGGTCGCCGTGCGGGCCGCCTCCCTCAACAAGCGGGACCTGCTCATCCTCGACCAGCGCTACCCGCTGCCCGCCGCACCCGGCGTGGTCCCGCTCAGCGACGGCGCCGGGGAGGTGGTCGCCGTCGGGGAGGCGGTGACCCGGTTCACGGTCGGCGACCGCGTGTCCTGCGCGTACTTCCCGCGCTGGCGCACCGGCCGGATCACCCCGGACGCCTTCGACCAGCCCGGCTGCACCCTCGACGGCATGCTCACGGAGTACGCCGTACTCGACGAGCAGTGGGCGGTCCGCGTCCCGGACCACCTGACCTGGGAGGAGGCGGCCACCCTGCCCTGCGCGGGGGTCACCGCCTGGCACGCGCTGACCGGCGGCGAACCACTGCGTCCCGGCCAGACCGTACTGACCCTCGGGACCGGCCCGGTCTCCCTCTTCGCCGTGCAGTTCGCGAAGCTGCTGGGCTGCCGGGTGGTGTCGACCACCTCCAGCGCCGACAAGGCGGACCGGCTCAAGGCACTCGGCGCCGACGAGGTCGTCGACTACCGGCGCAACCCCGACTGGGGCCAGGCCGTACGGGAGCTCACAGGCGGCATCGGCGCCGACCTGGTGGTCGAGACGGGCGGCCCCGAGACCATCGAGCAGTCGGTACGGGCGAGTGCCCTGTACGGGCAGATCGCCCTGCTGATCACCGCCAGCGCCGGCAAGGCCGGGATCGAGATCTCGCACGCGGCGTACGCGTCGAGCCTCGCCACGATCCGCCGGGTGTTCGTCGGCAGCCGCACCCAGTTCGAGGACATGAACCGGGCGGTCGCCGCCCACGGGCTGCGCCCGGTCATCGACCGCGTGCACCCCTTCGAGGAGGCCCGGACGGCCTACCGCGAGTACGCGACGGCCTCCCCCTTCGGCAAGGTCGTCATCAGCATCGACGGGGCCGACGGGAAGTGACCCCGTCGACCCCGTCAGCCCCCGTCGATGAGCGGGGTCAGGCAGCGGCGGACTCGCCGTCCTCGGGGATGCTGACCAGCCAGCGGGTGTCCTGCCGCGGCCGCAGGTACAGCGCCCAGTAGAGCGTGGCCACGGCGGTGATCCCGCCGGTCCACAGCAGGTACTGGGTCTCCTGCTGGGTCAGGATGTACGCGAGTACGGCGATCAGCACGATCGGCACCGCCGGCCACAGCGGCATCCGCCAGGCACCCACCTCGCGGTGCGCGCCGCGCCGGGCGAACAGCGCGGCCACCGCGACCAGCAGGTACATGCCGGTCACCGAGACGCCCGTGACCCCGTACAGGGTGTCGAGGTTGACGAAGCACAGCGCCGCACCCGGGACGCCGACGAGGAGCGTGGCCACCCACGGGGAACCGAAGCGGCCGAGCTTGGACAGCGCGTGGTTGACCGGCTCGGGCCACGCCTTGTCACGGGCGGAGGCGAACAGCACCCGGGAGTTCTGGATCACCATGACGATGCCCGCGTTGATGATGGCGAGGGCGACGCAGAGGCTGACGAAGGTGCCGACGGCCGAGTTGGACCAGGCGGTGACCATGCCGCCGAGGTCGCCCTCGGTCAGCGCGGAGAGGTCGGGGGCGCCGACGGTGATGGCGATGACCGGGATCAGGATGACGGCCGTGGAGATGGCGAGGGTGGCGAGCACCGTGCGGGCGACGTTGCGCCGCGGGTTCTCGAGTTCCTCCGACAGGTAGACGGCGGTCGAGAAGCCCTGGGTGATGAACAGGGCGATGGCGAGCCCGGAGACGACCATCATCGCGGTCACCGTGGACGTACCGCCGCCCTCGGCCGCGACCGTGCCGTGCACGAGCGCACCGGTGCCCCGCTCGCTGTGCGCGAAGCCGAGTACGGCGACCAGCGCGGCGGCGACGACCTCCAGCACCAGGAAGATGCCGGTGATCCAGGCGTTGGCCCGCAGGTCGAGAAGGCCGGCGAGGGTGGCGAGTAGCATCACGCCGCCGCCCGCGACCGGGGCCGGTATGTGCACGATCGGCGCCAGGTAGTCGGCCGTACCCATGGCGATCACGGGCGGCACGATCATCACGACCAGGAGCGAGAGTACGAACACCAGCCACCCGGCCAGCCGGCCCGCCAGTGTCGACACCATCGCGTACTCGCCGCCGGCGCTGGGGATCAGGGTGCCGAGCTCCGAGTAGCAGAACGCGACGCCGATGCAGAGCAGCGAGCCGATGGCGATCGTGAGGGCCGTCCACGTGCCGAGGCTGGCGAACAGGTCGGGCACGACGACGAACAGGGTCGATGCGGGCGTCACGCACGAGAGCGTCAGCAGTGTGCCGCCGACGACGCCGATGGAACGCTTGAGCTTCTGGGGGACGGGCCCGGTGGCGGGCGCGAGGGCCTGAGGGGCGCTGATCGTTTCAGACATCGGTGCGGGGTTCCGATCGGCAGGTGCGGTGAGCTGAGGTGCGGGAGCGGTATCGCCTCCGAGGCGGTGGTGAGCAGAGTGGTTCAGTGGCTCCCGGGCCGATATCGAATCCCTGCGAGATCCGCAGGTCAATAGCAGCTCTCCTGCGGATTCCATCGTTCCGCCCCGCTGCGGCAGGCCTACGACGGTGTTAAGACCGCGTAAATGCTGCACAGAGTCCGGGTGCGGGAACCGCAGCGGAGCGCGGGCGAATTTTCTTCCGCTTTGCCGACATGTACCCGCGCCGACACCACCTGCCCAAGGAGTGGGCACCCGCAAAGCCTTCCGGGTCAGGCGTTCGCGGAAGGCTCAGGCGCTCGCGGAAGGCCGGCCGGCCGTACGCAGGGCCAGCAGCAGGGCGATGTCGTCCGGCCGGTCTGCGGAATTCCCCGCCTCGGTGACCAGCCGGTCGGCCGTCTCCGTCAGCGGCGACGGCCGGGCCGCGGCCAGCGCCGCCCGCAGCCGCTCCACGCCGAGGTCGATGTCCGCTCCCGCCTCCTCGACCAGCCCGTCCGTGTACAGGGCGAGCATCGCGCCCTTCGCCAGCCGCAGCTCCGTCACCGGGTACGTGGCACCCATGTCGATGCCGAGCACCACCCCGCCCGGCAGGTCCAGCACCTCGGCCCGCCCGTCCGCGTGGCGCAGCAGCGGCTGCGGATGCCCGGCCCGGACGGCCCGTGCCCGGCCCGTCACCGGGTCGAGCAGCACGTAGCAGCAACTGGCGAACTGGCCGGGGTCCAGGCCGATCAGCAGCCGGTTGGTGCCCGCCATCACCTCGTCCGGCGAACTGCCGGCGAGGGTGAAGGCCCGTACGGCGCTGCGCAGTTGCCCCATGGTCGCGGCCGCCGCCACCCCGTGCCCCTGGACGTCCCCGATGACCAGCGCCAGCAGGCCGTCTCTCGTCTCGATCACGTCGTACCAGTCGCCGCCCACGTCCATGCCGACCGTGCCGGGCAGATACCGGGCCACCGTGTCCACGGTGCGGCTCACCGGCAGCCGGTGCGGCAGCAGCGCCGCCTGCAGTCCGCGGGCCATCGCCGCCTCGGAGTCGTAGCGCTGCGCCCGCTCCAGGGCCTGCGCGATCAGCCCGGCCAGCGCGGTCAGCACCGTACGCTCCTCGGGGCTGAAATCGCGGGGCACGTCGAAACCGAGGATGCACGAGCCCACGGGCGTCCCCGAGGCGATCAGCGGCAGGAACGCGCGGGCCCCGACATGGGCGTCCAGCGGGATTCCCGGGTAGGCGGCCGCCAGGTGCTCCATCGACTCGAAGAACATCGGTCGGCCCGAGGTCAGGGTCTCCACGCCCGGCAGGCGGACATCGAGCCCCACTCCGTCGAAGCGGTCCAGGAAGCCCTGCGGGAAGCCGGTCTCCCACGCCAGGTGCAGATGCCGCTCGTTGAGCAGGTAGATCGCCAGCTGTCGGCCGCCGAAGGCGGGCAGCAGCTCCTGGGTGACCACCGCCGACACCTGGCGGGCCGTGACCGCCTCCGTCAGCGCGATCGCGAGGGCCACCGGCCGGTACAGGGCCGAAGCACGGTCGGCCGGCGAACCCGGGCCCGCGTCCGGCCGGACCACCGACCCGGGTGCACCGGGTGTGTAGGCGGGCTGTTCGGCGGAGCCGATCGTGACCGTCACCCCGTCGGGGCTCGGGTACAGGCCGACCGCCAGCCAGTCCCCGGGCTGCTGGCGGCCGCGCTGGGCCGGGAAGCGCACCGGCTCGCCGGACATGAAGACCGCCCGGAAGTTGTCCTCGTACGCCGGATGGCCGAGCCAGGGCAGGGCCTCCCACAGCACCCGCCCGCGCAGCTCCGCCGCGCCGAGGCCGAGCAGGGTGGCGGCAGCGGTGTTGATGTAGCGGATCCTGCCCTCGCGGTCCACGGACAGCACCGCCTGTGTGAGCCGCTCCACGGCCTCGCGGGCACCTTGGGCCCGGGCGGGCGACGGTACGCCGATCGGATCGCCGCTCCAGAGCACCGGGTCCCCGGCCGCGGTGAGCGCGGTGAGCTCCCGGGCCAGCTCGTCGGCGGCGGCGCGCAGCCCTTCCCGGTCGGCGGCGTCGACCCGGACCCCTGGGGTTGAGGGGCGCAGGACGAAGAGCACCCCGAACCGCTCCGGCCCGGCGATGACCGGCTCGTACAGGGAGCCGAACGGAAACGGCAACCCGGCCGCCATCTGCGGGAACCGCTGCATGGTCGCCTCCGCGTCGGGCAGGTGCACCGGCTGTCCGGAGCGGTAGGCCTCGGCGACCGGGTACGGGCGGTTCACGTGTATCCGCCACCACGGGCGGAACAGCCGTCCCGGCAGCCCCGTGACCACGGACAGCAGCAGCGGTCCCTCGGCGCCGGAGCGCAGGTAGACCCCGCCCGCAAACCCGCCGACGGCCTGCACCGCATCGACGGAGGCCCGTGCGAGCACCCGGGCCGTGGCGTCTTTGGCGGGGCCGCTGTCCGCTCTCGCCGTCACACAGTCAGCATGCGCTCCCCACGCCGAACGGTGCATCCCGGAGTCCGCAGCCCGCGCCACGCCGTCGGCCCGGCCCACGCCGTCGGCCCGGCCCACGCCGTCGGCCCGGCCCACGCCGGGCTGCGCGGCTGCGCCCGCGAACTGCTCCCGGCGGGCGCCGGACACCCCGTACGCCGTACGCACTGACCCGAACGCCTCCCCCATCGGGGGGACGGGCCGCCGCACGCGCCCTCGCCGGCCGCGCTCCGGGGCACGATACGCACGCGTCCCACCCCGCCACGGAAGGCAGAGCATGCGGTTCCAGTACGACAGCATCGGCGAGCGCATCGTGGAGTCGAAGACCACGGCGGCCTTCTCCGCGGCCGACACCCACACCCTGCTCGGTGCGCTCGACGCGCTCGGCGGGGTGCGGGGGCTCGACACCCTCGACCTGGCCTGCGGATACGGCTACAACACGCGGCTGCTGGCCCGCGGCGGGGCCCGCCGGACGGTCGGCGTGGACAGCTCCGAGGAGATGATCCGCCTGGCCCGGGCGCACGGCGTACTCGACGCGGACAGTGCGTCCGGTGTGCACGGGGTGGACGGGGTGGACGGCGGGGTACGTGTCGCCGGAGCCGGCAGAGCACCGTCCATCGGGGCCGCGCGCATCGAGGCCACGCCCATGGAAGCCGCGCCGGCCGGGGCAGCGTCCGCCGGGGCACCGTCCGCGCACGCCGCGCAGATCGAAGCCGCGACCATCAAAGCCGCGCAGAGCGAGGCCGCGCGCATCGAGGCCGCGCAGATCGAGGCCGCGCCCATGGAAGCCGCGCCTATCGAATACGTGGTCGCCGACGCCGTCAAGCTGCCGCAGATGGGCCCCTTCGACCTGGCCACCGCCGTGTACCTGTTCAACTACGCCACCGACCGGTCCGCCCTGCACGCCATGTTCCGGTCCATCCGGGCCAACCTGCGCGACGGCGGCCGGCTGCTGGCCATCGTGCCCAACGCCGGCGCGTACCCGAACGTCGACTGGTCGCCGTACGGGCTCCGGATCGTCGACCGCGTCCACGAAGGCGACGCGCCGCTGCTGAAGGCGCAGTTCCTGACCCAGCCCTCGGTGGACTTCGAGTTCCGCGAATGGGCGCACGCCGACTTCGCCGAGGCCGCGGTCGAGGCGGGCTTCTCCACGGTCGGCTGGCAGCCGAACCGGACCCCGCCCGCCGACGGCGCCCGGGACGAGGCGTACTGGACCGCCTACCGTGCCTGGCCGATCAGCTCGCTGATGACCTGCACGGCGTGACGGCCCACCGCACGGCCCGCCCCAAGGCCCGGCTCACGGACCGGCCCACGGACCGTCGGCCGGCCCGGCCGGCCGTCACTCGTCGGCGGCCGACCTGATCAGCTCCACGATCCGGTCCCGGGCAGCCCGCCCCTCCGGCACCGGCAGCAGCGGGTACCCGTGCGGCAGCCCCGGCTCCTCGTGGAACTCCACCTCGATCCCGTCCGCACGGGCCCGGCGCAGCAGCTCCCGGCTGTCGGTGGTCAGCACGTCCCGGGTGCCGGTGAACACCGTCAGCGGAGCCAGCCCCGCGAAGGAGCCGTGCAGGGGGCTGACCTGCGGGTCGTCGGTGGCCAGGGTGCCCGCGTACAGCCGGCCGGCCTCCAGCAGCCCCGGACGGGCCTGCACCGGGTCGGCCGCCTCGATGGCCGCCTGGTCCGGGTGGCTCATGGTCAGGTCCAGCCAGGGCGAGATCAGCACGATCCGCGACGGCTGCGCCCCCGTACGGTCGCGCAGCCGCTGGGCGGCGGCCAGCGCCATCCCGGCTCCCGCGGCGTCCCCGATGAGCACGGTCCCGCCCGCCTCGCCGCTCGCGATCAGGCCGCTCAGCAGGTCCGCGGCCACCGGAACCGTCCGGTCGGCGGTGCCGCGCGGGGCCAATATGTACGCCGGTACGACGACGCGGGCCTGCGCCTCCGTGACCAGGGTCCGGATCATCGCCCAGTGCGGCCGGACCAGCTCGTTGATGTACCCGCCGCCGTGCACGTACAGCACCTGGGCCGCAGGCTCGACCCCGCGCGGCGAGGCGTCGTACACCGGCCAGGCACCGACGAAGGTGCGGGAGACCTCGGCGACCCGGCCCAGCGAGCGCGGCGGCAGGTGCGACGCCGGCCGGCGGGCCGACTCGGCCACCCGCGCGCGTACCGCCTCGGCACTCGCGAACCGTCTTCGCCGTCCCGCCGCGATCAGCGCGACCGAAAGCGCTCTGCTGCGCAGACTCGGCACGCCCCTCACCTCCCCATTCCCTGCCCCGGCCGCAGGCCCCTGCCCAGGCCACAGCCCTTCACGTGAGGAGCATAGGCGTGAAGCTGGGCTGTCGACCCGCTTAAGAAATCCTCGATGGACTGATCACCTCCGCGCTCGGCAGATTGGTCCCTGTCGATACGTCGCACCCGCCCCGGTGGTTGCAACGTCCCCTCCGCATGCCTGGAGCCACCCCCATGAAGGCACTCGTCAAGCACAAGGCCGAGCCCGGGCTGTGGCTCATGGACGTTCCCGAGCCCGAGTACGGCCCCGGCGACGTGCTGATCAAGGTGCTGCGGACCGGTATCTGCGGTACCGACCTGCACATCCGCTCGTGGGACGGCTGGGCGCAGGGCGCGGTCAAGACCCCGCTCGTGCTCGGCCACGAGTTCGTGGGCGAGGTCGCCGCCCTCGGCGCTGACGTCCAGGACATCGAGATCGGCGCGCTGGTCAGCGGCGAGGGCCACCTGGTGTGCGGCAAGTGCCGCAACTGCCTGGCCGGGCGCCGCCACCTGTGCCGCAGCACGGTCGGCCTCGGCGTCGGGCGCGACGGCGCCTTCGCGGAGTACGTCGTTCTGCCCGCGCAGAACGTGTGGGTGCACCGGACCGCGGTGGACCTGGACGTGGCGGCGATCTTCGACCCGTTCGGCAATGCGGTCCACACGGCGCTGTCGTTCCCGCTGGTCGGCGAGGACGTGCTGATCACCGGCGCGGGCCCGATCGGGATCATGGCGGCGGCCGTCGCCAAGCACGCCGGTGCGCGCAACGTCGTGATCACCGACGTCAGCCCCGAGCGCCTCGAGATCGCCCGCAAGGCCGGCGCCACGCTCGCGCTCGACGTCTCGAAGGCGACGATCGCCGACGCGCAGGCGCGGCTGGGCCTGCGCGAGGGCTTCGACATCGGCCTGGAGATGTCCGGCCGCGCCGAGGCCATGCGCGACATGATCGACAACATGACGCACGGCGGCCGGATCGCCATGCTGGGCCTGCCCGCGCAGGAGTTCCCGGTGGACTGGGCGAAGGTCGTCACCTCGATGATCACGATCAAGGGCATCTACGGCCGCGAGATGTTCGAGACCTGGTACGCGATGACGGTGCTGCTCGAAGGCGGGCTCGACCTCAGCCCGGTCATCACCGGCCGCTACTCGCACCGCGACTTCGAGGCCGCGTTCGACGAGGCGGCCACCGCCCGCAGCGGCAAGATCATCCTGGACTGGACGGCGTAGACGGCCCGGCCGTCTCCTTTCGCTCCGTCTTTCACCCCGCTTTCACCTCGTCTTTCACCGCCTTTTTCACGGCGTCCCGCCCTGTCTCACGGCGTCCCGCCCCGTCTCGCCCCGTAGACCATTTCCCTCCGGCCGGGCCCCGCCCACCCTCCCCCCTCCGCGGGGCCCGGCCCCCTCCTTCCTCTGCCACCGCCGCACCAGGAGAAAGCGAGCACCGCACCATGTTCGAGACCGTCCGCGAGGACCTCCGCACCACCCTCGACGAGATCCGCGCCGCGGGCCTGCACAAGCCCGAGCGCGTCATCGGCACCCCGCAGAGCGCGGCCGTCGCGGTGACCGCCGGCGGCGCCCCCGGTGAGGTCCTCAACTTCTGCGCCAACAACTACCTGGGCCTGGCCGACCACCCCGAGGTGGTCGCGGCCGCCAAGGACGCGCTGGACCGGTGGGGCTACGGCATGGCCTCGGTCCGCTTCATCTGCGGTACGCAGGAGGTGCACAAGGAGCTCGAGGCACGCCTGTCCTCGTTCCTCGGCCAGGAGGACACGATCCTCTACTCCTCCTGCTTCGACGCCAACGGCGGCGTCTTCGAGACCCTGCTCGGCGCCGAGGACGCGGTGATCTCCGACGCCCTCAACCACGCATCGATCATCGACGGCATCCGCCTGTCCAAGGCCCGCCGCTTCCGGTACGCCAACCGCGACATGGCGGAGCTCGAAGCCCGCCTGAAGGAGGCCACCGAGGGCGGCGCCCGCCGGAAGCTGATCGTCACCGACGGCGTCTTCTCCATGGACGGCTACGTCGCCCCGCTCGCCGAGATCTGCGACCTGGCCGAGCGCTACGACGCCATGGTCATGGTCGACGACTCGCACGCCGTCGGCTTCGTCGGCCCCGGCGGTCGCGGCACGCCGGAGCTGCACGGGGTCATGGACCGCGTCGACATCATCACCGGCACCCTCGGCAAGGCCCTCGGCGGCGCGTCCGGCGGCTACGTCGCGGCCCGCACCGAGATCGTCGAGCTGCTGCGCCAGCGCTCGCGCCCGTACCTCTTCTCCAACTCCCTCGCCCCGGTCATCGCCGCCGCCTCCCTGAAGGTGCTGGACCTGCTGGAGTCGGCCGGTGACCTGCGCGAGCAGCTCGCCGCCAACACCTCGCTCTTCCGTACGAAGATGACCGAGGCCGGCTTCGAGATCCTCCCCGGCGACCACGCCATCGCCCCGGTGATGATCGGCGACGCGGCCGAGGCCAGCAGGATGGCCGAACTGCTGCTGGAGCGCGGCGTGTACGTGATCGGCTTCTCCTACCCGGTGGTTCCCATGGGCGCGGCGCGGATCCGCGTCCAGCTCTCGGCGGCCCACTCCACGGCCGACGTGGAGCGCGCGGTCGCCGCCTTCGTCGACGCCCGGGCGGCGCTGGCGGCTTCCGGGGCCTGACCGGTGCGGGCGGCCTGGGCGGCCTGACCGGCCTGACCGGCCTGGGCGGCCTGGGCGGCCTGCTCCACCTGCTCCACCTGCGAGAATGGTGGGGTGATCGACCCCCGCCGGCTGCGCATTCTGCGGGCCGTGGCGGACCACCGTACGGTGACCGCCGCGGCCGCAGCCCTGTACCTCACCCCCTCCGCCGTCTCGCAGCAGCTCGCGGCGCTGGAGCAGGAGACCGGGCACGTGCTGCTGACCCGCAGCGGCCGGGGAGTACGGCTGACCGCGGCGGGCGAAATCCTGCTCGGGCACGCCCACGAGGTCCTCGCCCAGCTGGAGCGCGCCGAAGCCGAGCTCGCGGCCTACGCGGGAGGCGCGGCGGGCGAGGTCACGGTGGCCGCCTTCGCGACCGGTATCGCCGAGGTCCTCGCCCCGGCCATCGCCCGCCTCGCCCGGGAGCACCCGGGCATCCGCCTGCGCGTCCGGGACGCGGAGGGCGACCAGAGTCTGCCGCTGCTGCTGGACGGCGAGGCCGACCTCGCGCTGGCGGTCGAGTACCGCGGCGCCCCGGGCGCCGACGACGGCCGCCTCTCGGTCCTCCCGCTGTACGCGGAGCCCTTCGACGCCGTGCTCCCCTCGGGACACCCCCTGGCCGTGCTCCCCGAGGTACCGCTGGCGGACCTCTCCGACTCGGACTGGGTGGGTCAGTATCCCGGGAACCCGTGCCATGACGTGACCCTGCTCGCCTGTGAATTCGCGGGCTTCCAGCCCCGGTTCGTGCACTCCTCGGACGATTTCCGCGCCGTGACGGCACTGGTGGGCGCCGGGGCGGGCGTGGCCCTGGTACCGCGCTCGGCGCTGCGGGGGATGGACCTCAAGGAGGTCCAGGTCCGCCCGGTATCGGGCTCGGCGCCCACCCGCAGGGTCTTCGCGGCAACCCGCCGCGGCGCGGAATCCCACCCCCTGATCGCCCCGGTCCTGGCGGCCCTGGGCCACGAAGCGGGCCGGCTGCCGCCGCACTGAGGGGACGAGGCCGCGGGGGCGGGTGTTGGCGGGACCGACACGGCCGCCCACCCCCGGCCGACCGGGGGCGGGGGCGGGACCGGCACGGTCGGTGTCGGCCAGCCGGTGGAGTGTCCGGGGGCGTCCCGTCAGTCCACTGTCCTTCCGGTGCGGTCCGGGCCGTCAAGGGCGCTCCTTCGTCGCGTCGCTTCGCGATGTCGCTGCGCTCCACCCTTGACTGCCCGGCCCACCCCGGAAAGACGAAGACTGCCGGGAAGCCCCCGAAGGATGGCCGGGAGGTTCGGATCCAGGGACGGGCCCGTCAGAGATGCCGCCCGGCGGCTCCCCGTCGTCCGGAGCCGGCCCACCAGGACCACCGTCCCGGACCGGTGCCGGGGGCGCGGGGAGGGGAAGGCTCCCTCAAGGGCCCATACGTCAGACGTTCCGGGTCCGGGCGGGGTCGAGCCGCACCAGGCAGCGATGAGATGACCATGTAGTGCGCGGTGGGCCCGTGGACGCGTCAGATCGCTACGTGCTTCGCCCGGTTTGGCGTCCGGCGGCCGTCTGTGGCCGCTCATAAGCCGCCCACGATCGCTACAGACGTCCCCCACGACGCGAGTGCGGGTTGTTTGTTCCGTTTTGGTAGCCGGTTGGGGGGTGAATGATCACCTCTCGGAGTGTGAGGCCGAGAAATCCGTCATCCGACTCCATCTGGACCCCTCCTGGCCTCAGATCGCCCGCAGGTGCCCGTCGGCGACCCTGCGCGACCCCCATGCGGCCCCGCAGGGGCCAAAACCCGTCGGGCCTTCCGGTGCCGAGGCGGCAGGGCGCCACTCGGCCCATCCCCGCCGCGCAGGCCGTTTCGCGGAGCGCGCCTCCGGGCGCCCCGCCGCCCCGGTCCTGTTCCGTGTGCCACCCCCGCCCTGCCGGCCCAGACCCCGAAACCCCCGCGCCCCTAAACCCTTCGTACCTCCACCCCCGCCGCCTCGAATTCCGCTGCCACCGCGTCCGGGAGGCCCGTGTCCGTGACCAGGACGTCCACCGACTGCGTCGGGCAGATGCGGGCGAAGGCGCGGACCGCCAGTTTGCTGGAGTCCGCCGCGATGACCACCCGGCGGGCCCGTTCGCACAGCAGGCGGTTCATCGCGGCCTCGTCCTCGTGGCGGGTCGCCGCGCCGTCGGTCGGGTCGAACGCGTCCACGCCGACGACCGCCGTGTCCATCGTCAGCTGGCCCAGGACCTGCTGCGCCAGCGGGCCGGTCAGCTCGTACGACTGGGGGCGGGCGACCCCGCCCGTCAGGACGATCTTGAACTGCGGCCTGATGACGAGCTCGCCCGCGATGTTGAGCGCGTTGGTCACCACCGTCAGCGCCGGCGAGCCCGACGCGAGGTCCGGGCGGCCGGCCAGGGCGCGGGCGACCTCCGTGGTCGTCGTGCCGCCGGTCAAGCCGATCACCTCGCCCGGGGTGATCAGCTCCGCCACCGCCTTGCTGATGCGCTGCTTCTCGGCGGCGCGGCGGGACGTCCGGTAGCGCAGGGGGAGTTCGTACGAGACGCCGTGCACCACCGCCCCGCCGCGCGTGCGGACCAGCAGCTGCTGCTCGGCGAGCTGGTCGAGGTCGCGGCGGATGGTCGCGGCGGACACGCCGAGGGTCTGCGCGGCCGGCTCGACCTCCAGCTCGCCCCGCTCCACCAGCAGATCCAGCAGCGTCTGCCAGCGCTCCTTGCGGGTCATGGACCCCACGGTGATCGACCCCCTCGCGTGTGCTCCGACGGGTCTCCGCCGGGTGCTCCATTGGCCTACGCGTCGACATTAACTCAGCAGATCAACCCCGAGATGCTTGAAGTTGCGCGAAACGGCCCGCTACCTTGCAGGAAAACGCACAGATGCACAGACAATGCACCCACCGGGCCAGGGAGCCGCCATGAGCCACGTCGCGTACGAGTTGGGCACGCAGCCCGAGTGCTGGGAGCGGGCCGCCGAACTGGCCCCGGCCCAGCGGGCGGTGCTGCCGCAGCCGGGGGAGCGTACCGCGATCGTCGGGTGCGGGACCTCGTACTACATGGCCCAGGCCGCCGCCGCCCTGCGCGAGGAGGCGGGTCAGGGGGAGACCGATGCCTTCCCCGCCTCGGAGTTCCCCCGGCACCGCCGCTACGACCGGGTCGTCGCGCTCACCCGGTCCGGCACCACCACCGAGGTGCTGGACCTGCTGGCCGGGCTGCGGGACGCCGGAGTGCGCACGACCGCGGTCATCGGGGATCCGGCGACCCCGGTGATGACCCTCGCCGACGAGCTCGTCGTCCTCGACTTCGCCGACGAGCAGTCCGTCGTGCAGACCCGCTTCGCGACCACCGCCCTGACCCTGCTGCGCGCCCACGTCGGCCGGCACACCGCCGCCGCTGTAGCCGACGCCCGCACCGCCCTCGCCGAGCCGCTGCCCGAACAGGCGGCGAGCCGCGGGCAGTTCACCTTCCTCGGCCGCGGCTGGAGCGTGGGCCTCGCCAACGAGGCCGCGCTGAAGATGCGCGAGGCCTCCCTGTCCTGGTCCGAGTCGTATCCCGCGATGGAGTACCGGCACGGGCCGATCAGCGTCACCGGGCCCGGCACCCTCACCTGGTCGCTCGGCGAAGCCCCCGAAGGGCTCGCCGAGCAGGTGCGGGCCACCGGCGGCCAGTGGGTGGCCGGGCGGCTCGACCCGCTCGCCGAGCTGGTACGGGTCCACCGGCTGGCGATCGCCGTCGCGGCCCACCAGGACCTGGATCCGGACCAGCCGCGGAATCTGACCCGCTCGGTGATCCTCACCGCCGGTGAGGAGGCGGTCCGATGAGCCTCGTGCCTGCCGGGACGCTCGTCCTGGATGCGGCCGCCGCGGGCCGCGCCGTCGCCGCGTTCAACATCATCACCCTCGAGCACGCCGAGGCCGTCGTCGCAGGGGCGGAACGGGCGGGCCTTCCGGTCA
Source organism: Streptomyces sp. NPDC050448 (assembly GCF_040655295.1). Taxonomy (NCBI): domain Bacteria; kingdom Bacillati; phylum Actinomycetota; class Actinomycetes; order Kitasatosporales; family Streptomycetaceae; genus Streptomyces; species Streptomyces sp. NPDC050448. The sequence continues at coordinate 113,212 of NZ_JBFAJR010000014.1, read as the reverse complement.
TCCTGCAACTGAGCGAGAACGCCGTGAAGTTCCGAGGCGGGCAGCTGCTGCCCATCTCGCGCGCCGCTGCCGCGTGTGCGGAGGCCGCCGGGATCCCGGTCGGCCTGCACCTGGACCACGTCAAGAGCCCCGACTTGCTCCGGCAGGCCGCGGACGCCGGGTTCAGCTCGGTGATGTACGACGCCGCGCAGCTCCCGTACGCGGAGAACCTGGAGGCCACCCGCTCCGCGGCCGACTGGGCGCACGCCAACGGGCTGTGGGTCGAGGCCGAGCTGGGCGAGGTGGGCGGGAAGAACGGCGCCGCCCCCCTCGACCCGCACGCGCCCGGTGCCCGGACGGATCCGGACGAGGCCCGCCGGTTCGTGGCCGACTCCGGTGTCGACGCGCTGGCCGTCGCGATCGGCAGCAGTCACGCGATGACCAGCCGCACCGCCGCGCTGGACCACTCGCTGCTGGCGCGGCTGGCCAAGAACGTGGACGTGCCGCTCGTGCTGCACGGCTCCTCGGGCCTGCCGGACGCGGAGCTCGCGGCCGCGGTGGCGGGCGGCATCCGCAAGGTCAACATCGGTACCGCGCTGAACCTGGCCATGACCGAGGCCATCCGCACCCACCTGACCCCGGCGGACCCGCGCCCGTACCTGACGGCCGCCCGGACGGCGATGGCGGCGACGGCCGCGGCGATGATCACCGCGCTGAACTGACCGTGGGGCACGCCAAGGGGTGTAAATGCCCTGGACAACAGGGAAGCAAAACCACCCTTTCCGGTGGCGCGGAAGAACCGTTTGATCATGCTCGGCGACCCCTAGCGTGATCACCGTCGCCTTCCGCGTCGCCGTCCGAAAGGGATCACCCCATGCGTCTCCGCACCGCCGTGGTCGCTGCCGCCAGCGCCCTCACCCTCCTCATCGCCGTCCCCGGCTCGGCCAGTGCCGCCACGGGCGAGTTCGAGTACTCCTACGTCGGTCTGGACGGGCAGCCGCGGCAGGAGCGGCTCTTCGACCCGGAGAGCGACGAGTGCGTCGTCATCCCCGAGGCCGCGGACCCGAACTCCTCCGAGCCGGCCTTCTCCCCGCGCAACCGGACCAACGCCGTCGCCCGGGTATTCACCGAGGCCGACTGCACGGGCGACCACTTCGACCTGCGCGCGTTCACCGGCCGCGGCTCGGAGCGGCTGAAGCTGCGCTCGGTGGTCTTCCTTCCCTGACCGGGCCCGCGAGGGTCAGCGGGGGGTGAGCCGGGCCTGGTGGCAGGTGAGGGAGTGCCACCGGGCCCGGTCCGGTGTCGCGCCCCGGTCCAGGGTGCGGCGGGCCTCGATCGCGGTGACATGGCGGTCGGTGGACAGGCACAGGAGGACGAACAGGCCGGTGTGCGCGGCCTCGACGCTCTCCTCGTAGTACCACTCGGCCGTGACGGTCCGCCGGCCGGCCAGGAAGGGGCGCTGCAGGAAGTCCTGTACGTCGAGGGGGAAGTGCCCGAGCACCCCCTGATCCTCGGGCGGGTCCAGGACCAGCTGCTCCACCGGTGCGCCGGGCCGGCCGGGCAAGGCCGAGCCGCCCGCCTGCGGCGGCCGTCCGCCGAACGAACGGCTCCGCAGCGACCCCGGATCCACCCGGACCCGCTCTCCCCGGTGCTCCTCCGGCCTGCCGTGCGGCCGGCAGCGCTTTGGCGAAACGGGTCAGGGCCTCGGGGTCGGCCGGTGAGATCTCGCTGATCCACCGGGGACTGCGGGACAGCCCTCAGCCCGGCGACCCTTCCGGATTCTTGGAACAGGTTCTACTCTGCCCTGCGCCAGCGACGGACGGACCGCAAGACACCCGGAGGGGCCGTGCACCTCGAATACACGCCAGAGCAGCAGCAGTTGCGCACCGAGCTGCGCGCCTACTTCGCCGAGTTGGTTCCTGAGGACGGCTACGCCCGCTACGAGGACCCGGCCGCCCAGAAGCGCTTCTACCGGGAGACCATCCGCCGGCTCGGGGCCGACGGCTGGCTCGGGGTCGGCTGGCCCAAGGAGTACGGCGGCCGCGGGATGACTCCGATGGACCAGTTCATCTTCTTCGACGAGGCCGCGCAGGCCGTCGTACCGCTGCCGCTGATGGCGCTCAACACCGTCGGGCCGACCATCATGCAGTTCGGCACCGACGAGCAGAAGGCGTACTTCCTGCCGAAGATCCTGGCCGGCGAGATCGACTTCGCCATCGGCTACAGCGAGCCGGACGCCGGCACCGACCTCGCGGCACTCAAGTGCAAGGCCGTCCGCGAGGGCGACGAGGAGACCGGCACGTACGTGGTCAACGGGCAGAAGATCTGGACCACCAACGGCGACACCGCCGACTGGGTGTGGCTCGCCGTCCGCACCGACCCGCAGGCCCCGGCGCACAAGGGCATCACCATGCTCCTCGTGCCGACCTCCGACCGCGGCTACTCCTGCACCCTGATCAACACCCTCGCCTCGCACGACACCACCGCCAGCTACTACGAGAACATCCGGGTCCCCGCGAGCCGCCGCGTCGGGCAGGAGAACAAGGGCTGGCGTCTGATCACCAACCAGCTCAACCACGAGCGCGTCACCCTGGCCGCCCACGGCACCATGGCCATCCGGGCCCTGCACGACGTGCAGCGCTGGGCCGCCGGGACCAAGCTCGCGGACGGCCGCCGGGTCATCGACCTCTCCTGGGTCCGCGGCCGCCTGGCCCGCACCCACGCCCGGCTCGACGCGATGAAACTGCTCAACTGGCAGATGGTGGGTGCCGTCCAGGACGGCACCCTGACCCCGCAGGACGCCTCCGCCGTCAAGGTGTACGGCTCCGAGGCCCGCAGGGACGCGTACGCCTGGCTGATGGAGGTGGTCGGCGCCGCCGGCTCTCTCAAAGACGGCTCCGCCGGCGCGGTCCTGCACGGCGAGCTGGAACGCGGCTACCGCAGCGCGGTCATCTTCACCTTCGGCGGCGGCAACAACGAGATCCAGCGCGAGATCATCTCCTGGATCGGCCTGGGCATGCCCCGCGTCCGCCGCTGAGCGAGTGCGACCAGGAGTTGTGGCCGGCGCGAGGGATGGACAGGTGGTTTCGGTGGCGGCCGTCGGATTTACGACGGCGGCGTCGCGGTGGCCCTGAGGTCGCAGTGCACGCTGACGACGCCTTCGACCGCTCGGGCCAGGCGGGTGGCGAGGGGTGATGAGGGTCGCCTCGCGGACCTCGCCGGCAAGGGCGACGACCCCGCCGGTGACGGTGACCCTGATGCCTTGGTGCGATACGGGGAAGAGTCGTTCGACGACCTCGCGGCGCACCTCGGGCGGCGAGTTCGTCGTCGGGGCGCAGGAATACCTTGAGGCTCCCCCTGTCCCAGGGGCTCCGGGAGGGCCGCGCGGTGCATACCGCCGGGTCCATCCGGCCCGGGTCGGCGGACCGGGACGCCCTCCCCGACCGGGGCACCGCGGCCGTCCGGCCCGGCTTGCGGTCGATCCGGTCACGGAGGGTTTCGGACGCTGACTCCTCGCCGCTGACTCCTCGCCGTGGACGAGGCACCGGTGCCAGGAGCCGCAGTGGTCCGGTGGGCGTGGGTGACGACCACGGCGTGGATGCCGGACGCGTCGCAGGGCAGCTTCCCCCGGTTGCGCCGTCGCTGGTCCGCGAAACCCTGGAAGAGCCCGCAGACGACGAGGATCCGGGCGTGGTCGCTCCCGACCTTCACCCTCCACGCGGGATCCCGCCGCCGGGAGGGGCCCGACGGGCCCCGGCTGGGGGCCGTCGGGCCCATGCGCACCACGCCCGCCGGGCGAGCCTGACGGTGACCCGTACTGGACGAGATCAGGAAGAGGAGGGCGACGTCATGAACCTCAAGGTGGCGCTCGGCGGCCCCCAGCACAACACCGTGACCGTGCAGACCCCGGGGAAGTGACCATCATGCCCAGAACCGCTCGCAAGTCGTCCGCCGCCCAGGAAGCCGGACATACGGACCTGGGGCGGCGGATCGCCGCCCGGCGCACAGAGCTCGGCCTCTCCCGCGAACAGGTGGGCAGCCGCTGCGGGGCGGACGCCTCGTACGTCGCCTACCTGGAGGAGAAGGCCGCGAACCCGGGCGCCGGTTCGCTCGTACGCCTCGCCGACGCGCTCGAAACCACCGTCGCCGAACTGACCGGCGCCACCACCGAACAGCCGCCCGGCCGGGGAACCGCCTGGCTGGACTCCGAACTCGTCGCGCTCGGCGAGGCCGAGTGCCGTCGGCTGCTGTCCACACACGGCATCGGCCGCGTCGCGATCTTCACCCCGGAAGGCCCCGGCATCTTCCCGGTCAACTACGTCGTCGCCGGGAACGAAATCGCCTTCCGGACCTCCGGGGAAGCGCTGCTCGCCCGCGCGGCCGGCACCGAGGTCGCCTTCGAGGTCGATCACATCGACGACGCGATGAAGCAGGGCTGGAGCGTCCTGGCCGTCGGTGAAGTAGTCGGCGTCACCGACGGCGAGGCCATACAGAGGCTTGACGCCGTCGCGCGCTCCCTGCCCTGGGCGGGCGGACCGCGCACGCACTGGATGTCGGTCACTCCCGTTCGGATCACCGGTCGCCGTGTGGCGCATCAGTGAAGCCGGTCCGGGCCGTCGTCTTCGACACCGACGGAGTGCTGCTCGACTCGGCCGTGCTGCACGCGGCCGCGTGGAAGACTGCTTTTGACGGCTGCCAGGAGACGTGGGCCTGCGGCGGAGAGCGGCAGCGGCCCTTCGACGCGGACCAGGAGTACCGGGAACTGGTCGACGGCAAGTCCCGCTACGACGGGGCCCGGGCCTTCCTGACCGCCCGGGGCATGGACCTGCCCTCGGGTACACCCGCTGATGAGCCGGGCTGCGCAACGGTGTGGGCGGTCGCCGCCCGCAAGGAGAGGGCCTTCACGGAGATCCTGCGGACCCGGGGCGCCCAGCCGTTCGCCGACGTGGAGCCCGCACTCGGCGCTCTGGCCTCGGCGGGCGTGCGATGCGCTGCCGTCTCGGCTTCCCGGCACGCCCGTTCCTTGCTGGAGGCGGCCGGGCTCCTCGGGCTGTTCGAGCTCGTGGTGGACGGAACCGATGCCGCCCGTCTCGCCTTGCCGGGCAAGCCCGACCCCGCCGTGTTCCTGGAAGCCGCCCGGGGCCTGGGGGCCGAGCCCGCCCGTACGGCCGTGGTGGAGGATGCTCTCGCCGGCGTGGACGCAGGCCGACGCGGCCACTTCGGCCTGGTCGTGGGCATCGACCGCACGGGGAAGCCCGGCGGAGGTCCGGCCTTGCTCGAGCACGGCGCCGATGTGGTGGCCGCCGATCTGAGCACCTTGCCCGGGCTGATGTCACGAGCCCGGCCATGACCGCCATGCCCTCCACCTGGACCTGGGAGCACGACGCGTACGACCCGAGGACGGAACGGGTGGTGGAGGCCCTGTGCACGCTCGGCAACGGCAGGTTCGCCACCCGGGGCGCCGCTCCGGAAGCATCCGCCGACGCGGTCCACTATCCGGGCACGTACGCGGCCGGATGCTACGACCGCCTCGTCTCCGAGGTGGCAGGGAAACAAGCCGACAACGAGGACATGGTCAACCTGCCCAACTGGCTGCGGCTGCGCTACCGCTGTCTCCCCGACGGCGCCCCACCAGGGGACTGGCTGACCCCGGACGCACGAGGGCTGCGCCACTACCGGGTCGTCCTCGACCTGCGCACGGGGATACTCAACCGGCGCATGGAGTTCAGGGACGGGAGCGGACGCCGGCTCGGCGTCACGCACACCCGGATCGTCCACATGGGCGACGCGCACCTGGCCGCGCAGCGGACCACATTCCACGCGTACGGGTGGAGCGGGCAGATCGAGGTGGAGGCGATCCTCGACGGCGACGTGGCCAATGCAGGCGTCGCGCGGTACCGGGATCTCGACGGACGCCACCTCACCGGTCACCGCTGCGGAGTCGGGCCGGACGGCGTGGCGTGGCTGTCCTGCCGGACCTCCTCGTCGCAGATCGGCATCGGACTGGCGGTCAGGACCACGACGCAGCCGCTCGTCCGCGGCCGGAACAGCTGCACGGCCACCGCAACGGTCCAGACGTACCGGCTGCCACTCACTCGCGACCGCCCCACCACGGTCGTGAAGACGGCGGCCCTTTACACCTCCCTGGACCGGCCGTCCGGCGACCCGCCCTCCCTCGCGGTCGCCGACGTCGCAGGGGCACCCGCGTTCCCCGCCCTCCTCGCCACCCACCGGGCCGCATGGGAACGACTGTGGAGCCAGGGCGAGTTGCGCGTCCCGGGCGAAGCGGGCCGGATTCTGCGACTGCACCTCTTCCACGTCTTGCAGACGCTCTCCCCGCACACCGCCGAACTCGATGCGGGCGTGCCCGCGCGGGGCTTGCACGGGGAGGCGTACCGCGGCCACGTCTTCTGGGACGAGCTCTTCGTCATGCCCTACATCACCCTGCACTTCCCGGAGGTGGCCCGGGCCCTGCTCATGTACCGCCACCGGCGCCTGCCGGCCGCCCGGGCCGCTGCCCGCCGTGCCGGTGCCCGGGGCGCGATGTTCCCCTGGCAGAGCGGAAGTTCGGGACAGGAGGAGACACAGTCCCTGCACCTCAACCCCCGTTCGGGCCGCTGGCTTCCCGACCACTCGCATCTCCAGCGGCACGTCGGATCGGCCGTCGCCCTGAACGTCTGGCGGTACGGGTACACCACCGGGGACACCGGCTTCATGCACGGACCCGGTGCGGAGCTGCTGCTGGAGATCGCCCGCTACTGGGAGGGCGCCGCCTCGTACGACGACGCGTACGGGCGATACCGGATCCGAGGCGTCCTGGGCCCGGACGAGTACCACGACGCCTACCCCGGCGCAGCCCTCCCCGGTATCGACGACAACGCCTACACCAACGCGACCGCCGCGTGGGTCCTGGCGCGCGGCCTCGAACTGATCGACGGCCTTCCGGCCTCCCGCCGGGAGGAACTCCTCGGCAGCCTGGACCTCAACGGAGAGGCACTCGACCGGTGGGAGGACATCTCCCGTCACCTGTACGTACCCTTCCACTCCGGTGTCATCAGCCAGTTCGAGGGCTACGGCGAACTGGCCGAGCTGGAATGGGAGGCGTACCGCGCCCGCTACGGCGACATCCGCCGGCTCGACCGGATCCTGGAGGCCGAGGGCGACACCGTCAACCGCTACCAGGCGTCCAAGCAGGCCGACGCGCTCATGCTCGGCTACCTCTTCCGGCCGGCCGAGCTCCACGAGCTCTTCGCCCGCCTCGGCTACCGTCTGGACGACGCGGGGTGGCGGGCGACCGTCGCCTACTACCTCCGCCGGACCAGCCACGGATCGACGCTCAGCAGCCTGGTCCACGGCTGGGTCCTCGCCCGCCAGGGCGGGGCGGATGCCTGGCGGTACTGCCAGGAGGCGCTGCTCAGCGACGTGACCGACATCCAGGGCGGGACGACCGGCGAGGGGATCCACCTCGGGGCGATGGCCGGCACCCTCGACCTCGTCGAACGAGGCCTCACGGGCCTGGAAGCCGGGGCCGAAGGACTCCGCATCGACCCGGTACCGCTCCGGGAGATCCCGCGCCTGTCGTTCACGTTCTGCTACCGGGGTCACCACGGCATCCGCATCCGGCTCCTCGCAGGGCGCCTGGGCGTGACGGTTCCCGACGGGCCTCATGGCCCGATCCCGCTGATCCTGCCCGGCGACCGCCACGTCACCGTGGCTCCCGGCGAGCAGCACTGGTTCCGCTCGGCCCCCGGCTGACCCTCCCGGTGGGCCCCCACCTCGGTGCGTCCGGGCGTCCGGGCGTCCCGGCGTCCGGTGCGTACGGAGAGTTTCCGGGTGGACGCGGACCGCGCGGCAGGGCCGATGGCCGGCTCGACCGCGTATGCGAAGAGGGCCGAATGGCCCCGGCAGGGCCCCGATGGCCCATGCGGCAGGGCCGCCCTGTGGCGGACAGTGGAACCGACCCGGTCACCGGGGAATCACCGCCACCGGCTGACCGTTTCGTTCGCGTTTATCCGGTGCGGAGGTATGCCATGTTCCACACCAGCTCGCCCAACCCACTGCGCCGAGCTGCCGATCGCATACGTACCGGCTGGCACGCGGCTCTCATCCTCTCGCTGCTCGTCGCGATCGCCTGTGGCGCGACGGCCGGCCTGGCCACCTGGCACGCGGACAGCCGCGCCGCGCAGGAGCAGGCCGTACACCGGCACCGGATCACCGCCACGACGCTCACCGATGCCGAACGCAGACCGGGCGGTCGTGTGTCCGGTGTTCCCGGAGCCACGGCGCAGGCCGCTTGGCGGTTCCCCGCAGCCACCCGCCACACCGCGATGCTCGCGGTGCCCGTGGGTACCGCCTCCGGTAAGCCGGTGCGGGTCTGGGTGGACGATGCGGGCCGGGAAGCCCCGGCCCCGCGCGCCGGCAGCGACATCGCTCTGTCGGCCGTTGCCGCCGGGATCTGGACCGGAGGTCTGATCGCCGTCTGCGCCGTGGGTGTGGTCCACCTCGGGCTGCGCAGGCTCGATGCCCGCGCCCTCGACGCATGGGAACGCGAATGGGAACGGGTCGAGCCCCGTTGGTCCGGACGGACGCGCAGCGGACCGGGAGCCGACGACGACTGAATCGGCCACCCGCACCACCCGGTCGGATTGCGGTCTGTCTTTCGGCCCCCGCCATTGCGTCAGCCGTCCGGGGATCTGGAAGGGCGATGCCGGCGCTTCGGTGCCGTTGGGCGTGACCCCGCCGAACGGCCCTGATCGATCGAGAAGGAGCGATCCCGGCTTGTGTCGTCGCTTCGCCAGGCCTATGGGCTGATATCTGGTAAGTCGTCCAGATTTCTGGATCGGCATCAGGAGAAGCTCATGGCACGAAGATTCACGGCGTTGCTCGTCGCCGCCGGACTGCTCGCCGCCGCGCTGGGCATGGCCGCCCCGGCCCAGGCCGGTACCCGCCACCGGCAGCTCGACGTCGCGACGTACAACGTCTATCAAGGCGCCGACCTCACCCCTCTCTTCACGGCACCCACCCTGCAGGAGCTCGTCCGGCGAGCCGGAACCGCCTACGGCCAGGTGGTCGCCACCGACTTCCCGGCCCGTGCCCGGGCGATCTCCCGCCTGATCAAGAAGGAGCGGCCCGAGGCCATCGGCCTGCAGGAGGTCGCCCTGTGGAAGACGGGCCCGCTGGGCGGCCCGCTCACCACCACCTACGACTTCCTGGACACCATGCTCAGCGCGCTGCGCGAGGTGGGGCTCAACTACCGGGCGGCCGCCGTCGACACCACGTTCAGCGGCGCGCTGCCGATCAGCGCCACCACGCAGGCGAGTTTCACGGACCGGGACGTGATCCTCGTACGCGACGGAGTCCGGGTCACCAACCCCCAGTCGCACCTCTACACGGCGAAGCTCGTCGTCCCGACCCCGTCCGGTATCACCTTCACCATCCCGCGCGGCTGGTCCGCGGTGGACGTGAAGCTCGAGGGCAAGCCGGTACGGGTGGCGAACACGCACTTGGAGCCCGTGGTGCCCGCCATCCGCAACGCCCAGGGGCAGGAGCTGCACGCCGCGCTGGCGCAGTCGCCGTACCCCGTCGCCGCGGTCGGTGACTTCAACTCCCTGCCGGTGGACACGACCGGCCCGTACGGCACGTTCACAGGCGGCGGCTACAAGGACGCCTGGCACACGGTCCACCCCGCGCAAGACGGATTCACCGCAGCCCAGGACCCCGCCCTCACCAACGTGCCGTCCCGGCTGGACCACCGCATCGACTACGTCTTCTACCAGCCCGGCCGGCTGTCGGCGGTGGTCGCCCGCGTGATCGGGGACAGACTGCGCGACCGCACACCGACAGGACTGTGGCCGTCCGATCACGCCGGTCTGGTGGTACGCCTGCGTCTCTGACCGCCGGTAGGAACTCGGGGCCGGCCAACGCGACGAGAAAGCCGAGGCCGGAGGCCGGTACCGACCGGCTCGGCCTGCCACGCCGGCCTCGGCCGAGAGCTCGGCATGCCGGATGACGACAGCCCGCCACGACGCCGGCATCGAACGGCGCGCCCCGTACGAGCCGGCTCGCAGTCAGACGACGGTGAGCACGTCCTGCGCCGGGCGCCGTGGGGTTGCCGGGCCCTCGGGGCCGTAGCCGAGGCGGATGACCATGTGGACGTGGCCCATCGCGCCGCTCGGGTCGCGGACCGCCCAGCGCAGTTCGGGCCACTCCAGCGGCTGCGAGGTCATGGAGGTGACGAGGCCGTCGAGCGTGGCCTGGAGCAGGACGCGCTGGAGCGCCTGGCCGGCCTGCATCCAGTCCGTCGGGGTGTCGCCCGAGGTGCCGAGCAGGGCGATGTGCGGGTGCTTCTCGAAGGAGGCCGACTCGCGGTCCGGATCCGGGCGCCACGCGCCGAAGTCCCGTACGGGCGCGCTCATGCCGGACTGCCGCGGGCCGAAGGCGTACGCGGGGATCCCCTCCGTGGCGGGCCCTTCGCCGGGCGCGCCGGTGCGGGTCCACGTGGCGGTCTCGTCGCGCAGCCCGGAGTTCGCCGCCTCTCCGTACTCGGAGTCGTGCACGAGATCGAGTACGGCCTCGGTGTGCCAGGCGTCCGGCAGGATCAGCTTGCAGCCTTCGAGGAGGGCGGCGGCGCGCAGCCCGTCCTGGACGGCGGCCGGGATCTCCTCGTCGGTGAAGGGGAAGCGGCTGGTGTGCCGGCGGCGCAGGGCGGGGTGGAAGGCCGCGAGGTCACGCTCCGGCGCAGCCGGTTCCCGGAGGTGTACTTCGGCCAGGAACCAGGGGTCGTCCGCAACGGGCAGGATCCGGACGGCCGGCTCCCATCCCGCCTGTACGGCGGCCACCCTGAGGTTGAACAGGGCGGCGGCGCAGCCCAGATGGAGCGCCCGGTGGTTCGGATCGGCGTGCGGCATCGTGCGTGAGGAGTCGCCGTGCAGTTCGATCGTGCCGCTGCCCTGCCGGAAGATGAACTTCCAGGGCTGGGCGTTGTGCATGGAGGGTGCGGTGGCGGCGTCCTCGATCAGCGATATGACGGCCGAGGCGTCGAGGGGCTGTGCGGACATGATCGGGTCCTGTCTGTGCGGGCTTCAGTCGTGGGCGATCGCGCCGATGTGGGTGCCGAAGGCCTTCGCGCATGCGTCGGCCGACGACGACGAAGGCCGCGTCGGAGGCGGCATCGAGTATCCGGATCACGGCGGTACTCGCGACCGCCAGCGGTGGGTGTTCCAGCCACTCCTCCGCGTGCACGAGGTGCAGCGCAAGGCCCCTGAGCTCCGCCTCGCGGGCGGCCCATCGGGCGGCGGTGGCACTCTCGTGGGAGCCGTCCAGGCCGACGGTCACGTGGTTCGTCATCACGCTCATCTCCGTGGGCCGGGTGCGGGGATCTCAGCGTCACCCGGTGACGTGCGGCGGGGGGAGGGGCCAGGAGGGTCTCTTGTGGGGCCGACCGGCCCTGCCGGTGCCCAGGCCGTCCGGGGCCGGTTCCGCCCTTTCGCGTGCGGACATCGACGGCATCTGCGATCAGTCGTGGGCGACTACGGCGACCGGCGCGGCCGCGTGGTGCAGGACGGCGTGCGCCACCGGCCCCAGGTGGGCGCCCAGCGGCGAGCGGCGGACGTGCCGCCCCACGACCACGAGGTCGGCGCCGGCCGTGGCCTGGACGAGTTCCCGGCCCGCGGACCCGATGGACGTCTTCTCCTCGACGCGCACGCCGGGGAACTTGTGCCGCCAGGGCAGCAGCATGTCGGCGAGCATCCGGGCCGCGCTGCGTTCGGCTTCGCGTGGGGCGTCCGGGTCGAGGACGGGCACGTAGCCCATCACCGACGGGAGCTTGCGGCCGTGGACCGCGCGCAGCGTGCAGTCGCGGCGGGCCGCTTCTTCGAAGGCGAAGGCGAGGACCCGGTCGCACGCCTGGCGGACGTCGACGCCGACGACGATCTCGCCGTACGCGGGGCGGGCTTCGGCCACGACCGGGTCGTCCGTCGCCGGGTCGCCCGCCGTCCGTACGAGGACGACGGGAGTCTCGGTGGCGGCGAGCGTGGACAGGCTCACGGAGCCGATGATGAAGCCCACGAGACGGCCCAGACTGCGGGAGCCGAGGACCAGCAGAGCGGCGTCCGCGGCCTCGGCTGCGAGGGCGGCCGAGGGGCGTCCGGACAGGCAGCGGGTGACGATGTCCAGCTGACGGTGGCGACGGCGCAGTTCCTCGGCGGCCCCGGTGAGGACCTCGTCCGTCCAGCGTTCCCTGACCTCGGGATCCCCACTGGGGGCGAGCGGAGGCAGGAGCAGGTCCTCGGCGTGAACCAGTCGCAGCGGCACACGGCGCAGCAGCGCTTCGCGGGCTGCCCAACGGGCGGCGGCCCGGCTTTCGGGCGAGCCGTCGACGCCGACGGTGACGTGGTGTTCCATGAGGCTGGACCTCCTCGGGAAGGGCGCGGCCCGCTTACCAGAGGATGGGGTGCGGTCCGCGTTCCGGCGGGACGAGCCGTGCGTCGTCGTACTGGGCGGTCAGTTGATCGACCACCGCCACGACTCCGCCGAGCTGTTCGGTGAGCCGGATCAGGACGGGGATCTGACTGGACCGCTCCAGCCGGCCTTCGAGGGTCACCACGCCGGCGAGGACGTGCGGGTCCACAGAGCCGGGGGGCAGGCGCATCGTGTCCGTCAGCACGTCTTCGATGACGTGGCGGCGGATCTCCGGATCGGGGCGGAGGTAGACACGCAGCAGGTCCCGGCGGGTCACGATGCCGACGAGACGTTCCTCCTCGTCGACGACCGGGAGTCGCTCCACGCTGCGCTGCGTCATGATCCGGGCCGCCTCCGCGACGGTCTGCTGCGCGTGGACCGTGACCGCCGGAGCCGACATGAGGTCTTCGGCCGTCTGCGCTTTGCCTGCCAGCAAGTCACTCTCGGAGACGATGCCGAGCACCCGGTCGTCCTCGTCCAGGACCGGCATGCCGGTGATGTCGTGTGCGGCGAGCAGCTTGGCCACGTCCTTGAAGGGAGTGGACGGGACCACGGAAATGACGTCGTCCGTCATCAGGCTGCCGACTCTGGTGTGGTTCATGAGGAGCTCCCGTCGACCGGTTCTCGTGCACGCGCCTGTACGGCGCCCTCACGAGCCACCATCCGCCTCGCCGGCCTGCCCTTCGAGGGCCGAACGGTCCGCTCCCGGGGCCGACCGGACCCGCCTGCCCGCCTGGGAAGGGGCGGTGGCCCCCCCAACAGGGACCTTTGGTCCCCGGAGTGCCCCCTGCGGCCCACTCCGGGCCGAGGCCCCTGGTGCCAACGTGAGAACCGATCCCCGACGGGTCTCGGTGAGGAGGAGTCATGGAAGCCAACGCCACTGGTCCGGAACTGGGCTCGATCATCGTCGGGATCGACGGGTCGAAGCCCGCGGAGAAGGCCGCCCTCTGGGCCGCGGACGAAGCGGTACGCCGGGGCACCGCCCTGCATCTCGTCCACGGGGCCGACACGGACGGCCGCGCGCTGTACGTCTCGGCAGACACGATCGAGCGCATCCGCCGAGCGGGCCGTGAACTGCTCGACGACACGGCACGGGCCGTGACCGAACAGCACCCGGGCCTGCGCGTGACCACGGAGTTCAGCCGCAGCGCGGCGGCCCCCAGCCTGCACAGGGCCGCCGCCCTCCACGGCACCGTCGTGGTCGGCAACCGCGGCCTGGGCGGCTTCAGCTCCCTCATGCTCGGCTCCGTCGGCCTCAAGGTGGCCGCCGGCGCCAGGACGCCCGTGATCGTGGTCCGGGGCGCCGACGACGCGGCCGAGACCGGCGTGGTGCTCGTCGGCGTCCGCGACGGACACGACCTCGGCTGCGCCCAGTACGCCGCACGTGAAGCCGAGCTGCGCAAGGCGTCGCTGCGGCTGCTCCACGTGTGGAACGTGCTGGAGTCGGTCGGCGACGTCGTGACGATGCTCGACGACATCGAAGACATCGCCGACGAGCACGAGCGGAGCCTGACCGGCGTTGCCGGGCAGGTCCGCGACGAGTTCCCGTCGCTGACCGTGGAGGCGGACGCGGCGAAGAGCATGTCCGTGTCCGCGGCGCTGGTGGAGGCCTCGCTCCATGCGGACCTGCTGGTCATGGGCGGGCGGCGCTCGCCCGGCTCCATGGGCCGCACCCTCGGATGGGCCACGCACAGTCTCCTGCACCATGCGAACTGCCCCGTGCTGCTCATTCCGCGGCACGACGACGAGCACGGGAGCGAGTCATGACCTTCACCGCCGCAGGCCGCGAGATCCTGGTCGGCATCGACCCGGCCCGGGACTGGCACCTGCCGCTGGCCTGGGCGGCCGACGAAAGCCACCGCCGCAGGCTCGGACTCCGGCTCGTCGTGGCCGTGCCCGCACAGCATGACACCCAGCACGTCGATGCCACCCCGCACACCGTCGCGCAGCACCGAGCGGGGGCGGAGGCCCTGGAAGCGGCTGCCGCATGGGTGCGCGGGCGGCATCCGGAGGTCGAAGTGGCGACCAGCCTGCTCGACGGCCCTCCCGTCCCGGTCCTGACCCGCCTGTCGGGCCAGGCACGGATGATCGTCCTGGGATCCCGGCACCTGAGCCGGACGGAGGAGTTCCTCAGCGCAGGATCCCTCGTGGCTCCGGTGTCGGCCCAGGCTCGATGCCCGGTCGTCGTCGTGGGCGACGCCGAGCACGTGACGCAGAAGCCCGTGTACCTCGTCGTGGGCGTAGACGGCAGCGAGTGCTCCAAGGCGGCCTTGGCGCTGGCCTTCGACGAGGCCGAGGTGCGCGGTGTCGCGCTGCGCGCCCTCTGGGTGTGGCAGCCGCCCGCCGTCTCCTTCAAGGACGGGACGACGCGCGTGCAGACCCACCGGAGCCTGCTGGCCGAAACCATGGCCGGCTGGTCGCAGAAGTACCCGGACGTCCCCCTCACGCACGAGGTGCCGATCGGGCACCCGGTCGAGGAGCTCGCCCGGGCCGCCGAGCACGCCCTGGCCGTGATCGTGGGCCGGAGGGGCAGAGGCGGCTACACGGGGATGCGGCTGGGATCGGTCGTGCACGGTCTGCTGCACCGGGCACACTGCCCGGTCATCACCGTTCCGGTCAGGTGAACCTCCGCCGTGGCCACCGCCGCCGATCAGCCACCCGCGCAGGAGATCCGGGCCGACGGCGCCGTCGCCGCCCTCCGACGGGTACGGGTCGGGGCCGACGGCTACCGTGGAGTGTGCGGGGCTGCGCTCCGAATCCTGCTCGGCAGCCGGAGGTACTCATGGGCGGGGATGGCCCGGAAGCCGCAGGCCCACGGGTTCCGCGACTGCGGCTGGACGAGCTGCTCGACGAGCTCCAGGTCCGGATCGACGAGGTGCGCGGCACCAGGGACCGGCTGAACGGGCTCCTCGAAGCGGTGATGTCGGTGGGCCGGGAACTCGACCTGCCGCAGGTGCTGCGCGGCATCGTCGAGGCCGCCGTGGTTCTCGTGGACGCCGAGTACGGAGCCCTCGGCGTGATCGGCGACGACAAGAAACTCGCCGAGTTCCTCACCGTCGGCATCAGCGACCAGCTGCGCGCGCAGATCGGAGCCCTGCCCTCGGGGCACGGCATCCTGGGCGAGCTGATCCGCCACCCCGAGCCGCTGCGGCTGTCGGAGCTGTCCGAGCACCCCGCCTCGTACGGGTTCCCGGACAACCATCCCCCGATGCACTCCTTCCTGGGTGTGCCCATCCGGGTCCGCGACGACGTGTTCGGCAACCTCTACATGACGGAGAAGAGGGGCGGGTCGGACTTCGATGCGGAGGACGAGGCCGTGCTGTCGACGCTGGCCGTCGCGGCCGGCATCGCCATCGAGAACGCCCGTCTCTTCGAGGAGGTCAGGCTGAGGGAGCGCTGGCTGGCCGCCATCTCGGACTTCACCAGCGCTCTGCTCTCCGGCTCCGCCGAGGCCCAGGTGCTCGAAGGAATGCTGGAGCGGTCCCGTGACATCACCCGGGCCGACCTCGGCGTCTTCTACCTGGTCGGCCAGAACGGCGAACTCCGGGGCTCCTTGGCCCTGGGCGATGGAGCCGAGGCACACCGCGGCATCGTGCTGCCCGGCAGCGAGGGCACCCTCGCCGCCGTGGCGCTGTCCGAGGACGGCCTGGCCATGATCCAGGACGTCGAGGCCGATGAGCGGGTCACCGTGCAGCCGGAGCGCTGGACGGGCTTCGGGCCCGCCGTCGCCGTCACGGTCGGTACGAAGGAGAAGATGAGCGGCGTCCTGATGCTGGCCCGGCGCCGGGGCCGTCCGCCGTTCGCGGCCGCGGCGGTCGCCGCGCTACCGGGCTTCGCCGGCCAGGCGGCACTCGCACTGGAACTGGCCGACCGACGGCGGGGCGCGGAGCAGATGAGCCTGCTCGAAGACCACGACCGGATCGCCCGTGACCTCCACGATCTGGCGATCCAGCGGCTCTTCGCCACCGGCATGACGCTGCAGAGCGCCCAGCGCTTCGTCGAACACCCGCAAGCGGCCGAGCGGCTGGCCCGGGCGATCGACGACCTGGACGCCACGATCAAGATCATCAGGTCGACGATCTTCGGCCTGCGCGAGCGCGATGTGCCGGGGGTGGCGCCGAAACTGAGGCTCCGGGCCGTTCAGGCCATGGACGAGGCGGCCGCAGCGCTCGGCTTCGCGCCGGCCCTGCGTATGGAAGGCCTCATCGACACGCGCGTGTCGCCCGCCATGGCCGACGAGGTGCTCGCGGTGATCGGGGAGGCCCTGGCCAACGTGGCCCGCCACGCCGGCGCCACATCGGCCGAGGTGGCCATCACCGCCTCGGACGGCGTGCTGACCGTGTCGGTGAGCGATGACGGGGTCGGCATGCCGGAGGGCGGCCGGCGCAGCGGTCTCCGCAACCTGTCCGAACGCGCCGAGCGGCTGGGCGGCGAGCTGTCGGTCTCCACACGGGGTCAGGCTGCCCGGGGGACCAGGCTGGAGTGGCGGGTTCCGCTCACCGGGGTCACAGGCTGAGCGGGCGGCTGCCCGGCGCCTCGGTGTTCCGCCCTTCGCCTCAGTGTTCGCCCTTGTCGTGTTCGCGTACCTCCGCTGCGATGACGGCCGCCTGGACGCGCCGCTCCACGCCCAGCTTGCCGAGCAGCCGGGAGATGTGGTTCTTGACCGTCTTCTCCGACAGGTAGAGCTCTTTGGCGATCTGCCGGTTCGTGAGCCCGTCGCCGATGAGTTCCAGGACCGAGCGCTCCCGTTCGGTGAGCCCCTCCAGCCGCGCGTCCTCCGGCGGTTTCACCACCTGCGGATCCCGCAGCGAGTGGATCAGCCTGGCCGTGGTCGCCGGGTCGAGCATGGACTGGCCCGACGCGACCGTCCGTACGGCCGACACCAGGTCGGACCCCTTGATCTGCTTGAGGACGTACCCGGCCGCACCCGCCATGATCGCGTCGAGCAGCGCTTCCTCGTCGTCGAACGACGTCAGCATCAGGCAGGCCAGCTCCGGCATGCGCGAGCGCAGCTCCCGGCAGACGCTGATGCCGTCGCCGTCGGGCAGCCGGACGTCGAGCACCGCGACACGGGGTCGGAGCGCGGGACCACGGGCCAGCGCCTGCCCGGCGGTGGACGCCTCTCCGACCACCTCGATGTCGGGCTCGGCGGCCAGGAGATCGCGCAGTCCCCGGCGGACGACTTCGTGGTCGTCCAGAAGGAAGACCCGGATGGGCGCCTCGGTGGAGGTGCTCGCAGCGTCGGACATGTGCGCCCCTGTGGTCGGCCCCCTCTTGCGGTATTTCATATGAATTGTCTCAAGAGGCAGGCGAAAACACCCTGCGGCCGTCGTGATCACGACGCCGGAGGACTGCACCACCTCCACGGCTCAAGCTGCCGTGCCGACCGCTCCCTCCAGCTCCCTGCGCACGTCCACCACACCCTCGACCGCCCGGATCCCGCGGGCCGGCAACGGCGCCAGAGCGCGGTCCCGGAGCGGACCCCGGAGGGTGACGACACCGTCCAGCACCGCGAACTCGACATGGGCGGGCAGCGGCAGCTCGCCGAGGACGACCTGGCGGATCTCTTCCTCGATCTCCGCGTCGGGACGCAGGAACACCTTGGCCTCCCTGCGTGTCCGTTTCCCGTCTGTTGCGCGATCCGTCGCACGGGGAGGGCCGACCGGACCAGGGCGCTGACCCGCCCGGCCCGTCCCGAACGCAGCGCGGGCCGTCGCCGTCAGTACGGCCAGGACCAGTCCGTGACCTCCGGGAGGTCGCTCCCGTGCGCGCGGATCCAGTCGTGGTGGCGGATCCGCTGGTCGGCCATGGTCTGGCGCAGGGCTCCGGCGCGGTCGGCCAGGCCGGGAACGCGGTCGACGACGTCCATGACGAGGCGGTACCGGTCGAGGTCGTTGCGCACCACCATGTCGAAGGGCGTGGTGGTGGTGCCCGACTCCTTGTAGCCGCGGACGTGCAGGTGGGGGTGGCCGGTACGGCGGTAGGCGAGCCGGTGGATCAGCCACGGATAGCCGTGATAAGCGAAGATCACCGGCGTGTCGCGGGTGAACAGGGCGTCGTACTCCACGTCCGTCATCCCGTGCGGGTGTTCCTCCCGGGGCATCAGCCGCGCGATGTCGACGACGTTGACGACCCGGACGGCCAGCGACGGCAGATGCTCGCGGAGGAGGGCCGCCGCGGCGAGCACCTCCAGGGTCGGAACGTCCCCCGCGCAGGCCAGCACGACGTCGGGCTCACGTGTGCCGTCGTCCGTCCCCGCCCAGTCCCAGATGCCGGCGCCGCGGGCGCAGTGGGTCCGGGCCTCGTCCATCGGCAGCCAGTCGAAGCACGGCTGCTTGCCCGCGACGATCACGTTCACCTGGTCCCGGCTGCGCAGGACGTGGTCGGCCACCGCGAGCAGCGTGTTCGCATCGGGCGGGAAGTAGGCCCGTACGACCTCCGGGCTCTTGCTCAGCACGTGGTCGACGAAGCCGGGGTCCTGGTGGGAGAAGCCGTTGTGGTCCTGGCGCCAGACGTGCGAGGTGAGCAGGTAGTTGAGGGAGGCGACAGGGGCACGCCACGGCAGTGCGCGGGCCGTCTTCAGCCACTTGATGTGCTGGGCGACCATCGAGTCGACGATGTGCGCGAAGGCCTCGTACGTGGAGAAGAGCCCGTGGCGGCCGGTGAGCAGGTACCCCTCCAGCCAGCCCTGGCAGACGTGCTCGGAGAGGATCTCCATCACCCGGCCGCCTCGCGCCAGATGCAGGTCGGTGGGCTCGGTCAGCTCCTCCCACGCCTTGCCCGTGACGTCGAACAGCTCGTCGAGCCGGTTGGAGGCGGTCTCGTCCGGGCCGACGACGCGGAAGTCCCGCCTCTCCTCGGTCGCCCTCATCACGTCGGCGAGGAGGGAACCCAGTACCCGGGTGGGCTCGTGGAGCGAGCTGCCGGGCTTGTCCACCGGCACCGCGTGGGCTCCCGGCCCCGGCAACGGCAGCGGACGCAGCAGCCGGCCGCCGTTGGCGTGCTCGCCGGCGCCGAGCCGCAGGTCACCGGTCGGAACGCAGGCCAGAACCTGCGCCGTGGGACGCCCCTCGGGGTCGAAGAGCTCCTGCGGGCGGTACGAGCGCAGCCACTGCTCGAGCATCTTCAGGTGCTCGGGGTCCTCCCGTACGGCGGCCAGGGGGACCTGGTGGGCCCGCCAGGTGCCCTCGACGGGGTCGCCGTCCACCCGGGCCGGACCGGTCCAGCCCTTGGGGGTCCGCAGGACGATCACGGGCCACGGGCGGCGGGCGGAGTCGCCTTCGGCGGCCCGGGCCTCGCGCCGGATCTCGGTGATGCGGTCCACGGCCTTGTCCATTGCGTCGGCCATGGCCCGGTGGACGCTGCGGGGGTCGTTGCCGGTGACGTAGAGCGGCTCGTGGCCGTAGCCGCGCAGGAGGGCGTCCAGCTCCGCTTCGGGGATGCGGGACAGGACGGTGGGGTTGGCGATCTTGTAGCCGTTGAGGTGGAGGATCGGCAGGACCGAGCCGTCGCGGACCGGGTCGAGGAACTTGTTCGAGTGCCAGGAGGCGGCGAGCGGTCCCGTCTCGGCCTCGCCGTCGCCGATGACGCACGCGACGAGCAGGCCGGGGTTGTCGAAGGCGGCGCCGTAGGCGTGCGCGAGCGAGTAGCCGAGTTCGCCGCCTTCGTGGATCGATCCCGGGGTCTCGGGCGCCACATGACTCGGTACCCCGCCGGGGAACGAGAACTGCCGGAACAGCTTCCGCATCCCCTCGGCGTCCCGGCTGACGTCCGGGTACGTCTCGGTGTACGAGCCCTCCAGCCAGGAATTGGCCAGTACGGCGGGTCCGCCGTGGCCGGGGCCCCAGATGCACAGGGCTTCCTGGGCCCGCTCCTTCACCACCCGGTTCAGATGGGTGTGCACGAGGTTGAGGCCGGGGGAGGTGCCCCAGTGGCCCAGCAGCCGGGGCTTGATGTGCTCGGGCCGCAGGGGCTCGGTCAGCAGGGGGTTGTCCATCAGGTAGATCTGGCCCACGGCCAGGTAGTTCGCGGCGCGCCAGTGGGCGTCGAGCTCGGGGATCGGGTGGTTCGTCATCTCCGCTCCTTCGTGCGGCAGACCGGGGCGTTCGTCGACTGGGCCGATGAGTCGATGAAAGAGACTGTGCTCCCGTCCGCAGGCGGCCGGCAGGGGAGGGTGGGCCCTTGCCGAGGGACCATCGGCCCCTTCTGGCGACGTCCCGACGGGGACGATGCGGAAGGCCGCCGGCGTCAGGGCCCCGTTCCCGCCGCCGACGAAACCCCTTTTAATAGATCATTGCGGACACGGCATCATCCGATGCGGCGCCGGGTCGTCTCCACTGGACCTCGGGCCCGGACTGCCCCGGTCCGGGCGTCGTCGCGTCGTCGCGCCGTCCGGCACGGGTCAGTGGCGAGCAGGACCGTCCGCCGACTCCGGTGCCGCCGCAGGGCGTTGGGCCGGCGAGAGCATGGCGTGGCTGGCGATGACCGCCGCCTGGACGCGCCGCTCGACGCCCAGTTTGGTGAAGAGCCGCGAGACGATGTTCTTGATCGTCTTCTCGGCCAGGAAGAGCTGCTTGCCGATCTCCCGGTTGGTGAGTCCCTCGCTCACGAGGACCAGGATCTCGCGCTCTCGGTCGGTCAACGCCGAGAGCCCGGGGGGCTGTTCCACCTTCGGGGCGTCGCCCCTGATCCGGGCCATCAGGCGGGTGGTGGCGCCGGGGTCGAGCATGGACTGCCCCGAGGCGACCGTGCGTACGGCGGAGACGAGGTCGGTGCCGGTGATCTGCTTGAGGACGTACCCCGATGCGCCGGCCATCACCGCATCCAGCAGTGCTTCCTCGTCGTCGAAGGAGGTGAGCATCAGGCAGGCGAGTCCGGGCATCCGGGAACGAAGTTCACGGCACACGCTCACCCCGTCGCCGTCCGGCAGCCGGACGTCCAGAACGGCCACCTGCGGACGCAGCGCCGGGATACGGATCAGGGCCTGTTCGACCGTTCCCGCTTCACCGACCACGGTCAGGTCGGGCTCGGCGTCCAGCAGATCGTGGACACCCCGGCGTACCACCTCGTGGTCGTCCAGGAGGAACACGCTGATCGGCGCGGGCGGCTTCGAGGGTGAGGACGGGCCGCTCTCCGGCATGACGCAACTCCTCCAAGGGTGCCCACCCTCCGCGGGCGTGCGGGTGTCTGCATCCTGCCTTCGGGACGGGCCGATCGGACAGGGCCGATCGGCCCTTGTTCCGGTGCCTCCCGCACGTCCCTGCGACCGCGACCGTGGCGCCGAGAAAAAAGGGACCTTCGGCCCTTGGCAGGGGCCGACCGGTCCTTCCGCGCGTGGGAGCGGTCCGCTGAGCTGAGGGGAGCGCGAGGAACGGCGCGGTTGCGAGTACGGAGCCGCATGGAACGTGAAGAGGTGCCATGACCACCCAGCTGATCGCACTGACGTCCGCGGTACGAGAGGACTCCGAGGTGAGGGCATCTCTCGACGGTGAACTCGATTTCCACACGAGTGCGCAGATAGGCCCCAGGCTGATGCAGCTCGCGCAGTCGTGCGGTCCCGAACTCACGCTGGACCTTTCCGGCCTCACCTTCTGTGACAGTTCGGGCATTGATCTGCTCCTGCGGATCCACCAGCAGTCCGTTTCCTGCGGCACCCGGCTCAGACTTGCGCGGGTTCCCCACCTGGTGGCGGCGTCGATGCGGGTCCTCGGTGCCGACCGGGTGCTCCTGTTGTCGGGAAGGTGACCATCCGGCCTCGCATCGGGGGAGGGAAGGGACCGTTCGGCCCTGGTGCCGGCCGGTCCGCCGGGCGAGCCTGGTGATCAGGCCGTGGACCGGGCCGTCGGAGTCGAAGGGAGGTGCGGACCATGGACCGAGAGGCGTCACGCCTGGGGGAGGGGCCCTCGGCCCGGCGGATGGAGCCGCTGGATCGCGATGAAGCGCTGAGGCTGCTGAGCACGGTGTCGCTGGGACGCATCGTCTTCACCCAGCACGCCCTGCCGGCCGTCCGGCCCGTGAACCACCTCGTGGAGGGCGAGAACATCGTCGTACGGGTTCATGACGGCAGCGCCCTCGCCTCCCTGCTCGCTCCGTCCGGCATCCCGGGCGTCGTGGTCGCCTACGAGGCCGATGCCATCGACCCCGAGACCCACCTCGGCTGGAGCGTCGTGGTGACCGGTTACGCCACCCCTGTGGCGGACCCGGAAGAGGCGCAGGGCTACGCCAGGCGGCTGCGCCCCTGGGTGGCGCAGACGATGTCACGGGCGCTGCGCATCACGCCCGACCTGGTCACGGGGTTCCGGCTGGAGGCGGACCCTCCCGCGCCGGTGACCCTGTGCGGCTCCTGACCGGTCATCGGTCGCCGCGCCGGTGATCGGAGCACGCCAGACGAGTACGCTGCCGCCTTCGTCCGGTCTTTCCACGGCGAACGTGCCGCCCAGGCTCCGGGCGCGCTCGTCGAGATTGCGCAGCCCGCTCCGGCGGCCCTGGGCCGGGACACCCCTGCCGTTGTCGGTCACCGTGAGGACGATCTCCTCGCTGGTGGCCTTGAGGGAGACGCCCACCCGGGTGGCGTGCGCGTGGCGGGCGGCATTGCTCAGCAGCTCGGTCAGCGCGGCCATGGCATGGTCGGCGACCGGCGCGGACACGTCGGTGTCCAGCAGGCCCTCCATGCTGAGGCGTGGCGGGTGCCCGAGCGCCGCCGCCGCCTCGCCGACCGCCCGGGCGGCCCGCGCCCTCAGGCCAAGCCCCGTCTCGCGGTCCTTGGCGCGCAGCCCGAAGATCGTAGATCGGATGATCTTGATGGTCTCGTCCAGGTCGTCGACAGCCCGCCCCACCCGCTCCGCGGCGCCTTCGTGCTCCACCAGCCGGGCCGCGCTCTGCAGCGTCATCCCCGTCGCGAACAGCCGCTGAATGGCGAGGTCGTGCAGATCGCGGGCGATGCGGTCGCGCTCTTCCAGCAGCGCTATCTGTTCGGCGTCGCGCCTCCGCTCGGCCAGCTCGAGCGCCAGGGCGGCCTGGCCGGCGAAGGCCAGCAGCGGCTCCAGCTCACCCTCGGTGAACACGGGCTCGGAGGCCGCCCGGGCCAGCAGCAGCACGCCCCGTCCGTCCCCGGCGGCCGTGCCCAGCGGGACGGCCACCGCCGGCCCGAGCGCCGTCAGCTGCTGTGCGCCGCTGCCGTAGAGGGCGTCGGCGGCGAGGCTGACCGTGGTGACCGGGCTGCCACCCTTGTACGCGGCCCCGGACAGACTTCCTTCGACCGGTATGACCAGGCCGCGCCGCAGTTCGCTGCCGCGCCCGACGGAGAGCTCCACCATCAGGTCGTCGGCGCCGTCGAGCGGCATCGATATGTCCGCGAGCTCGGCGCCCGTGATCTCCTGGGCCCGGCGGGCGATGAGCTCCAGCACCGCGGGGCGAGGGCTGCCGGACAGCAGGCTGTTGGTGATCTCGGCGTTCGCCCGCAACCAGCGCTGCTGGCGCTGGGAGCCCTCGTACAGGCGGGCGTTGTCGATGGCCACCCCGGCGGCGACGGAGAGGGTGGAGATGACCGTCTCGTCCTCGGTGTCGAAGTCCTGCCCGCCGCGCTTGTCGGTCAGGTACAGGTTGCCGAACACCTCGTCGCGGACGCGGATCGGGACGCCGAGGAAGGTGCGCATCGGGGGATGATCGGCAGGGAAGCCGTGCGACGCGGTGTGGGCGCCGAGATCTGTCAGGCGCAGTGGCTCGGGATGCCGGATGACCTCGCCCAGCAGACCGTGGCCGGCGGGCAGGGCCCCGATCCGGGCGATCTGCTCGTCGGTGAGGCCCACGGTGAGGAACTGGGCGAGGGTCCGGCCATCGGGTCCGATCACGCCGAGTGCGCCGTAGTCGGCCTCGACGAGCAGGGCGGCGGCCTCCACGATGCGCCGCAGGACCTGGGAGAGGTCCAGCTCCCGGCCGACCGAGACGACCGCCTCCAGCAGGCTGTGCACGCGGTCCCTGGTACCGCGGACCGCATTGATCCGGGCCTGAAGCTCCTCCAGCAGCTCGTCCAGTTGCATCCGCGGTACCTGAGGCAACGGATCCGCCACACCCACCAACTCCTTCTGCGCCCACCATCTGGTCCGGCGTCAGCGTATCGAGACCGGGGGAAAGTCGGGGATCCAATGGCCGGACCGATCGGCCCGCGCGGCCGGATTGCTGCGTGGGGAACTGCCCCAGGGGTCACGAGGTCTGCGGCGGCGCGCAGCGGTCGGGCCGTTGTGGTGTCCCGACCGCTGCGCGCGCCCGTTGTCCAGATCTCGTACGCAGGGAGGCGCCGTCACCCGACCCTGTCATTGACTGAAAATTCAGCCAAGATGCGGAGTGTGCGGAAGCCCTGCTCCGAGAGGCCGGACGAACGGCCGGTCTCGCCGGAGGGTGCCGGACGCCCCCTAAGGGAGCCCGGCAGGGCTGCGGACGCCGGTGCGGCGGCCGCAGCAGTACCGGCACCGGTCCGGCCGGACCGCTACCGGCCCGGTTGTGCCAGGTGTCCGAGCTCGGCCGCGATGGCCGTGGTCATCAGCTCGCGCGCGTGCGTCAGCGGCAGGCTGCCGCTGAGCCGGCGCGAGCTCAGGCCCTCCACCAGGGCCGTCAGCCGTTCGGCGGCTCCGGCGAGCGCCGCGGCGCCCGCCATGGGCCGGACGCGGCCCAGCCGCGCACGTCGACAGCCTCGTCCGGTTCACCGCCCCGGGCGTCGTCCTCCTGGACCAGGCGTTTCCCGGCACCCCGCCCGACGTGTGGTCGCGCGCGGCCGACCAGGCGAGGACGGTGTTCAAGGAGGCGACGGACGCGCGCGGCAAACCCCTGGAGGTCGTCGACCTGCCCCAGCCCGAGCTCGACAAGACCACCGGCCGGGGTGATGCGTTCGTGTCCACCTACGCGAACTTCTACGTCGCCAACGGCGCTGTCTTCATGCCCCGGTTCGGGGATGCCCGGGCCGACGACAGGGCGAAGGGGATCCTCCGGGAACACTTCCCGAAGCGGGAGATCGTGCCCGTGAAGATCGACACCATCGCCTCCGGCGGTGGCGGCATCCACTGCTCGACCCACGACCAGCCCGGCAGGCCGGCGGCCGAATAGCCGTACAGCGGGGGCGCACGGGGGTACGGCGTGGCGGGAGTGCGCTTCCGTGCGCCCGGATCCGGCCCCCTGCCGCTGACCCGGCGCATACCCCTGCTGCGGTCCGCCGTGCCTCGGTAGGCTGGAGCGGGGGCGGCCGCGCGCCGCTCCGGTGGGCGGCGGGAGGAACACGGGACTCACGGGAGGTACGGGAATGGCCGCGACCCGAGGGAGCGTACCGGCCCCGCCCGAGGCCGATCCGGGGCTCTACGGGCCCGCGTCCGTCACCTGGCAGTGCCACGGCGACCCGGTCATGTGGATCGCCGGCGTCCGCGCGCTCTACCTCCAGGCCCTGCACCCGCGCGCCGTCCGCGGAGTCATGGAGAACAGCGACTTCCGCTCCGACGCCTGGGGCCGGCTGCTGCGTACCGCCGACTTCGTCGGCACCCTCACCTACGGGACCACCGAAGCCGCCGAGCGCGCCGGCGCCCGCGTCCGCAGGATCCACCGGACGCTGACCGCCACCGACCCCGCCACCGGCGAGCGGTTCCCCGTCGACGACCCCGAGCTGCTGCTCTGGGTGCACTGCGCGCAGATCGACAGCTTCCTGCACGTCCTGCGCCGCTCCGGCGTCCCCCTCACCGCCGCCCAGGCCGACCGCTACGTCGACGAGAACCGCGTCAACGCCCGCCTCGTCGGCCTCGACCCGGCCCACGTTCCGGCCGGCACCGCGGCCCTCGCCGCGTACTTCGAGAAGGTCCGCCCCGAGCTCGCCGCCGGACCCGACGCCCGCGCCGTGGACGCCTTCCTGCAGAGCCCGCCCGTCCATCCCCTCCTCGTCCCTGGCCGAAACCTGCTGTGGCGCCCGGTCGCGGCTCTGGCCTACGGTTCCCTCCCCGGCTATGCGCACCGGCTGTACGGGCGGGCCGCACCACCCCCGCTCGTCGTCACCCGTCGCCTGCGCCTCACCGGTACCCTGCTGCGCAGCATTCCCGCAGGTCTGCGGTGGCAGCTGCCGCCAGGTCACATCTTGAAAGCGATGCACCGCATGGGCCCCCGGAGCCGCCCCTCCGCGTACACACTGCGTACATCAGCGGCCATACTGGACCGGCCGGGGAGGGCATAGGACGTAGCACGACAACGGGGGCGGCTTTAAGACATGGCGGAGTCCAGACTGATCCAGGGCCGTTACCGGTCGCTCGATCTGATCGGGCGCGGCGGCATGGGCGAGGTGTGGCGCGCCCGGGACGAGTCGCTCGGCCGGCAGGTCGCCGTGAAGTGCCTCAAGCCGCTCGGACCCGAGCAGGACAACCACTTCACCCAGGTCCTGCGCGAACGCTTCCGCCGCGAGGCGCGCGTCGCCGCCTCCCTCCAGCACCGCGGGGTCACCGTCGTCCACGACTTCGGCGACGACAGCTCCACGGGCGGCCCGCTCTACCTCGTCATGGAACTCCTCGACGGCCGCAACCTGAGCCAGCTCCTGGAGGACAACGAGACGCGCCCGCTCCCCGTGGACGTGGTCGTCGACATCGCAGAACAGCTGGCCGCCGCCCTCGGATACACCCACGACCAAGGCGTCGTCCACCGCGACCTGAAACCCGCCAACATCATGCGGCTCACCGACGGCACGGTGAAGATCTGCGACTTCGGCATCGCCCGCCTCGCCCACGACATCGGCTTCACCGCCAAACTCACGGGCGGCGCCATGGCCATGGGCACCCCGCACTACATGTCGCCCGAGCAGATCGCGGGCGGCGAGGTCGACCACCGCAGCGACCTCTACTCCCTCGGCTGCGTCCTGTACGAGATCGCCACCGGCGCCCCGCCGTTCGACCTCGGCGACTCCTGGTCGGTGCTGGTCGGCCACCGCGACAACGCGCCCGTGCCGCTCCGCGAACACCGCCCCGAGCTGCCCGAATACTTCGAGCAGGTGGTCCTGGACCTGCTGGCCAAGCGCCCCGAGGACCGCCCCGGCGACGCCCGCCACCTGCACCGGCGGCTCGTCGAAGCCCGCGTCGGCCCCGGCGGTACGCCCGCCGCCCAGGCCCCGCTGCCCGCCTGGGCCCACGGGATGACCGCCGGCCGCAAGGCGGGCATCGACGCCCGCCCCGCGAGCGGCGAATGGGCCGTGCTCACCGGCTCCTGGACCGCCGGGCGCCCCGGCGGCGGGCACCGCATCCTGCGCCCCGCCGCCGCCGAGGACCCGCGGCTCACCCCGCCGTACGGGGTCCCGTACGCCTTCGGCTCCGACGGCACCGGCCTCGACGGGGCCGACCCCGCCGTGCTCGCCGCCGGCCACACCCGTGCCTTCGCCCTCAGCCGCGCGGGCCGGCCCGAGGAGGCCCTGGCCGCGTACGAAGCCGTCGCCGAGGGGCGCACCCGGGTGCTCGGCGCCGACCACCCCGACACCCTCGCGGCGCGCCAGGAGGCGGCGTACGAACTGGGCCGGCTCGGACGCCACCGCGAGGCCCACGACATCTACCGTGCGGTGCTCGTCGCCCGGGAGCGCAGCATGGGCCCGCTCCATCCCGACACGCTGCGCTGCCGCCACAACCTCGCCTGCGTCCTCGGGGCGCTGGGCCGGTTCGCGGACGCCCACCGCACCGCGGCCGAGGTCGCCGCCGACCGGGCGGCCGTGCTGGGCGCCGAGCACGCGGACACACTGCTGACCCGGTACGAGGTCGCGTACGCACTGGGCCGCCTCGACCGCTGGCAGGAGGCCCTGGACGGCTTCCGCCAGGTCGCCGCCGTACGCGAACAGGTGCTGGGCCGGGACCATCCCGACACCCTCGCCGCCCGCTACGAGGTCGGCATCGCGCTCGGCCGGACCGGGCACGCCGCCCAGGCCCTGGACCTGTTCCGGGGCCTGATCCGCGACCGCACCCGGGCGTACGGGGCCACGGACCCCGAGACGCTCCGCGCGCGACACGTCCTCGGCGTCAACCTGGGCCGGCTGGAGCGCTGGGAGGAGGCGGTGGCCGAAGCCCGGCAGGTCGCCGTGGCCCGGGCCGCGGCGCTCGGCGCCGAACACCCGGACACCCTCGTCAGCCGCCGCGAACTCGCCGTCGGGCTCGGTCGGCTGGGCCGCTGGGACGAGGCCCTGCCCGTCTACCGGGAGCTCTCCGGCATCCGCGAGCGCTCCCTCGGCGACGACCATCCCGACACGGCCCTGGCCCACGCCGACGAAGCGCACTGTCTGGAGCGGCTCGGCCAGGTGTGCTACCAAGAGCCATGACGAGCTTCGGGCACGATGTATACGACGACGTGATCGTGGGCGGCGGGCACAACGGGCTGGTCGCCGCCGCGTACCTGGCCCGGGCGGGCCGTTCGGTGCTGGTCCTGGAGCGGCTCGGGAACACCGGCGGCGCCGCGATCTCCACCCGTCCCTTCGTCGGCGTCGACGCCCGGCTCTCGCGGTACTCGTATCTGGTCTCCCTGCTCCCGGCGAAGATCGTGCGCGACTTGGGGCTGAATTTCGCCGTCCGCAAGCGCACGGTCTCCTCGTACACCCCCGTCGAGCGCGACGGCCGGCCCGGCGGGCTCCTCGTCGGCGGGGGAGAGTCCCGCACCCGGGAGTCCTTCGCGCGGCTGACCGGCTCGGAGCGGGAGTACGAGAGCTGGCGCGCCTTCTACGGGAGGACCGGGCGGCTCGCCGGGAAGGTGTTCCCGACGCTGACCGAGCCGCTGCCCACGCGGGCGGAGCTGCGGGCCCGGATCGACGACGAGACGGCCTGGCGGATGCTGTTCGAGGAGCCGCTCGGGCGGGCCGTCGAGGAGCACTTCGCCGACGACCTGGTCCGGGGCGTGGTGCTCACGGACGCCCTGATCGGCACCTTCGCGGACGCACACGACCTCTCGCTCGCGCAGAACCGCTGCTTCCTGTACCACGTCATCGGCGGCGGCACGGGGGACTGGGACGTCCCCGTCGGCGGCATGGGCGCGCTCACCGACGCGCTGGCGGCGGCGGCCCGTGCGGCCGGGGCCGAGATCGCGACCGGGCACGAGGTGCTCCGGATCGACACGGACGGGCGGGCGCCGGCCGAGGTGACCTTCCGTACGGCGACCGGCGAGGGACGGGTCGTCGGGCGGACGGTGCTGGTCAACGCCTCACCGCGGGCCCTGGCCGATCTGCTCGGCGAGGCGGAGCCAGCGCCCGCGGCCGAGGGGGCCCAGCTCAAGGTCAACATGCTGCTGCAGCGGCTGCCGCGGCTGCGGGACACCTCGGTGGACCCCCGCGAGGCCTTCGGCGGCACCTTCCACATCGCCGAGAGCTACACGGAACTGGCCCGGGCCTACGCCGAGGCCGCCACCGGGGAACTGCCGTCCGTACCGCCCTCGGAGATCTACTGCCACTCGCTGACCGACCCCTCGATCCTCGGGCCGGAGCTCGTGGAGCAGGGGTACCAGACGCTCACCCTCTTCGGTCTGCACACCCCGGCCCGGCTGTTCGGGAAGGACAACCAGGGGGCGCGCGAGGTGCTGCTGGCCGGCACCCTCGCGCAGCTGGACGCGCACCTGGCCGAGCCGATCACCGACTGCCTGGCCTTCGACGCGGACGGGCGGCCGTGCATCGAGGCAAAGACCCCGCTGGACCTGGAGCGGGAACTGCGGCTGCCCGGCGGGCACATCTTCCAGCGGGACCTGTCCTGGCCGTACGCGGACTCCGCCGGGGAGGGGGCCGGGGACGGGGACGGCCCGGGCGGGGGAGGCCGCTGGGGCGTGGGGACCCCGTACGCCAACGTCCTGCTGTGCGGCGCGGGCGCCGTGCGCGGAGGCGGCGTCAGCGGGGTCCCCGGCCACAATGCGGCGATGGCGGTGCTGGGGCACTGACCGCCGTTTACGAGGCGGGTTCGGCCGGCTCGATGACGACGATCGGGATCTCGCGGTCGGTCTTGGTCTGGTACTCGTCGTACGCGGGCCAGTGCTTCACCATCAGGGGCCAGTACGCGGCGCGCTCGTCGGCCGTCGCCGTGCGGGCCGTGGCCCGGAGCTTCTTCGGGCCGACCTGGATGCGGACCTCGGGGCGGGCCGTCAGGTTCTTGTACCAGAGCGGGTGCTCGGGGGCGCCGCCCTTGGAGGCGACGACGAAGTAACGGCCGTCGGCCTCGCCGTAGATGAGCGGCGTCCGCACCGCGTTGCCGGAGACCCGCCCCACAGTGGTGAGAAGCAGGGTCTGGGTGCCGTTCCAGTACTGCCCCTCGGCCCCGTTCGATGCGACGTACTGCCTGACGTGGTCGAGCTGCCAGCCCGGCTTGGGGTCCTTCGGGTGGTCCCAGTCGATGTTCGTGGTCGCCATGTGCCTGTACCTGCCTTCGCTGTTGAGCTGCGTGCGGTCGTGAACAGTCCGTGCGGGGTTGAACAGTCAACGAAACCCAACGAGCATCAACGGCGTCGGGCACGGTTTTATGCCGCCGTCCGTGGTGCCGGGGCGCTCGCAGCCGCGGGGAGCGTGAAGTCGAACGGGCCGTCCAGCGCGCGCAGGGTGACGCGGGCCGGGGTGGCGCGTACGACGAGGTCGCGGGCGGCCACTGCGAGGGGGCGGGAGAGCGCGCGGCGACGCGGCCCGCGTGGCGGGCCCGGACCCGGATGGCGTCGGTCCGGGCGCACCGGGCCGCGCTGCAGGCGGCCAGGGCGGCGGGTGCGCCGGCTCCGCCGCCGTCGAGGAGGTGCGCGAGGACGACGGCGTGCCGATGCCGATGCCGATGCCGGCGCCGACGGCTGGCGCGTCTGCGCGGACCCGGCGGGTGCACCCTTCTGCCTGGTCCGCGAAGGCCGACACCCCAGCCGCAGCGCCCGGGCCGCCGTGTCGGCGAAGGCGGCCGCGAGAGCCCCACGGCCCAGCGCACGGCCGGCGCCCCCGTCCGCGGGCACATCGCCGCCCGCGGCCCTCAGGACCGGCACGCCGGCCGGCCGGAACGACACCGAGGCGGGCCCGGACGGCTGCGGCGGTGTGCGCCGGGCCGATGTCCGACACCGGCTCCACCCAGCAGACCTTCCCGAGGCCCTCGCCGACTCCCCGCCCGCTCCCTAGGGGGTGTCCGGCCCTGATCCGCCGGACACCCCCTAGTCCGCCGAGCGGGTCCAGCCGACGGCCTCGATGCGCGACGCGTCGGCGGGGCGGTCCTCCGCGAAGAGGAGCCGAGCCGGTTCCGCCACCCGTACGACGTCCACGTACACCCCGCGCCCGACGTAGCGGCCGGTCGCGGCGTGCCGGAGGCGCAGGTGCACCGGACGTCCCGCCCACGCGGTGAGCGGCGCCTCGAGACGGTGCCAGATGCGGCCGGACCAGCCGCCGACGCTGCCCTGCGGCCACTGCTCGGGGGAACCGCCCGTGGACCGCAGCGTGCTGAACGGCAGCGGCTCCCAGGTCTCCCCGTCGGCCGAGGCCTCCACGTGGAGGGCGCCTTCGCCGGGCACGGTGTCCCACCACACGGCGCAGCGCAGCCGGGCGGCGGCCGTGGCCGGGGTCAGGGGAGGCAGGGTGAGCGTGCCGGAGCCGCCGGTCTCCATGCCGGAGTACCAGGCCGGGCCGCCGTGCTTCGTACGGACCGGGACGGCGCGGGCGAAGCGGTTGCCGACCGCGACCCGCGGGGCGCTGCCGGCCCGCCAGGTGCGTACGGGGTGGACGGAGTTGCCGAGCAGGATCACGAAGGAGTCGGTGGAGGGGTCCAGGACCAGGGAGGTGCCCGTGAAGCCGGTGTGGCCGGCGGAGTGCGGGGTGGCCATGGCCCCCATGTACCAGTGCTGGTAGAGCTCGAAGCCGAGGCCGTGGTCGTCGCCGGGGAAAGCGGTGTTGAAGTCGGTGAAGAGCAGCTCCACGGAGGCGGGGCGCAGGATGCGCTTGCCGGCATAGACGCCGCCGTCGAGGAGGGTGCGGGCGAGGACGGCCAGGTCCCAGGCCGTGCCGAAGACGCCGGCGTGGCCGGCGACGCCGCCGAGGGCGTAGGCGTTCTCGTCGTGGACCTCGCCCCAGACGAGTCCGCGGTCCAGGCCGGACCAGGGCGGCCGCTGCACCTCCGTGGCGGCGGTGACGCGGCGCCAGGAGAGCGGTGGGTTGTAACGAGTGCGGTGCATCCCGAGCGGAGCGGTGATCTCGTCGTGGAGCAGGAGGTCCAGAGTGTGACCGGTGATCCGTTCCAGGAGCAGTTGGAGCGCTATGAGGTTCAGGTCCGAGTACCGGTACACCGTCCCAGGGGCTTCCTGTGGGCGCACGGACCACAGCAGCCTCAGCTGCCCCTCGCGGGTGGACTGCTGGTAGAAGGGCGCCCAAGAGCGCAGCCCCGAGGTGTGCGTGAGCAACTGGCGGACCGTGATCAGCTCTTTGCCGCCGCCGGTGAACTCGGGCAGGTACCGGTCGACCGGGGCCTCCAGCTCCAGTTGCCCGCGCTCCATCTGCTGCACGGCCAGGAGCGAGGTGAACAGCTTGGTCAGCGACGCCAGGTCGAAGACGGTGTCCTCGGCCATCGGGATGCGCTGCGCCGCCGGGAACTCCCGGACCCGGTCGGTGTGGCCGTCGTAGTCCGCGTACCGGACGGCCTCGCCCATCGCGCGGTGCAGGGCGATCGTGCGGCCCCGGCCGGCGAGCACCACGACCCCGGCGTAGTAAGGGTGTTCGGGGGAGGGGCCGAGGAACCGCCGCGCCTCGTCCGCCACGCCCTCCAGGTGCCTCTCGAGTAGTCCGGCTTGCCGTGCGGACCCGTACCGCAGCCGTAGCCCCTGGAGCGCGCGCCGTTCGGCCGGGTTGCCCGCGGCCCCCGCGGCCCCGGGCAGCGCGGCGTGCAGGACGAGCACCCCGCCGAGCGCCAGCAACCGCGCCCCGAGCCGCCGCCGACTCACCCCGGCCGCACCGAGCTCCTCCGCCCCGGTCGCGTCGAACTTCTGCACCCCGGGCCCACCGAGCGGGTCCGCCGGGGCCGCGTCGAGCTCCTCCGCCCCGGGTCCACCGAGCGGTTCCGCCGGGGCCGCGTCGGGCTCCTGCGCCCCGGCTGTGCCGAACTTCTGCACCCCGGGCCCACCGAGCTGCTTCGCCCCGGCCGCGCCGAGCCGGTCCGCCCCGGTCGCGTCGGGCTCCTGCGCTCCGGCTGTGCCGAACTTCTGCACCCCGGGCCCACCGAGCCGCTCCGCCCTGGCTGTGCCGAGCCGGTCCGCCGGGGCCGCGTCGTGCCGCTGAGCCCTGGTTGCGCCCAGCCCATCCGCTCGGGTTGTGCTGGGTCCCTCCAGCCCGGCTGCGCCGGGTCCCGCTGTGCCGGCTGCGTCGCGGCACCCGGCGCCGGGGTCATCGTCGCCCGCGGACTGGGCCAGAGACTCGCCGCCGTCCACCTCGCCGTTCCCGTTCCCGTTCCCGTTCGCGCCGGCCGGGGCCACGGCCCTTTTCCCGGCGCCCCGCCCGTCCGCCCCCGTGTGCTCCTCCATGACGTCCTCCGTCCGCTGTCGCGCCTTCCCGAAGTATCTGCCCGCCGGCACGGCGGGCCCCGCACCGACCGGCCCGTAAAGAATCTGACGATGCATCAGAAAACCTCTTCCCTCGGCCGCCGCGCTGCGGCATGCTGCCGCCCATGGAGACGGAGCTGAGCAGGAAACTGGGAGTCGAGCACGCCATCTTCGGCTTCACGCCCTTCCCGGCGGTCGCCGCGGCCATCAGCCGCGCGGGCGGATTCGGCGTCCTCGGCGCCGTCCGCTACACCGCCCCCGACGACCTCAAACGCGACCTCGACTGGATGCAGGAGCACACCGGCGGCAAGCCCTACGGCCTCGACGTCGTCATGCCCGCCAAGAAGGCCGTCGACGGCATCAGCGAGGCCGACATCGAGGCGATGATCCCGGCCGGGCACCGTGCGTTCGTCCGCGACACCCTCGCCAAGCACCACGTCCCCGAGCTCGCCGAGGGCGAGGCCTCCGGATGGCGGATCACCGGCTGGATGGAGCAGGTCGCCCGGAGCCAGCTCGACGTCGCCTTCGACTACCCCATCAAACTCCTGGCGAACGCCCTCGGTTCCCCGCCCGCCGACGTCATCGCGCGCGCCCACGAGCACGGTGTCCTCGTCGCCGCCCTCGCCGGGAGCGCCAAGCACGCCCGCCGCCACGCCGAGGCCGGCATCGACATCGTCGTCGCCCAGGGCTACGAGGCCGGCGGCCACACCGGCGACATCGCCACGATGGTCCTGGTCCCCGAGATCGTCGAGGCGGTCGCCCCGCTCCCCGTCCTCGCCGCCGGCGGCATCGGCAGCGGCGAGCAGATCGCCGCCGGCCTCGCCCTCGGCGCCCAGGGCGCCTGGCTCGGCTCCCTCTGGCTCACCACCACCGAGGCCGATCTGCACTCCCGCGCCCTCACGGAGAAGCTCCTCGCCGCCGGCTCCGGTGACACCGTCCGCTCCCGTGCCCTCACCGGCAAGCCCGCCCGCCAGCTCCGCACCGAGTGGACGGACGCCTGGGACGACCCGGAGGGTCCCGGCGCGCTCCCGATGCCGCTGCAGGGCCTGCTGGTCGCCGAGGCCGTCTCGCGGATCCAGAAGTACGAGGTCCAGCCGCTGCTCGGCACGCCCGTCGGCCAGATCGTCGGCCGGATGAACTCCGAACGCAGCGTCCAGGCCGTCTTCGACGAGCTCACCAGCGGCTTCGAACGCGCCATCGACCGCATCAACCGCATCGCCGGCCGGGCCCGAGAGGTGTGATCAGCATGAGTGACCAGCCACCCAACGGTTTTTGGGCGCAGGCCGCCGCCGACCCCGAGCGCACCGTGCTCATCACCCCCGAGGGAGAGGAGTGGAGCGCCGGCCGGCTGCACGCCGACGTCAACCGCCTCGTCCACGGACTGCGCGCCGCCGGTCTGGAGCAGGGCGACGTCTTCGCCGTCGTCCTCCCCAACGGCGTCGAGTTCCTCACCGCCTACCTCGCCGCCTCCCAGGCCGGCTTCTACCTGGTCCCGGTCAACCACCACCTCGTCGGCCCCGAGATCGCCTGGATCGTCTCCGATTCGGGCGCCAAGGTCCTCATCGCCCACGAGCGCTTCGCCGACGCCGCCACCGCCGCAGCCGACGAGGCGGGCCTGCCCGCGAGCCACCGCTACGCGGTCGGAGCCGTCGCGGGCTTCCGCCCGTACGCCGAACTCCTCGGCGGACAGCCCGGGACACCGCCCGAGGGGCGCACCCTCGGCTGGGTCATGAACTACACCTCCGGCACCACCGGGCGCCCGCGCGGCATCCGGCGCCCGCTGCCCGGCAAGCTCCCGGAGGAGACGTACCTCGGCGGCTTCCTCGGGATCTTCGGCATCCGCCCGTTCGACGGCAACGTGCACCTGGTCTGCTCGCCGCTCTACCACACCGCCGTCCTCCAATTCGCGGGCGCCGCCCTGCACATCGGGCACCCGCTGGTCCTGATGGACCGCTGGACCCCGCAGGAGATGCTGCGGCTCATCGACGGCCACGCGTGCACGCACACCCACATGGTCCCGACGCAGTTCCACCGGCTCCTCGCGCTGCCGCCCGAGACGAAGGACGCGTACGACGTCTCCTCGATGCGGCACGCGATCCACGGGGCCGCGCCCTGCCCGGACCACGTCAAGCGGGCCATGATCGACTGGTGGGGCACGTGCGTGGAGGAGTACTACGCGGCCAGCGAGGGCGGCGGCGCGTTCGCCACCGCCGAGGACTGGCTGAAGAAGCCGGGAACGGTCGGCAGAGCCTGGCCGATCAGCGAACTCGCCATCTTCGACGACGACGGCAACCGGCTGCCGCCCGGCGAACTCGGCACCGTCTACCTGAAGATGAACAC
Organism: Streptomyces sp. NPDC050448; assembly: GCF_040655295.1. NCBI lineage: Bacteria > Bacillati > Actinomycetota > Actinomycetes > Kitasatosporales > Streptomycetaceae > Streptomyces > Streptomyces sp. NPDC050448. The sequence goes on along the minus strand of NZ_JBFAJR010000014.1, from coordinate 76,927 downwards.
CGGCGGTTTCAGCTACCACAAGGACGAGGGCAAGACGAAGAAGAACCGCATCGGCGAGTTCTTCACGGTGGGCGACCTCGGGCTGATGGACGAGGAGGGGTACCTCTTCCTCCGCGACCGCAAGATCGACATGATCATCTCGGGCGGGGTGAACATCTACCCGGCCGAGATCGAGTCGGCCCTGCTCACCCACCCGGCGGTCGCCGACGCCGCCGCCTTCGGGATCCCGCACGCCGACTGGGGCGAGGAGGTGAAGGCGGTCATCGAACCGGCCGAGGGATTCGTCGCCGGGGAAGCCCTCGCCACGGAGATCCTGCACCACTGCGAGCGGCAGCTGGCCGGTTTCAAGCGGCCGAAGTCGGTCGACTTCATCGAGACGATGCCGCGTGACCCGAACGGCAAGCTCTACAAGCGGAGGCTGCGCGACCCGTACTGGGAGGGGCGCGAGCGCGCAGTGTGACCGTGTCGGCTGACCGGTGCAACATTGCGGGCCGGCCGGAGTAGCGGCGGTCGTGCCTGTGGCAGGGCGCACGAAAACGTCGCTGTGATGGGCAGTGGCGGACCCGACGAGGTCCGCCACTGCCACCTCATCGCACTCCTCCGGCCGTACGAGGCCGGGTAGGTAAGGAAGTCATGAACCCGAGTACCACCTCCCGCCGCTCCCGGCGCCGGGCCCTGGGCGTCGCGGCGCTCACCACGGCGGCCGTCACAGGCCAGCTGCTCGTCATGTCCCCGATGGCCCAGGCCGACGGCGACCACGAGAGTCGCGCGATCGCCTCCGCCATGAACCAGCTGGATCCGCCGCCGGGCCTCGACGAGCTGCTCGGGGGAGGAGACTCCCGGCACGAGGACGGCCCGCCGCCCGGTGGCGAGGAGCAGAAGCCGAAGCCGAAGCCGAAGCCGAAGCCGAAGCCGAAGACCCTGCACGGCCTGCGCGAGTTCACCGCGGACGGCACCTTCGTCCCGCCGAAGGGTGTCACCTCGGTGTTCGTCCAGGCCTGGGGCGCCGGCGGCGGCGGTGGCGGCGGCGGTGGCGGCGGCAGCGCCCCCCTCGGCGCTCACGGCGGTACGGGCGGTGGCGGCGGTGGCGGCGGCTTTGCCTGGTGCACCGTCCCCGTGAAGCCGTCGAAGAGCTACACGGTGGTCCTCGGCGACGGAGGCCTGCACGGCAATGGAGGCTCCGGCGGCGCCAACGGCGCCAACGGCACCAACGGCAACGACGGAGCCGCGGGTACGGCCACCACCCTGGCCGCGCCCGAGGGCGACGTCGTGGTCACCGCCACCGGGGGTGGCGGTGGCGGTGGCGGTGGCGGCAACTCCGGCCTGATTCCCGGCTATTCCGGCACCGCCGGAAAGGGAGGCACCGGAGGCACCTGCCGCACGGGCGGCGTGACCCGGCCCGGCGTGGACGCCTCGCTCGACGGCAAGGGCGGCCCTGCCGTGGACGGCGTCGTCGCTGTGCCGGACGCGGCCTCCGCCGGAGGCGACGGGGGCGCCGGCGGTTCGAACGGCGTGGTTTCGGGCCTGCCCGGCGATCCCGGAAAGGACGGCGGCGACGGGTACGTCGTCGTCTTCTGGTAGACCGGTCGGCATCGCGCCGGCCGCCGGGACCCCGCATGGGGACTGCGCGGCCGGCGCACCCGCCCATGACGCACCGTAAGGACGGAAAACGCCAAGTCGGGCCCATTCGCCCCTTGTGTACGGATCGTGGCAGCGTAGAGGCATGAGTACGGCAGCGCACAGGTCCCCCGTCACCGACTGGACCGTGGTGGTCCCGGTCATCTCGCTCCTCGCACTCGTCTTCAGCTGGGGACGCGAGCTGCCCGGATTCGTGGTGGCGCTGGTCGCCCTGTGTCTCGGGGGCGCGGTGCTGGCGGCCGTCCACCATGCCGAGGTGGTCGCCCTCCGGGTGGGCGAACCCTTCGGCTCGCTCGTCCTGGCCGTCGCCGTCACGGTCATCGAAGTGGCCCTGATCGTCACCCTGATGGCCGACGGCGGCGACAAGACCGCCTCCCTCGCCCGGGACACGGTCTTCGCCGCCGTGATGATCACCTGCAACGGCATCGTCGGCCTGTCCCTGCTCGTCGGCGCCCTGCGCAACCGGGTCGCCGTCTTCAACGCCGAGGGCTCCGGTGCGGCGTTGGCCACCGTGGCGACCCTGGCCGTCCTCACCCTGGTTCTGCCGACGTTCACCACCAGCAAGCCGGGGCCCGAATTCTCCACCGCCCAGCTGACCTTCGCCGCGGTCGCCTCGCTCGCCCTGTACGGGTTGTTCATCGCCGTCCAGACGGTCCGCCACCGGGACTACTTCCTGCCCGTGGCCACCGCCTGCGGCGCCACGGCAGACACGGGCGACACCGGCGGCGCCGCAGAGCATGCGGAGCCGCCCACCGCGCGCGCCGCCCTGTTCAGCCTCGGTCTGCTCCTGGTGGCGCTCGTCGCCGTCGTCGGCGACGCCAAGTCGGTCTCGCCCGCCATCGAGGCAGGCGTCGCCCGCGCGGGCCTGCCCAACGCCGTCGTCGGTGTGATCATCGCCCTGCTGGTGCTGGCCCCCGAGACCCTGGCCGCCGTCCATGCCGCCCGCCGCGACCGCGTCCAGACCAGCCTCAATCTGGGGTACGGCTCGGCCATCGCGAGCATCGGCCTGACCATTCCGGCCATCGCGCTGGCCTCGATCTGGCTCTCCGGCCCGCTGCTGCTGGGCCTCGGGCCGGTGCACATGGTGCTGCTCGCCCTGACCGTCGTGGTCAGCGCCCTCACCATCGCGCCCGGCCGGGCCACGCTGCTCCAGGGCGGCGTGCACCTCGTGGTGCTGGCGGCGTACCTGTTCCTCGCCGTCAGCCCCTGAACGCATGCGGCGGGGCCGGACGATCCGGCCCCGCCGCGTACCGCCCGGCTCCGGGTCAGCGGCGCTCGCGCGGCCAGACCACCTTGAGCTGCGGCGAGGTGAGGATGTCCCGCTCGCAGAACCGCGAGGTCACCCACCGCTCCCGGGAGAACAGCCGGGTCTGGTCGGCGTAGTACGGCGAGGCCGGGTTCGACGACTGGCCGTACGTCAGCAGTGTGCGGGCCACGGGGCAGCGGCCGCCGTCCCAGCCGACCGCCTGGATGTGGCTGGAGCCGTGCACGACCTCCGGCAGCCGCTGTCGTTGGAGTTCTCTGCAACGCGGGGCACAGTACCGCGTCGAAGCGAGGCAGTGATCAAACAGGTGAGCGACGGGCGGAACGGGTCGGCGGCGATGGCGACGTTGACGGACCGGAAGAAGGCGTCGTGCCGGTGAACCTGGGTGTGCCCGTGGCGGCGAGCGCATTCAGCACACGGCGCCGGTCGATCCAGTCCCTTCCCGCCTCCACGTCCGCGATCCAGGGCTCGGCAAGGCCGGTGAATGCTGCCAGGCGGGCCAGCTCAAGGCCCCGGCGTCCCCACTGCCGAGGCCCGGACCGGGGATCCGTCCGCCCCCGCTCCTGGTCTGTCGGCCTCCTCGGCTACGCCCAGCGGCCCCCCGCCCGTACCGACAGACAGCCCCTGCCGGGACGTCTGGCTCCGAGTCCGGGCATCCGCCGACTGCCTCAACCTCCGGACAGTCCCGCTTGTGCCTCAGTGGCACCGTCCATGTGTTCTGCCCCGGCGCGGCCAGCCCGTTGCGAAGCTCCTGCATCCACGTGGGCACCCAGGGCGAGGTCACTCTCCAGCCCCGTTCCCGCTACCTCTGGTCACCGGTCATCAGCTCCGACCCCGCCGCTGTCGCCGTGGTCGGCGACACCCTTGGTCCTGACGGCACCCGCGCTGCCACGGCCCGCGCCCAGACCTCAGGCGAAGCCGCCCTCAGCTCGGGCGACACCTACACCCCCGACCCGCACGGCCCGCCCCTCCCTTGCCTGGCAGGTTCAACTCCTCGTCGTTCCCTGACCGGGCACGGTAACCGGTCCGCTGATGGCCTCAAGTCGCCGTTCTGGAGCGGGGATTCGGCTGACGCTCAGATGGAACGGCAAACTCCGGGTCATTTTTGTCTCCGCCTCTATCCGGGCTGTCGCGATCACGTCAAGATCGTGCCCGCGTCGGACCGCATCCGGTGTCCGGCGCAGGGAGGAGGGCGCATGATGCCCCAACAGCGGCGGCGACGGTACATAACCTGCACCGTCGTGGCCGCCGCGTTCGGACTGGTAGGCACCCAGTCGTTCGCGGCATCCGGTGATGTCAGGCCCCGGCCGTGGAACGCCCGCCACCAGGCGGACATCGGCCGCCAGCACGTCAAGATGGTCAACAGCAGGCGCGGCGCCTCAGCCTTCGCCACATCGGAGGGGGACGGCGGCTCCGACGAGGCGGAAAACTCCGCTGAAGGAACCGCCCAGTACACCGAGGCCCGGACAGCCCCCGGCGTGGTGGCGCCCGGCGCGTACGGGGCGGCGTGGCAGCAGCTGCAGTCGATGCAGCACAGCCGCGGCGACTGGGACCACGTCACCAAGAAGGCGTACAACTCCGACGATCCGCGCTATCGAGATCTGAACTCCAACTCCAGTGGCGGTTCGGGGAATGTGACCGGCCGGATCACCGGAATCGCCGCTGACGACCAGGGCTATGTGTACGCGGGCGGCGCCAACGGCGGCGTGTTCCGCTCCAGGACCGGCGGCGGGCACTGGGAGCCGATCGCCGACAAGCTGCCGTCGTTGTCGACCGGCACTCTCGCGCTGGACGGCTCCAAGCGGCTCTGGTACGCCACCGGCGAGTCCAACACCGGTGCCACCTCATACGTGGGCACCGGAGTGTACGTCCTGGCCGATCCGCAGCACGGGCAGTTCCAGCCCGGCGGCCGGGTCGGCGGCGCCGAGCTGGAGAGCACCGTCATCCACGCGTTGCGCTTCGCCGGCACCACCGTGTGGGCAGCGACCAGCCGCGGCGTCTGGTCGCACTCCACGACCACCCTCTCCGGGCCGTGGCAGCTGGAATTCGCACCCAACCCCGACTATCTTCCCGGCGGTCCGAAGGCGTCCGACCCCAGCGCGCCGTACAAGAACATCGCCAACGACATCGCCATCGACCCGAAGGACCCCGGCAAGGTCCTCCTCGCGGTCGGCTGGCGTGGCGGTGACACGTACAACGGTCTGTACGCCAAGGAGAACGGCAGCTGGAAGCCTGCCGCCGGGCTCGGTGACCTGCCCACCAGCAGCGACGACATCGGCAATGTGACCTTCGGAGCGGCCTCGGACGGTTCGCGGCTTTACGCGATCGACCAGTCTCCGGCGCAGATGGCCGCCAATCCGGACAGCGGGCTCAAGGGCGTCTATGTCTCGAAGAACGGGTCGCCGTTCGGGCCGTGGACCCTGGTCGCCGACTACACCAAGCTGAAGGCGTCCGGCTCGGCGCTCCAGGGCGAGGGCTACATGCCCGGCATCCAGTCCTGGTACAACCAGTTCCTCCAGGTCGACCCCGCCAACGCCGACCATGTCTACCTCGGCCTGGAAGAGGTCTTCGAGACCAAGAACGGCGGTACGAGCTGGATCACCCCGGGCCCGTACTGGAACTTCCCCTTCCCCTGCTGGAGCATCGACCCGGCCAAGCAGACCGGCGACTGCTCACCGACCACCCACTCCGACCAGCACGCGGTCGCGATCGGCTCGTACCAGGGCAAGCCCTCGGTCTACGTCGGCAATGACGGCGGCATCTACCGCCGCCCGCTGAATGGCGCGGTCGATTCCGGCGGGCATGCCAAGGACTGGCAGTCCCTCAACGACGGCACCATCGACACCCTCCAGTACTACTCCGTCGGCATCGGCAAGGACCTCACCTACGGCGGGGTCTCGGTCACGGGCGGCCTCCAGGACAACGGCCAGTCGATCCTGCGCGGCCGCGACAAGGTGATGGGATCGAACTTCGGCGGTGACGGCGCCGACACGATCACCGATCCGTCGAATGGCTGCAACATCGCCGAGGAGTACGTCTACCTCGACATGTTCGTCACCCAGAACTGCGGTGTGAACAACGGTGACTGGACCACGGACCCGGCCAAGGCCACCGAGTACGAGGTCGCCCCGCCCGACAAGGACCTCGGCGGCGCGGGTGCCCGCTTCATCGCACCGATCACCTCCGACGCCAAGGACATCAACACCTGGGTGGCCGGTGGCCGGCACGTCTGGGTGCAGCACAAGGGCTTCGCGATCCGCTCCGGCACGGAGTGGACGAACGCCTTCGACCTGGGCGCGGGCCATGTGGCAACCGCCGTGGCGTCCTCGGGCGGCACGGTCTACGTCGGCTGGTGTGGCCCCTGCAACAACCAGGGCTTCACCCGCGGCATCGCGGTTGGCAACGCCGACGGCACCGGCTGGCACCAGCTCAGCCTCCCCGTCGACGGCACGATCCCGAACCGCTACATCTCGGGCTTCGAGGTGGACCCGGCCAACGCCCAGCACGTGTACGTCGCCGTCAACGGCTTCTCCCGCAAGTGGACCGAGGGCCCGGGCGCGGGCACCGGCCACATCTTCGAGTCGAAGAACGGCGGCACCGACTGGACGGACATCTCCGCCAACCTGCCCGACGTCCCCGCCGACACGGTGAAGCTCCTGCCCGGCGGCGGCCTCGCCCTCGGCACCGACCTGGCCGTCTTCTACCGCCCAGCCGGCGCGACCCAGTGGGAGGTCCTCGGCAAGAGCCTGCCCACCACCGCCGTCATGCAACTGCGCCTCGGTCCGGACGGCAAGCTGTACGCCGCCACCCACGGCCGCGGCATCTGGTCCTTCGACGTACGCCAGCTCAAGGGCCGTAACGACTGATCACGAGGCACTACCGCCACAGCGACGACGGCCGGCGCACCCCCACCCGAGGGGGATGCGCCGGCCGTTCGGCTTCGGACGGACGTCAGGGGACTTGGTACGCCCGACACGTCCAGGCGCAGCGTGAAGACAGGCGCTCCGCCCGTTTCCCACGTGATTGTTGCCGCTCCCGGCCGGGCCGCGCGAATCGTGACCCGTTCCGTGCCGTCCGGATCAGTCGACGTGCGGGTGATCGCGGCCAGCATCGGGCTTCTGCTGCGCGGCCCAGGCCAGGCCCCACCCCGACCGGGCGGCACAATGGCCGTAACGGTGGCGCTGACCCGCACGCACAATCGCTGGGTCGCGAACTCCCCAGGACGCAGGGTGACCGTGACCGCTCCCGCGACGCACCCGGGGCGGGCCGATGGGCTGTCACTGCCGGGTTGGGGCACCCCGGGAACGGATTCATCCGACGCGGCAGGGGGAGCGGAAGATGGAGTGCCGGACGAAGCGGCTGGCGTTCTGGACCAGCCGCCTTCGGTGGTAGGCGCGGTGGAAGCTGGGCCAGATCCACTTTGTGGCGGCGATCCCGCTTGCGAGGCACCGCTGTTCGTGCAGGCCACCGCTGTCCAGGCCAAGACGTTGTCGTTCTTGGACGTGCGCGTTCCGGTTGCCGGGCCGTTGCGGATCATGGTGGAGACGGTGACGCCGGACGACAGCGCGGCGACTGCGGTCTACGAACGCGGCACGGCGCGGCTCATCGCGCACGAAATCGATCACCTTGACGGTCTAAAGCGTGTTGCAGAAGGCTGGGTGGCGGGCATTTCCTGTATATGCATGGGGTGTTGATTCGCAATGAAGATCCACCATCTTGAAGTGGCTGGTCAGCGTGCTGGTGTGTCAGGGTTCGTGGGTATTCGTACTGGTCATGGGCGGGTGTCTGTGGTGTAGATCGTCCGTCAGGGCGGTTCGTGGTGGCTCCGGCCCCGACGCGCTCCCGCCGGACTACGAGCTCTTCGGCCGGTCACGGTCCGTCGGGTCGGCGAGATACTCGGCCTTCCTGTCGGCGTCCGGGGCAAGCTGGAGCCGATTCGCGCACAACCGACCAAGCTCGTCGACGGCCGGTTCACGATCGGGGTTGAGAGGATCGGACAGTGGAATAGCGCTGGACGGGCCGGAGTGCGTGGATCTTCACGAACCGCGCGGCGCGTTTCTCAGGTCGGTTCGTTGAGACAGCGCGCGAACACGCCAGTGAAGCAGCGATGAAGCACGTACATGGCGCTGACCTTGCTAAAGGTTCTTCCTCGGTCCGATCTTCCTCGACCCCGGAAGCGGGCTACCACGCTCTCGACACCCGCACCGGTCCGTGACTTCCTGAACAACCTCGGCCCGAATCCCGCCGCGGCCAGGTGGGTGAGCTCGCGCATCTGGCGAACGCGGCGAACTCGTGGTCGGCGATCGTTCTTCTCACCCTGCCCTACCGTCTACCCGGCGTGAGTCCGTTCTCGTAGGCGATGATCGTCAGGTGGACGCGGTCCCGGGCCTCGAGCTTGGCGAACAGACGCGCGACATGGGTCTTCGCCGTCGCCACGCTGATCATCAACCGCTCGGCTATCTCACCGTTCGACAGTCCCTGTCCGACCAGTGCCAGCACCTCGCGCTCCCGGTCGGTGATCCCCGCGATGAGACGTGAGTTTGCGGCGGGCTCGGTGTCCGGTGCGGGGGCCGCGGGGGTGGCGGAGGTTCCGGCGAAGTCGGCGATCAGCCGTCGGGTGACGCTCGGCGCGATCAACGCGTCGCCGGCCGCCACCACGCGGATCGCGTCCAGGATCGCGTCCAGGGCCATGCTCTTGAGCAGGAATCCGCTGGCGCCGGCGCGCAGTGCGCCGTAGACGTACTCGTCGTCGTCGAAGGTCGTCAGCACCAGCACCTTGGGCGGGTCCGGCTCGGCGGTCGCCTGCCGGGTCGCCTCGATCCCGTCCATGCCCGGCATCCGGATGTCCATCACCACGACGTCCGGCCGCAGCTCACGTACCAGGCGCACCGCCTCGCGGCCGTCGCCGGCCTCGCCGACCACCTCCAGGTCGGCGGTGTCGCCGATCAGGATCGCGAGCCCGAGCAGCATCAGCGGCTGGTCGTCGACCAGCAGCACCCGCACGCTCATGCCGGGAGCCTCGCAGCCACCCGGAATCCGCCCTCCGGACGCCGGCCCGCGCTGAACTGGCCGGACAGCAACGTCACCCGCTCGCGCATGCCGAGCAGGCCGAAGCCGCTCCCGCCGGCCGTTGCCGAGGGCCTCGGACGGCCGGGCCCGCCGGGACCGTCGTCCCCGTCGTCCACCACCTCGATCGTCACTCCTGTCGGCTCGTATCCGACCGCGACCCGGCACGTCCGCGCACCGGAATGCCGCACCACGTTCGTCACCGACTCCTGGACGATCCGGAACGCCGACAGCTCGATCTCCGGCGGCAGCGGACGCCGCTCGCCCCGCCAGGCCACGTGGACCCGCACCCCGGCGTCGGCCGTGCGTTCGGCGAGCCGCGGGATATCGGCCAGGCTGCCGGCCGGCGCCAGCGGAGCGGCCCCCGGCATGGCGTCGTCCGGCTCGGCGCGGCGTAGCGCTCCGAGCATGCGCTGCAGCTCGAGCAGCGTCTGGCGGCTGGTGGACTCGATGCCGGTCAGCGCCTGCCGCGTCTGCTCAGGCTTGGTGTCCACGACCCGCGCCGCCGCTCCCGACAGCACCGTGATGATCCCGATGCTGTGCGCGACGCTGTCGTGCAGTTCGCGGGCGATCCGCAGCCGCTCGGTGACGACGGCGCGGGCCGCCCTCTGCTCATGCAAGGCTCCGAGGTACTCACGGCGTTTGCGATACACCCCCCCGAAGACCCACGCGACCGCGAACCACAACGCGAACTGCCCGGCCCACTGGGCCGCGTCGCCGACGGTCTCCCCGGGGTAGACGTGGATGTTCTCGACGAACGCGGCCGCGACGGCCGCGACGGAGCCGACGGCGGCAGCCTTCGGCCGCCGGACGGCGAGGTGCCCGCCCAAGAAGACGAGCAGGACGAACACGATCAAGGGCCGCACGCCGAAGAGGTCGCCGAGGACCGATTCGCCCAGGATCGCCGCGAAGACCGCCGCCGGCAGACGGCGCATCAGCAGAACCGGAAGGGCGAGCACGACGCACAGACCTATCATCTGGAAGGGCCCGAGGCCGGGAAACCGGAACAGGCCGGGACCACGACGGATCGACCAGCAGAGCATCAGCGCGTAGAAGCAGGCGGTGGCCAGTACCACGGCCCGGTCCGTCAGCCAGGTCACGCGCTTCGATGTCGAGAGACGCTGGAGAAGCTCTTCCATACGGAGATCGTATTCAGCGGCGTCGGCTCCGCGCGTCGCCCCGGGGATGTACGCGGGGTACACCCCCGGGCCGACGGCCTGGGGAACGGTGACATCCACCGGCCGACGCGACGGAGGAGCTGCGGAACCTAGCGTCGATCCCATGAAACGCAATCGCCGTATCAGCGCTGTCGCGGCGCTGGCGCTCGCCGCCCTCGTCACCGGAACCGGCACCGGGTTCGCCGCCACGACCACACCGTCGGCCACACCGGTGGCCACGCACGCGTTCGACACCGCACCGGCCACGGCCACGGCCACCGCGCCCACACGGTCCTTCCAAGGCACCCTCCCCGCGCCGACCGGCCCCTACGCCGCCGGCAAGGAGGTTATCCACCTCACCGACGCGAACCGTCCCGACCCGTGGGTGCCGTCATCCGGCCCCCGCCAACTGACCGTCACGATGATCTACCCGGCCGTCCCCGGGACCGGGACTCCGGCCCCTTACATGACCCTCGGCGAGGCAGCCGGAATCCTCCAGCGCCAGAAGACGCCGGCGAGCTCCGGCGTCACCCCGCAGACCCTTTCCAGCGTCACCACCCACGCCTTCGACGGCGCGCGGCCGCAGAGGGGCAAGTATCCGCTGGTGGTCCTCTCAGCCGCGCACGAGAACCCGCGCATGACGCTCACCGCGCTCGCGACCGACCTGGCCAGCCACGGCTACGTCGTCGCGCTCGTCGGCCACACCAACGAGGACAGCGGCGAGACGCTGGCGAACGGCCAGACGTCGTCGTGCGTGATCTGCGACAACCCGGCGCTCAACCTCGACTCCGTCGTCGCCAGCCGCGCGACGGACGTGTCCTTCGTGATCGACCAGTTGACGCACGGCATTACCGCGTGGCGCCTGGCACACCTCATCGACAAGCATCAGATCGGCATGGCCGGGCACTCACTCGGCGGAGCGTCGGCCGCCGCCACGATGATCGCCGACCCGCGAGTACGGGCCGGAGTGAACATGGACGGCACCTTCCACCCGACCCCGATGCCCGGCCAGATCAACCGGCCGTTCCTCATGCTGGGCACGGCCGAAAACCACTCGGCCGGCGGCCACAACACCACGTGGGAGCAGGCATGGGCCGCCCTCGGCGGCTACAAGGAGTGGCTGACGGTCACCGACGCCGACCACTTCAACTTCAGCGACCTGGACCTGCTTAAGAAGCAGGCCGGGTTCCCGACGCAGGGCCTCTCCCCGGAACGCGGGCTGGTGATCACCCGCGAGTACGTGACGGCGTTCTTCGACCAGACGCTGAAGGGGATCCACAGTCCGCTGCTGGACGGCCCCTCGCCGAACAATCCGGAAGTACTCTTCCAGCACTAGTGCAGCGCCGCGTTGATCCTTCGGGGGTTCAAGCGGCTTTGAGTGGGCTGCCGTCGTAGGTCCAGCGGTAGGGCTTGGCGTCGAGTTCGTCGTAGGCCAAGACGAAAGTGTCGATGGCCGCGGCCAGTTCGTCGCGGGAGGCGAACTGGCCGCGGCGTAGTAGACGTCGGGTCAGGGTGGAGAAGAACAGCTCGTCGGGTAGCCCCAGCGCGTCTCCGTGCTGGGCCCCTCAGAACCGGCCGTGCCCGATTTCCAGGCAACCGGCTCAAACAAGCCCCGAGGGCTGTCGGGCAGGCAGAAGTGCTGGCCGGTGCTGCCGTCGCGGAGGCGGCGGTGGCAGTGGGCATGTATGAGACGGGTTGCGACGTGTCGATTCGACGTTCTCCACGGTCAAGCTGCGGACGAAGGTCACCCGCGGTGCCGGCAGCCCGGCCGCGGCCCTGGCGATGGTGTTCAAACTGGTCGAGTCCGCACAGGCCCGCTGGCGCGCGATCACCGGGGCGCACCTGGTGCCCCTGGTCCGTGCCGGCGCCCGCTTCGAGAACGGTCACCTCGTGGAGGGCGCCTCGGACCTGGTGGCGTGAGTCCTCGGGTCGTATGCGACGCTCCGGGCGTCACCACGACAGCGAGGAGAGAACATGCTGGTCACGGTGACTGGAGGTGCCGGGGCGGGAAAGACCACACTGGCTACCGCACTGGCGGCTACGACGCCCCGGGGGCCAGCGCGGGTACTCCGCCGTGACGGCTACTACTTCCTCACTGGGGTGTTCACAAGTGCCCGTTCGAACCGGCTGGCTGCGCCAGTTGCATCCCTACCGGCTGCTGGCGCTGCCGAATGCCTTCGGCCCGCCGCACCGCGATGCCCCGCACGTTGAACGCCCAGCTCGCACCACACCCGACGCCGACCAGCCAGGCCAGAAGGAAGACTCCGATGACGACGGCCCCTGCGTCCCGGCAGCAAGACTGCTCATCACGCGGCACTCCATACGGCTTCAAGGTCCTGGCAGTGAACAGTGATCGACGCATCGGTCAGCACAATTTCGTGGCTACAACCATCATGCCGCGGAAGGATCTCGTCGAGGAGCACCGTATCGGCCTGCATCCAGTTGATCGACTGGTCGTAGTCGATCGAGAAGTGCGAGACCCCAGAGTACCGAATTCGAAGACCGGATTCATGCTTCCACTGGTTGGCGGAAAATTCCAGGGTCAAGACCCCACGCTTGTCCGTCGGCACGGAGATTCTTGCCAGTTCGAGGTCTTTTACAGATCGGGCACTGCGCATGCTGTAGTGCTCGGCGTCGGAGGCGAAAGCCCAGGCTCCGGCAGGCAACGCGTCCCGCATCTGCGGAAGTTCGACGAGATAGGCGCTCGAGTCCAGGTTGAACCCGTGCATCTCTGAATCCCAGTCCGCCTTCACATATTTCATTTACAGCCTTCCGAGGCAAGACGGGGTCGCTGCCATTTATCTCCGGTGACGTCTTCGGTCCCCTTCGGGCCAATCCGTCCATGCCGCCGCATGGTGTCGATGGCTTTCCCCTTCAGCGCGTTCTCGACACTTGGCGGAACTTCAACATCTGCACCTATTGTTCGGTGCTTGTTGAACCAGCCGTCGCTGCCAAAGATACCCACCTCGCGGCCAGATTTGTCGTAGACGTGGATCTCAAAGTCTCTCCCCTTCATCCCTTCCTGCCAGGTGTCCAATCGCCCTCGATACCCCTGCCCAAGGTCAAGCGGATCCTTCGGCCCCCGTGCCGCAAGCCCCAGCGAGTCGGTCCAGCCCAACGCGTGGGACTGTAAAACGTTCGGCTCTGTTTCGTAGTCGGTGGTGACGCTGCGTCCTCATTGTGGGAGGAGGATGCGGTGGCGGAGGAGGGGGAACCCGGCTCGGCCGTGCATCTGTCTCGTGATCCGTTTGGTTTGTGTGTTGACGCCCTCGGTGCGGCCGTTGTGGTACGGGAGGGTGAGGCCGGCGTCGACGGCGGCGCGGTCGAGTTCGAGGCCGTTGGCGAAGGAATGCAGGTGAGGCAGGGCGGCGGCGCGAACTGACGTGATCCAGTCGGTGAGCTTGGTGTCGTTGCCTTTCGCTGGGGTCAGCAGCTTTGCGAACTCGCCGACGAGGCGGGTGAGTTCGGTCATCTCCGGGCAGGCTCTGGCGAGTTCGCGCAGGTGAGCGGTGTCCTTGTCGCGCAGGTTCTCCGGGCGGGTGAGGAGGAGGCGGGCGAAGCGCTGCGGCGTGGTGAGCGGCCGTTCGCCTTCGGCGCGGCCCTGGGTGATGTAGCGGACCAGGAGGTTCGCGCTGCCGGTGTAGCCCAGCTCCTTGATCTCGCGCAGGAGGTGGGTGACGGGCACCGCGGGGTCCTCGGCCCGGCGCCGACGCAGGTAGTCGCGGTAGGGTCGACGAGCGTGGGCTTGTAGCGGGGTGCGAGGCGCTCTGCGGTGGCTCCTTCATGCGGGCGTACCGCTTGACGGTGTTCAGGGCGACATCGAGGCGGCGGGCGCATTCGAGCAGGCCGACGCCCTGGCCGAGTAGACTGTGGACCTTGTGCCAGCGCTCACGGGTGGTCTGCTCGCGTAGGCCTCCGGGCCGGGCGGGGTTCACCGCGGTGGCCCGGCAGGCGGCGTGGGAGCGGATCTCGGCCAGGACCTTCCCGCACAGGTTGGACCAGAGGTGCCACCTGTCGCTGACCTGCACCGCTTCGGGCAGGGCCTGGCGGATCGCCTCGGCGTAGGTAGCCGAGCCGTCGCGGCAGACGTACTCGGCCCCGGGGTGCTCGCGCAGCCAGGCGGTCAGCGGGGGGGCGGTGCGGTCGGGCAGGACGTCGATGCGTTCGCTGGTCTCGGCGTTGATGATCACGGTCGTATAGCGGTGCCGACGCTTGAGGGCGAAGTCGTCGACCCCGATCACCCGTGGGATCCGCAAGGCCGGCGTGGGGATGTGCCTGAGCAGGCGCAGGGCGCTGGCGTAGGCGGCCGGCACGGCCCAGGGACCGGGCGAGGCGGGCGGCCGCCCGGCCGCATAACTCCTTGACTACCTGCGAGAGCTGCCTGGTCAGACGTGTCGTGCGGCGCTGTAGGCGCTCAAGCAGCCCGGGGATCTGCTCCCGGAACGTCTGCCGCGGACAGCCCCGGCCCGGGCAGACCAGTCGGCGCACACGGACTCGGACCACCACCCGGCGGCCGTCCACGGCACGTCCGCCACCGTCCGCCAGTGGTACCCGTGCACCTTCCCCGTCGGCACCCCGCACACCGGGCACGGAACCGGGACATCCCGGGTCCGGGCCGCGACCCGGACCACCTCGTCGCCGTCCACCACATCCTCGATGACCAGCGCCGACAGCCCCGAAACACCACATTCACAAGAGAGTTGGCATCATGCACAATCCATGATTGCAGCCAAGGACGCAGCGTCACCACCGACTACAGAACAGAGCCGTTGGTTTGACAGACCCCATTGCACGTGCAACCCCGAGCTTGGGACTGTCGGAACCGGTCGCTAGAGTGATCGGTAAGACGTAGTACGCGCACGTGCGAACGGCGCGAACGGGGACGGGGAGCGGCGGAAACGCTGCGCTCACGGGGATTTCGGGGAGTCGGGGAGGCCATCGTGGCAGATGAAACGGGGCGAGCCTGGTGGGAGCGAGCCTTGCCCTGGGGCTGCCGGGTCCGATGGGCGTGCTCGCGGGCGCGGCTTACGGGGCGACCGCTGCGGCGCTGCAGGTCCAGTACGACGATTTGAAGGACTATCAGAAGCTGGTGGACAGTCTCCTGGCGACGCTTCAGGAGTCTCCGGCTGATCACGGGAAGCTGGCCGACGGCACACTGTCGCAGGCAGCCCAGGGCAAGGGCTTCGCTCAGGCCGAGAAGCTCCACAAGGCGTACACCACCGTCCACACGGAGCTGCAGAAGCTGTCGAAGGGGCTGGCGGTGCAGATCGAGGCTCTCGGCATCGCCATCCAGTCCGCGGGCGGCGGCTACAGCGAGGTGGACGAGGAGACGAAGCGGCGCATGGGCCTCCTTGCCAAGCAGGCCCATGAGCAATACGTCCGGGAGCGGGATCCGTACGCGGACAAGTCGGCCGACGGCGGACAGCCGGCCACGCCGAATGCGCCGCAGCCGAACGGGACGAAGAAGGGTGCTGTCTTCGGATGAGCGAGTTCGAGGGCTACACTCACGCGCAGCTGTACGCCATGGTCACTGCGATCGACCCGGACAAGACCTTTACCTGCGCAACGCAGCTCACCAATGCCGCCAAGGCGATCGAAGAGATCGGAAAGAAGCTCAAGGACCACAAGGTCAAGGGCTGGGAGGGTGAAGCGGCCGAGGCCTTCCAGAACTGGGTGAACCAGACGGGTAGTGCCACGCTGGTGCTGGCCGAGTACAGCGCAGCCGGCGGCAAGTACATGGCGGAGACCACCCAAATCATGCGTGAGGTCAAGCCGACCGATTACGGCGCGGGCAACATGCCCAACTACAGCGCGTCTGCGGAGGCGACCCTCAGGGCGAACCTCGCGACGTCCCGTGAGTACCACAACGACCCGGATGCGGTGAAGCTGGGCCAGGAGGCCTGGTCGAAGCTGAGCGGAGACCACGCGCGGGCTGTGGACGCGATGACCAAGCTGGCCGGGTCGTACGAGAAGTCGGCGCAGCATATGGATGCTGCGAAGATTCCGACGTTCCCGCCGCCGCCGAATGTGCTGGTGCCGCCTGGCTACTACGGCAGTTCAGAGGAGATGGCGAGGCCCGGAGGAGGGTCTGGCGGAGGCGCCGGTTCGACAGGTTCCTCGTACACGACGCAGGGGTCGTCGCACGGTACGTCCTCGGGTGATCCCGGATCGGTGCCTGGGCGTTCGCCGCAGCCGGACATCACGGTCCCGTCAGTGCCCGTGCCGTCGATTCCGGACCGCGGGGTGGACGTGGACCTCGACAGCGTAGCGACGCTTCCGGACCGGACTGTGCCTCCGCTGACGACCACGCCCGGCCCGCTGCCCACAGGGCCTGTCAGCCCCACTCCCGGCCCTGTTCTCCCGCCCGTGAGCTTCCCGCCGGTCGGAGGCATGAAGCCGCCCGGCGGCACCGGCCCGGGTATCGGCCCCTACCCGGGACTGGGCGGTCCCGGCACCCCTCCTCCCGGCGGCAAGGTCCTCGGCACGCCGGGAATGTCCCCGCGTGACAGCAGCATCACGGGCGGCCGGCCTGTGAGGTCCACCGGACCCAGCTCGGGCATCCCGCGCGGCACCGTCATCGGCGAAGGTACCCAGGTCGGCCGTGGGCTGGGCGGTGGCATGGGTCCCGGCGGCGGTCACGGAGGCGGCCAGAACGGCTTCGCGGCAGGTCGTCGACTTGCCTCGGAGCCGGGAGGCATCGTCGGAGGTCGCCAGGCCGCTGCGGTCGCTCGCCCGATCGCGGGCGGCCAGCCGTTCACGCAGGGCGGCTCGGGTCTCGTACGCAACAGTGGCGGTGCCATGGGCCATGCGGGTGCGGGTACGCATGCTCGGGGCACGCGACGTGAGGACCAAGGCGGCGAACGCCCCGACTACCTGGTCGAGGACGAAGAGACCTGGCAGGGCAACCGTCGCGTTGCTCCGCCGGTGATCGACTGAGCAGAACGGACGTTGCACGGGATGCACATGCGCAAGGCGACCGCGGCCCTGGTGGGCCTGCTGCTGGCCGGGGTCGCCGCGACCCCGGCCCACGCGGAGACCATTCGATCGCAGCAATGGCATCTCGACGCCATGAAGGCGGACGAGATCTGGAAAGTCAGCACGGGGAAGGGCGTCACCGTCGCGGTAATCGACGATGGGGTCAGGGAAATTCCCGAGCTGGAAGGCCAGCTCGTCCCTGGCAAGCGATTCACGCCGCAAGGTGGCGACGGACCTACTGACCAGGGCAGTCACGGCACAGGCATGGCTGCCTTGATCGCCGGAACGGGAAAACATCCGAGTGGCGACGGCGCCTACGGCCTTGCCCCCGGCGTCAAGATTCTCCCAATCCTCGTTTCGAACACTGAAAAGGCAACGCCGACATGGGTTGCGGCAATTCGGTACGCGGCAGACTCCGATGCCAAAATCATTAACATGTCCCTGGGAATCGACGGTAAGCCGGAGGATGACCTGGAGCGGGCTAAAGCGGTGAAGTACGCGTTGTCCAAGGGCAAGCTGATTTTTGCCGCGGTTGGCAACTACGGCGATTCGACCAACGAGCTCACCTACCCCGCAGGGACCCCAGGAGTGGTGGGCGTCGGAGCAGTGGATGCCAGCGGCGAGCCGACCAAGGAGTCGCAGCATGGTCCCCAGGTGGACTTGGCCGCACCCGGCATGAACATCGTCTTGGCTTGCACTGCCAAGTCGGGACTGTGCAAGACCAACGGCACCAGTGACGCCTCCGCCCTCGCCTCCGCCTCCGCGGCTTTGCTCTGGTCCGCTCACCCCGACTGGACCAACAACCAGGTCCTGCGGGTCCTGTTGAACACCGCCGGCAAGCCCGTCGACGGTGCCCCGCGCAACGACTTCGTGGGCTACGGCATCGCGCGGCCGCGGGTCGCCCTGGAGACGCCCGGTGACCCCGGTCCGGCGGATGTCTTCCCGCTCCCCGACCTGGCGGCGGCGGACGGGAAGAACTCGCCTGCCCCGTCGGCTGACGGCAAGAAGCCCGAGTCCAATGCGCCCGCGCCCCAGGCAGAGGCCAAGAAGGACGGCGGTAGCAGCCTTCTCTGGATGGGGCTCGGGCTCGGTGCCTGCGTGCTCATCGGGGGAGCCGTCACCGCGGTCGTCGTCCGGCGGAGGAACGCCTGACGGCGCCCGATGCGCATGCTCGGAGACGACCTCGGCCTTGGCGGGTCTCCCGCCGGCCGGGGTCGTCGCGTCTCCGGCCGGCGGCGCCGAGACGGTTCGGCCCCGACAATGGCGCCTCGGTGCCATGAAGGCCGATGAAACCTCCGAGGGTCGATGACCGAGGCCAGCCGCTGCGCGGCGGACCCGCCCACTGCGTCGAGCCAACGACCCCGTCGGGGCTGCGCAGCCGCACGCCCCTGGCCCCGGGCCGACGCACACCGGCCCCGGGTCCGCACTCCCCGTACGGAATCCAGACGGACACCCGCAGACTCCTTCCCCGGGCCCTGCCCGGGATGGGATTCTGCTGCTCATTGCCGGAGCCGTAACCACAGGCGTAGTTCAACGTGTTAGACGCTCATGTGACACAAGGAGAAAAGCACGCGATGCCGTTCGACGAGGAATGGTCGGCGGCACGCGCCACGGCCGCCACCAACGTCTCCATGCGGCTCAACCACGTACCTGTCGAGCCCGGTGGCGGCGGCGGTGGCGACCTGGAGCTCAACCAGGACCACATCGGCGCCATCGGCACCGAGGCGTACAAGCTGCACTCGCGGCTCCAGACGGACGGCAAGCACGCCGCCACCGCCACCGGCGAGGCCGCCGGGGCGCTCACGAAGGAGAGCTTCACCATCCGCCACACCACCAGCGAGATCCGGCACCTGATGGACCAGCATGCACACACCCCCCGGCCCCCAGCAGCACACCTCAACACCCTGGCAGGACTCCTCGTCCACGCCACCGCACACGGCGCGACCCTCACGACGGAGACCAAACCAACGTGTTGATTCTTTACGGGCCCTTAGGTACCGACCGAGGGTGATCCGAACGACGAGTTCTATGCTCGGCAGCCCCGAGGCGTGCCAAGATCCACGACTACGGGCCCCGGCTACGCGCTCGTCAGTCGGCTCGGCTTCTCGGCCCTGGAGCATGGCTCGTACGCGGTCGGGCAAGGAAGACAGCGGTGTCTGGGCGAGTTCGTCCAAGCCGCGATAGACGGGTAGTCCTAGCACCGCCTCTTCCGCGTCAATGGGTTCCTGTCCGTTCGCGACTACAGGGGCATCGGGCATGGCTAGCCAACCCTCGATGGCGTCAGAACCGCTGTAACGAGCAAGGTTTCGTTCCCTGTAGTACTCATCCCGAGCGGCAGCGCGGAGAGCATCCCGCCCGCGCACGTGCAGATCCCGTACGGCGGTGTGCGCCGCTTCAAGGCTCGTCTGGCCTCTGCCCGGTGCGTCGCAGAGGATGCGATGCCACGGCATGCTGCGATCCCGGACATGTGCCGGCGAGGGCCTTGGACCGCGAAGTTCGGCCCGCACGGTGAGGGCTGAAACGATGGTGCAGCCCAGTTGGGTGGGTGTGCCAAGTCCGTGCCGGCAGTCGACTGCGCGTCCGGTGGCGGAGGTTGGAACCCAGTTGCGGTGGTTGTAGAGCACGTACGCGGGGACACATCCGGCGATCAGTGCGTCCTCCACCAGGAGCTCGCTCTGTCGGGCGCCGGTGCTACGAACGACGTGTTCGAGATCGTATCCTCCACCGCGCTTTGCCCGTTTCGCCTGAACGCGCATCCCGAAGCCGCTGCCCCCAGAGTGGAACCACCACTCCCAGTCGGCGCCGTTACGGGACTCTTCCGCCCTGTGGAACTCGCGGATCACGATTCGATTCGGGTGTCCTCGGCGCAAGTCTTGAAGGTTGAACTGCGTATACGCCTCTTCCCCTGGCACGTCTCGTTCGTAGTGGTCGGTGCTCAGCCACTCGAAGGTGCGAGTGGCGCATGCTCGCAGAGTGCGGCACAAAGAGCGGCCCGGCGATGCCGCCCAGCTCGTTGACGCGGCGGTTCCTTCGTCACGAGGTCTGGCACACATAGGGCAATAGCGGTACGAAGCCTGAAGCTCATGTCCACATGAACAGGCCGACACCACGACACCACTTCCCCCGTACGACGCGATGGCTACAACCTACGGGCCCGTGTCGACCGGCTTGGCGCGCTCCATGGGAGGAGGGCGGCATTGCTCAGCGACGCGTCCTCGCGATCAGCGGGATGGCAACGAGGTTGTCGAGGGACGCGGGCGACTGGTCGTCGGGCGCCGTCTGGCTGTCGAGCTGGTTGAGGCGGCGTTCGAGGGCCGCCACGTTGGCCGAGTGGTCGATCGTCGCGACTCCGTTGACGATCACACGCAGGGGCTCGGAGAGCAGGGCAGCGATTCGGTCGGTATCGGGACCTAGCTGCGAGATCAACCACCGCAGGGTGCCGGTGTCCATCGTGCTTCTCTTGCACGTGAAGGGGCGGGGAGGAGTGTGGACTCCTCCCCGCCGGGGACTATGCCGGCGTCTTGCACGCGGGCTTGGCCTTCGGCGCTGGTTCGTTTTCCCAGCACTTCGGGTTGGTGATCTGGTCGGCGATCGACATCGAGGTCAAGAACATCACCTCGGCCACCGGCATCCCCAGCTTCCAGGCTGTGGTGTCCGAGTTCGTGGCCGAGTCGTTCTCCCGCTCCCACCACGGTATCGGCACCCACCTGGACGCCGAGGTCGCGGTCACCCGTGCGATCAGTGAGGTTGCCCAGTCCCGCGTCGTGGACCTCCAGGCCATGCGGGAGGACATCACTGCTCCCGGTCAGCCCGTGGAAAAGGCCCTCTACCACGTGCGGCGCAGCAACCGCGCGAATCCCGAATCGTGGGCGATCAAGCCATCCGCCCATTCCGTCCGGCTCCAGGACGTCGCCTCGCACCCCAGCACGGATGTCATGGCCGACGTCCAGCTGCTGCTGCAACGGCTGCGGGCCCGCGGACTCGACCAGGCCATCGTCGTCGACCTCTCTGCGCTCGGCGTTCCCGCCACAGTCGTACGGGTCATCGTGCCTGGCATCGAGTCCTGGACGTGGCGAGGAGCTTCTCGGCGGTGCCGGACTCCCGCACCCCCTTGAAGTACAGGTCGCTGGACAGGTTCCTGGTCGCGGAGGAGAGCGAGCCGTCGGGCGCCGCGTCGGCGCCGAACCAGCGCGAGCGCTCGCCGGCCACGGTCACGAACCCGTCGGCGAGCACACAGACCTGGTCGGCGGCCTGGGCCCAGCCGGTGCCGAAGCCGAAGTGCGCGTAGTCCTGGGCCAGGATGTGCGGGATGCCGTTCTCGGTGTACCGGATGACGGCGGACAGGCCGCCGCCGGACGGCCCGCGGTCGGCGGCGGCCGCCCCCGCCCGCGGCCGCGGGGGCGCGGGCCCGGCGGCGCGCCCGAGCGGGGGGGCGGCCCCCCGGGCCGAGGCCTGCGGGGCCGCGGCCGTGGCGGCGAGCAGGGCCCGCCGGTGAGAGCGGCGCGCCGGAGCAGCGGGCGGGTGCGGAAGTGTCCGTCGAGAAAGCGCAACGTGCCTTCCAAGTAGCCTGCGGATGGGCGTGGTTGCCCGTGATGCAGGCGGTGCTTGCGTGCCCCCGCACTCATGCAGGCAGTCTGATGATCTGTCAACATCCCGTTTGGTATCCGGTTATTGACCTTGGGCGTACGCGGAGACGAGGATCGCGCCATGACGGCAGCACGGGCAGCGGTGCAGGCAGGGCAGGCGGTGCGGCGGAACACGGTCGACGGGCTGGTGCGCGACAGCGCGCTGCGGGTCCCCGACCGGGTGGCCGTCCGCTACCGCGAACGGACCTGGACGTACGCGGAGCTCGACGCCGCCGTCTCCACCGGCGCCGCCGTCCTGCGGGAGCGGTACGGGCTGGCCGCCGGCGACCGGGTCGCGACCTTCGCCCACAACTGCGACGCCTACCTGTTCGCCTTCCTCGCCTGCGCACGGGCCGGGCTCACGCACGTCCCGGTCAACCAGAACCTCACCGGCGAGGACCTCGCGCACATCCTGGACGACTGCACGAGTTCGCTGGTCCTCGCCGACCCGGACCTGGCCGCGCGGATCCCCGAGGGCCACGCCGTACGGCCGCTGCGCGACGCGCCCGGCTCCTTCCTGGCGGAGCTCGCCGATCCGCGGCCCTTCGCGGCGGACCGCGACCCGAAGGCCGTGGTGCAGCTGCTCTACACCTCGGGAACCACGGCGCTGCCCAAGGGCGCGATGATGACGCACCAGGCGCTGGTCCACGAGTACGAGAGCGCGATCGAGGCGCTGGACCTGGCCGAGGCGGACCGGCCGGTGCACTCGCTGCCGCTCTACCACTCGGCGCAGATGCACGTCTTCCTGCTGCCCTACCTGGCGGTGGGCGCGCAGAACACCATCCTGGACGCGCCCGTCGCCGAGGAGATCTTCGGTCTGGTGGAGGCGGGGCGGGCGGACAGTCTCTTCGCGCCGCCCACGGTGTGGATCGGGCTCGCGGGCCACCCGGACTTCGGGCGCCGCGAACTGGGCGCGCTGCGCAAGGCGTACTACGGGGCCTCGATCATGCCGGTGCCCGTTCTGGAGCGGCTGCGGGCGCGGCTGCCCGGGCTCGGCTTCTACAACTGCTTCGGGCAGAGCGAGATCGGGCCGCTGGCCATGGTGCTCGGACCGGACGAGCACGAAGGGCGGATGGATTCGTGCGGGCGGCCGGTCCGGCACGTCGAGGCGAAGGTCGTCGACGAGGACGGCGCGGACGTGCCGGACGGCACGGCGGGCGAGGTGGTGTACCGCTCACCCCAGCTCTGCCTGGGCTACTGGAACGACCCGGAGGCGACGAAGAGGGCCTTCCGGGACGGCTGGTTCCGCTCCGGGGACCTGGCGGTGCGGGACGCGCAGGGGTACTTCACCGTCGTCGACCGGGTGAAGGACGTCATCAACTCGGGCGGTGTGCTGGTGGCCTCCCGGCAGGTCGAGGACGCGCTGTACACCCACCCGGGGGTGGCCGAGGCGGCGGTGGTGGGACTGCCCGACGAGCGGTGGATCGAGGCCGTCACGGCGATCGTGGTGCCGCGCGGCGAGGTGACGGAGGCGGAGCTGCTGGCGTACGCCCGGGAGAAGCTGGCCCATTTCAAGGCCCCCAAGCGGGTGCTGTTCGTGGACGACCTCCCGCGCAACGCCAGCGGCAAGATCCTCAAGCGTGAACTCCGGGACCGGTTCGGGCAGCAGGACCGGCCGGAGCAGGAGGGCCGCCCGGACCGTTGACGTCGTTCGGCGGGCACGGTTTCCTGCTGCGTCCTGCGGGCTTCATCCGGGCCGCAGCCCGGTGTCCCGGAGCCGGCGGAGGGTGAGGTGTTCGTGGACCAGGCGGCCGACCAGGGCGCCGCCGTAGACGACGAAGCCGACGCCGACCAGCCAGGACTGGACGACCAGCAGGGTGCCGAAGGGGCCGTACGTGACGGCGTTGGACGCGATCAGCGGGGAGAACACCAGTTGGGAGAAGACCCGCAGGCCGAGCAGGCCCAGGCTGGTCGCCACCGCCCCCGGCAGCAGGGCCCGCCACCGGACCCGGCCCCCGAGCAGCAGCCGCTGGGAGCCCCAGAAGAACAGGCAGGTGCCGACGAGATCGCCGGTGGTGCCGAGGATCGTGCCGGACGCGTCGTGCGACGGCGCGGGGATCTCGACGAGCAGCGCGAGATAGCAGACCAGCAGGGCGAGCCAGACGACGTGCCGCCACATGGTGTGCCAGCGTGCGGTGGGCAGGTCCCAGACCTTCTCGTACCCGGTCTGTACGGCCGAGCCGAAGGTCAGGCCGAAGACGGCGAGGGCCGCGAGCCCGAAGGCCGTGGTCCGTTCGAGCGCCAGGTCGGCCGCACTGAACAGCATCTCGACCCGGGCCCGGGAGGACTCGGTGACCCCGAGTGCCTGGCCGAGCCAGCGGCCGAAGCCGGAGCCGCTGCCGGGGGCGGCGGCCGCGACGACCACCAGGAGCGGCACCAGGGTCAGGAAGCCGAGGGCGGCGAAGCCCATCGCCCGGTGCATGAGCTCCATCTCCCGCCCCCGGCTCCACGCCAGCCCGGCCGGGGAGGCCTGGAGCCGGTCGTGGAGCTGTCGGAAGATCGAGGTCACGCCTCATGAACTACCCGGACGGACCCGCCGGCTCTCGGAGGCTCCCCCGAAGTAGGCCCGAAGGGGTGGTTTCGCCTGCCCGCGCGGCAGCTTGCGCGGATGCGCTCAGCCCTTGGCGCGGCGGCGGCGCTCCCCGGTCGGGACGCCCCCGACACCCCAGTCCTCCAGGGCGACCTCGTCGATGAGGACGAAGGTGGTGGCGGGGTCCTTGTCGAGGACCCGGACCAGGAGATCGGTGACACCGGAGATGATCTCGGCCTTCTGGGCGGCGGTGGCGCCTTCACGGGTGATCTTCACGTTGACGTACGGCATGACGGGTCCTTCCGGGAAACGGGTGGGCGGGGCCGGGGCGGGCACGGTCAGGAGCGGCCGGTGACGTGGCCGCCGTCCACGCGCAGGGCGTGGCCCGTCACGAACTCGGCGTCCGCGAGGTAGAGGACCGCCTGGGAGATCTCGGAGACCTCGCCGACCCGGTTCAGGAGCGCGAGGCCGCCGAAGGAGTCCACATCGGAGCCCGCGTGCAGCGGCGTGCGGATGATGCCGGGCGAGACCAGGTTGACCCGGATGCCGTCGGCCGCGAGTTCGGCGGCGAGGCTCGTGGTCAGCCCGTGCACACCGGCCTTGCTGACGACCGGTGCGGAGGCCGGGAAGCCGGCCAGGCCGTGGTCCACCAGGACGGTGCCGATGTTGACGATGCCGGCGCCGCGCCCCTGCGCGCGGACGGCGCGCACGAAGGCCTGGGTGGTGACGTACGTGCCCTTGAGGTTGTGGGTCAGGAAGCCGTCCAGTTCCTCCTCGGTGACCTCGGTGAAGGGCTTCGGAGCGAAGGTGCCGGCGTTGTTCACGAGGACGTCGACGCTGCCGAACCGGTCCAGCGCGGTACGGACGAGGTCCTCGCCGGTGGCGCGGTCGGCGATGGTGCCCGCGACCCGGGCGACGCGCTCCGGATGGCCGAGCGAGGCCGCGGCCTTGGCGAGCCGGTCGGGGTCGCGGCCGTTCAGGACGACGTTGGCCCCGTCGGCCAGGAAGGCGCGGGCGATGTCCAGGCCGATGCCACTGGAGGAGCCGGTGATCAAGGCGGTGCGGGTGCGGGTACGGGTGCTGGTGTCGGACATGGTTCGGCCTTTCGGGCTCAGTCGGTTCGGCGGCCGGGCGGACGGTCCGGCCGCTTGCGTCGTTCGTCGAGCGACACCAGCAACGTATGAGCCCTGAACTCATAACACCACGACGGAGTTTGAAGCATGTGATAATCCAGTCTTATGGATGTGGATCTGCGTGACCTGGAGCTTCTGGCCGCCACCGCCGACGCCGGATCGCTGACCGCGGCCGCCGAACGGCTCTTCGTGAGCCAGCCCGCCCTCAGTCAGCGCTTGACCCGTCTGGAGGACCGGCTGGGCATGCAGCTGTTCGACCGGCAGGGCCGCCGCCTCGTTCCGAACGCGGCCGGCCGCAGGATGCTGGTCGCAGCGCACCGGATCCTCGGCGAAGTGGATTCGGCCACCCGCGATCTGCGGGAGATGCGTGACGGCCGGGACCGCCGGGTCCGCTTCGCCGCGCAATGCAGCACCACCTTCCAGTGGCTGCCTCCGGTGCTGCGCGCCTTCCGCGAGCGCGAGCCCGATGCCGAGGTGCGGATCGAGGCGGTCGCCGACGACGCCCCCATTCCTGCGCTGCTCGCCGACCTCGTCGACGTCGCGCTGGTCACCAAGCCGGACGTGCAGATGGACCGGGTGGACCTGATCCCGCTGTTCGAGGACGAGATGGTGGCCGTCGTGCCGGCCGGGCACCCCTGGGCGTCCCGCAAGCACGTGACGGCCGCCGACTTCACCGGTGTGGACCTGGTCCTCTACGACGTCTACGACCAGAGCCGGATCCCGTCGTTCCCGCTGCCGATTCCCCCCGGGGCCCGGCCCGCCCGGATCACCACCATGCCCCTGGTCACCGACCTGGTGATCGAGATGGCGGCGGGCGGCCAGGGCATCGCGGTCCTGCCGAACTGGGTGGCCGCTCCGTACGCGGCCTCCCACGGCCTGGCGCTGGTCCCGATCGGTGCCCGGCCCCTGACCCGCACCTGGTTCTGCGCCACCCGCCCCGGCCCCAGGCCGCCGCACGTGGACGCCTTCGTGCAGGAGCTCGTGGCCCGCCTCGGGCGTCCCGAGGCGGGTTCGCGGCGGGCTACCGGGCTTCTCGCAGGTCCACCAGCCGCTTGATCTTGCCCACCGAGCGCTCCAGGGTCTCCGGGTCGACCACCTCGACTCCCACGGAGACCCCGATGCCCTCCTTGACCGCCCGGACCACGGCGGCGGCCGCGGACTCCCGCTGACCGGCATCCGCCTCCCGGCGCGCCTCCACCCGTACGGTCAGGGCGTCCATCCGGCCCTCCCGGGTCAGCCGCAGCTGGAAATGCGGGGCCAGGCCGGGCGTGCGGAGAAGGATCTCCTCGATCTGGGTCGGGTAGAGGTTCACCCCCCGCAGGATGATCATGTCGTCGCTGCGGCCGGTCACCTTCTCCATCCGACGGAACGCCGGCCGGGCCGTGCCGGGCAGCAGCCGGGTCAGATCCCTGGTCCGGTAGCGGATGACCGGCATGGCCTCCTTGGTGAGCGAGGTGAACACCAGCTCCCCCAACTCGCCCTCCGGCAACACCTCGCCGGTGAACGGGTCGACGACCTCCGGATAGAAGTGGTCCTCCCAGATGTGCAGGCCGTCCTTGGTCTCCACACACTCCTGCGCCACACCCGGGCCGATCACCTCGGACAGGCCGTATATGTCGACCGCGTCGATGCCGAGCCGCTGCTCGATCTCCCGGCGCATCTCCTCGGTCCACGGCTCCGCGCCGAAGATGCCCGTACGGAGCGAGGTGCTGCGCGGGTCGATCCCCTGGCGCTCCATCTCGTCCAGCAGCGTGAGCATGTACGAGGGCGTCACCATGATGATCTCCGGCCGGAAGTCCTGGATCAGCCGGACCTGGCGGTCGGTCATCCCGCCGGACGCGGGGACGACCGTACAGCCGAGCCGCTCCGCGCCGTAGTGCGCGCCGAGGCCGCCGGTGAACAGGCCGTACCCGTACGCGATGTGCACGATCTGGCCCGGTCTGCCGCCCGCCGCCCGGATGGACCGGGCCACGACGTCCGCCCAGGTGGAGAGGTCCCCGTCGGTGTACCCGACGACGGTGGGGCGGCCGGTGGTGCCGCTGGAGGCGTGGATGCGGCGCACCTCGGAGCGGGGCACGGCGAACATGCCGAACGGGTACTGATCGCGCAGGTCGGCCTTGGTGGTGAAGGGGAAGAGGGAGAGATCGGCGAGGGACCGGCAGTCGTCGGGGTGCACTCCGGCCTTGTCGAAGGCCTGCCGGTAGTGGGGCACCCGGTCGTAGGCGCGGCTCAGGGTGGTGCGCAGCCGCTTCAGCTGGAGTGCGGCCAGCTCGTCGCCGCTCAGCCGCTCGCTGTCGTCGTGGACATCCGCGTACGCCGTCATGCCGTCACCTCATCGTGAGCCGAGCGAACCGACCGATCATTCGGTAGATTGCCTCAGCCCGGCGGCTAAATCAATGACTCGAACGAGTGATCGCATGATGGGATGGACCCCATGTCGATCTTCCACACCCACGACGGAACCGCACTCGCCTACCACGTCCGGGGGGAGGGCGAGCCGCTCGTCTGCCTCCCGGGCGGCGCCATGCGGGCCTCGTCCTACCTGGGCGACCTCGGCGGGCTGGCCGCCGGGCGCCGGCTGATCCTCCTCGACCTGCGGGGCACCGGCGACTCGGCGATCCCGGCGGACGAGTCCACGTACCGGGTCGACCACCAGGTCGCCGACGTCGAGGCGCTCCGGGTCCACCTCGGCCTGGAGCGCATGGACGTGCTCGCCCACTCGGCTGCCGGAAACCTCGCCCAGTTGTACGCGGCCGCCCACCCCGACCGTGTCCGTCGCCTGGTCCTGGTCACCCCGACCTGCTGGGCCGTGGACCTCGACGCGACCCCGGAGCAGCGCCTGGAGGTCGTCCGGGTGCGGTCGGGCAGCGAGCCGTACGACACGGCCATTGCCGCCTACGAGCGGATCCTGGGGGTCCTGGCGGACGGCGGCACCCCCACCCCGGCGGACTGGCGCCAGGCGATGCCCCTGGCGTACGGGCGCTGGGACGAGGAAGTGCGTGCCCACATCGACGCGAGCGACCGCGAGAAGAACGCCGCGGCCGCGGCCGCCTTCGCCGGCCCCGGAGCCTTCGACCCGCCCGCCACCAGGGCCGGGCTCCGCCGGGTCGCCGGAGAGGTGCTGGTACTGGCCGGGGAACTGGACAGCAACCCCACCCCCGCCCTGGCCGCCGAACTCGCAGGGCTCTTCCCGCAGGGCGTCGTCGACGTCCAGGCGGGCGGCGCGCACTTCCCCTGGCTGGACGACCCGCAGTGGTTCGCGGCCCGCGTGGAGCGCTTCCTGGCCACCGGGTCCTGAGCACCCGGCCTGGCCGGGCGGGCCGGGGCGGGGCGGGGCGGCGGCGGGGCTGCGCGGGCCGGGCGGCACGAGGCGGCCCGGCCGCCGGCGTACGGTCGAAGGAGACGTCCCCGCCGAAGGAGGCGCGAAGGGAGGCGGCGGTGATGTCCGTCATCGACCCCGCGGTATCGGTACGGCTCGGCGCCTCCGGTGCCCGCCGCCTGGTCGGGGTGCTGGCCGAGGTGGCCCTCCTGCTGGAACACCCCGGTCCGGTGCGGATCTCCGACGAGCAGGCCGACGTACTGGGCCAGGGCGCGGACCGCGACGAGCTCGCGGCCTGGACCCGCACCCTGGCGGCCGAACTGCGCGACCAGCTCTGAGCGGCCCGGGCGGCCCGGGCGGCCAGGGAAGGCTCGGGCGGCTCGGGATGGCTCGGGTCAGGACGGCCGCGGAGGGCCCGGAGGCCGAGGCCGCCGGCGCCAGGGCCGTCACGTGCCGGCCCGGGGCCCCGGAGCGAGCCGCTCCGGGGCCCCGGAGCGAGCCCGTACAGGTGGGTCCCGGTCCCGACGATCGCTGCCTGCGGGCTACCGGGCGGCGCTGCCTCCCGGAACCGTCCGGTGCTCCCCGCGGACTGCGGCGTCCGCCTCCGTCGCCACCGACTTCGCCCAGCGGTAGTCCGCCTTGCCGCTCGGGGAGCGCTGGACGGCCGGCGTGACGACCAGCTGGCGCGGGATCTTGTACCCCGCGAGCCTGGTCCGGCAGTGGCTCTGTATCTCCTCCAGGGTCGGTTCCGGGGCCCCCGCCCGGACCTGGACCACCGCCGCCACATGACTGCCCCACTTCGGGTCCGGCACCCCGGCGACCAGGGCGTCGTACACGTCCGGATGGGACTTCAGCGCCTGCTCGACCTCCTCCGGGTAGACCTTCTCGCCGCCCGTGTTGATGCACTGCGAGCCGCGCCCGAGGACCGTGACGATGCCGTCGTCGTCCACCGTCGCCATGTCCCCGAGCAGTACCCACCGCTCGGAGCCCTTCCGGAAGAAGGTCTCAGCGGTCTTCGCCGGGTCGTTGTAGTAGCCGAGCGGGACATGGCCGCGCTGTGCGAGCCGCCCCGGTACGCCCACCGGCACGGGCTCGTGCGTCACCGGATCCACCACCTGCGTACGGTCGTTGACGACGAGGCGGAAGCCCTTCTCGGGACTCGAGTCGACGGCCGCCCTGCCGTTGGACCCGGACTCCGAGGACCCGAAGTTGTTCAGGAGCAGCACGTGCGGCACCAGCCGCTGGAAGTCGGCCCGTACCGTCTCCGACATGATCGCCCCGGACGAGGAGACGCTGAACAGCGAGGACAGGTCGGTCCCCTCGAGCGGGCCGTTCAGGGCGTCGATGAGCGGCCGGAGCATCGCGTCGCCCACCAGCGACACGCTCGACACCTTCTCCTTCTCGATCGTGCGGAGCACCTCCTCCGGCACGTACTTGCGGTGGATGACCACCCGCTGGCCGTAGTTGAAGGCGATGAACGAGGTCAGCGTCGAGGTGCCGTGCATCAGCGGGGGAGCGGGGAAGAAGGTGAGCCCGGCGCCGCGCGCCGCGACCCGCTCGGCCAGCTCCTCCGGGCGCTTCACCGGCTCGCCCGAGGGTTCGCCGCCGAAGAGCCCGGCGAAGAACAGGTCCTCCGCGCGCCACATGACGCCCTTGGGCATACCGGTGGTGCCGCCCGTGTAGATGATGAACAGATCGTCGGGGGAGCGGGGCGCGAAACCGCGCGCGGGCGAGCCGGCCGCCTCGGCGTCCGCGTACGCGACCGGCGCGATCGAGGGCTCCGGAGCGCCCTCGGGGGCGGCCCCGACGCGGATCAGGTGGCGCAGCCCGGTCGTCTGCGGGAGGGCGGCGGCCACCCGCTCGGTGAACTCGCCCTCGAAGACGAGCGCCGCGAGGTCGGCGTCGTTGTAGAGGTAGACCAACTCCTCCTCCACGTACCGGTAGTTGACGTTCACCGGTACGAGGCGGGCCTTGAGGCAGGCCAGGACGGTCTGGAGGTACTCGATGCCGTTGTAGAGGTGCAGGCCCAGGTGCTCGCCGGGCTTCAGGCCGCTGTCCAGCAGGTGGTGCGCGATGCGGTTCGCCGCCGCGTCCAGCTCCGCGTACGTGAGGCGGCGCTCGGCGCCGGTCCCGGGGTGGTCCACGTACACGAGGGCCTCGCGGTCCGGGACCACGTCGACGACCGACTCGAACAGGTCGGCAAGGTTGTACTCCACCGTTCCTCCTCACCCCCGAGGTTGCCCGTTGCCGGGCCCATGACTGTTTCGCCCGGCGGTCATTAGAGCTCCGCTCAGCACAAGTGGGAAGGGTGCGGCCCAAGAAATCTGACTGTGTGTCAGGAAACTATTGAACTGCACCCGCCCCTCCTGCAACCTGTTCTAGGTCTTGAGACGGGAGGACGGCAATGGGTGGGACGGAACACCTCACCGTGGAGCGCCACGGCGCCACGCTGGTGCTCACCATGAACAGGCCCGAGGCGAAGAACGCGCTCTCGCTGCCGCTGCTGGTGGGGCTGTACGACGGCTGGCTGGAGGCGGACGCCGACGACACGATCCGCTCGGTGGTCCTGACCGGCGCGGGCGGGGACTTCTGCGCCGGGATGGACCTCAAGGCGCTGGCCGGGAAGGGGATGGCGGGCGCCCCGTACCGGGACCGGCTGAAGGCCGACCCCGACCTGCACTGGAAGGCGATGCTCCGCCATCACCGGCCGCGCAAGCCGGTGATCGCGGCGGTGGAGGGGTACTGCGTGGCCGGTGGGACCGAGATCCTGCAGGGCACGGACATCCGGGTCGCGGGCGCAGGCGCCACCTTCGGGCTGTTCGAGGTCAAACGGGGCCTCTTCCCGATCGGCGGCTCGACGGTACGGCTGCCGCGGCAGATCCCGCGGACGCACGCCCTCGAGATGCTGCTGACCGGCCGCCCGTACTCCGCGCAGGAGGCGGCGCGGATCGGACTGGTCGGGCAGGTCGTCCCCGAGGGGACCGCGCTGGCCAGGGCCTTGGAGATCGCCGAGCAGGTCAACGCGTGCGGGCCGCTCGCGGTCGAGGCGGTCAAGGCCTCGGTCTACGAGACGGCGGAGTTGACGGAGACGGACGGGCTGGCCGCGGAACTGGTACGCGGCTGGCCGGTCTTCGACACGGCCGACGCCAAGGAGGGGGCGCGGGCGTTCGCGGAGAAGAGGCCGGCGGTGTACCGGCGGGAGTAGCCGGGGCGGGGTGGTGCGGGGCGGTGCGGTGCGCTGCCGCTGCCTTGGCGGCTTCTGCCGGGCCCGCTGCGCCTGGCGGGCCCGCCGCGGCTGGCGGGTCGAGTGCCGGTGCCGCGCCGCTGCCGGGGGCTCTGCCCCCGGACCCCCGCGCCTCAAACGCCGGCGGGGCTGTGATGCCCCCCGCGCCTCAATCGCCGGCGGGGCTGTGATGCCCCCCGCGCCTCAATCGCCGGCGGGGCTGTGATGCCCCCCGCGCCTCCATTGCCGGCGGGGTTGGAGATGCCCCCCGCGCCTCCATTGCCGGCGGGGTTGGAGATGCCCCAAGCCGCGGCGGTGATGCCGGCGGGGCTGGGTTTCTGCCGGGCGGGCGTCGTCCCGGACTCTCGCTGGACGTGCACGTTTTTGACCGTTCTGGACATCGGAGAACCGCTCATGACAACAGCCGCGTCCCCGCCCGAGGTGCTGCGCGCACCCCTCGTCGTCGAGTTCCCCTTCACCCGCTCCCTCGGACCCGTCCAGAGCGCCTTCCTCACCGGGCTGCGCGAACGCGTCGTCCTCGGCGTCAGGACCACCGACGGCACGGTGATGGTCCCGCCCGTCGAGTACGACCCCGTCACCGCCGAGGAGATCCGCGAGCTCGTCGAGGTCGGCGCCACCGGCACCGTCACCACCTGGGCCTGGAACGGCGAACCCCGCCCCCACCAGCCCCTCGGCACCCCCTTCGCCTGGGTACTCGTCCGCCTCGACGGCGCGGACACCGCGATCCTGCACGCCCTCGACGCCCCCGGGCCCGAAGCCGTCCGCACCGGCATGCGGGTACGGATCCGCTGGGCCGGGGAACGCACCGGCGCCATCACCGACATCGCCTGCTTCGAGCCCCATGAGTTCGAGCCCCATAAAGGGGACGCGCCCGCGCAAGCCGCCCCGCACGACGGGCAGTTCGCCGACGCCGTCACCGGCATCGTCGCCGAGGCCCGCCTCGACTACACGTACAGCCCCGGCCGCGCCCAGACCGCGTACATCAACGCCCTCGCCGAGCGGCGGACCGTCGGCGAGCGCTGCCCCTCCTGCCACAAGGTGTACGTGCCGCCGCGCGGCGCCTGCCCCACCTGCGGGGTCGCCACCACCGACCAGGTCGAGGTCGGCCCGGCCGGCACCGTCACCACGTACTGCATCGTCAACATCAAGGCCAGGAACCTCGACATCGAGGTCCCCTACGTCTACGCCCACATCGCCCTCGACGGCGCCGACCTCGCCCTCCACGGCCGGATCGGCGGCATCCCGTACGACCAGGTCCGCATGGGCCTGCGCGTCGAACCGGTGTGGACCGAAGGCGGCCGCCACCCCGACCACTACCGCCCCACCGGCGAGCCGGACGCGGACTACGACGCGTACAAGGAGCTCATCTGATGCCCGGGACCGGACCCGTACGTGACGTCGCCGTCGTCGCCTTCGCGCAGAGCGACCACCTGCGCCGCACCGACGAACTCAGCGAAGTCGAGATGGTCATGCCGGTCCTGCACCGGGTGCTGGCCCAGACCGTTCTGAAGGCCGACGAGATCGGCTTCACCTGCTCCGGATCCAGCGACTACCTCGCCGGCCGCGCCTTCTCCTTCACCATGACCCTCGACGGCGTCGGCGCCTGGCCGCCGATCTCCGAGTCGCACGTCGAGATGGACGGCGCCTGGGCCCTCTACGAGGCCTGGGTCAAGATCCAGACCGGCGAGGCCGACACCGCGCTCGTCTACGCGTACGGCAAGTCCTCGCCGGGGTCCGTACGGGACGTCCTGACGCGGCAGCTCGACCCGTACTACCTCGCGCCGCTCTGGCCCGACTCGGTGGCCCTGGCCGCCCTTCAGGCCCAGGCGCTGATCGACGCGGGCGAGACCGACGAAGGCGCCCTCGCCGCCGTCGGCGCCCGCAGCCGTGCGGCCGCCGCCGAGGCCAACCCGCACGCCCAGCTGCGCGGCGCCGCCGTCCCGCAGGGCGACTACCAGGTCCGGCCGCTGCGGACGGGTGACTGCCCGCCCATCGGCGACGGCGCGGCCGCCGTCGTCCTCGCCGCGGGCGACACCGCGCGGCGGCTCTGCGAGCGGCCCGCCTGGATCACCGGCATCGACCACCGCATCGAGGCCCACAGCCTGGGCCTGCGCGACCTCACCGACTCCCCGTCCACCCGGATCGCCGCCGAGCACGCCGGGGTCTTCGCGCGCCCGGTGGACACGGCGGAACTGCACGCGCCGTTCTCCTCCCAGGAGGTGGTCCTCCGCAAGGCACTGGGACTCGGGGAGGGCGTCACCGTCAACCCGTCCGGCGGGGCACTCGCCGCCAACCCGGTCATGGCCGCCGGCCTGATCCGGATCGGCGAGGCCGCCGCCCGGATCCACCGCGGCGAGTCCGACCGGGCCGTCGCGCACGCCACCTCCGGCCCCTGCCTGCAGCAGAACCTGGTCGCCGTCCTGGAAGGGGACCGAGCATGAGCACATCGGGGAAGGAGCCCGTGGCCGTCGTCGGCATCGGCCAGACCAAGCACGTCGCCGCGCGCCACGACGTCTCCATCGCGGGGCTCGTCCGCGAGGCCGCGACCCGTGCCCTCGCCGACGCCGAGCTGACCTGGGCGGACATCGACGCGGTCGTCATCGGCAAGGCCCCCGACTTCTTCGAGGGCGTGATGATGCCGGAGCTGTACCTGGCGGACGCCCTCGGCGCGGTGGGGAAGCCCATGCTCCGCGTCCACACGGCGGGTTCGGTCGGCGGGTCCACCGCGCTGGTCGCCTCCAACCTCGTCGCGGCGCGGGTCCACCGCACCGTCCTGACCCTGGCCTTCGAGAAGCAGTCCGAATCCAACGCCATGTGGGGCCTGTCGCTGCCCGTCCCCTTCCAGCAGCCCCTGCTGGCGGGCGCCGGCGGTTTCTTCGCCCCGCACGTGCGGGCGTACATGCGGCGCACGGGCGCGCCCGACACGGTCGGCTCGTTGGTGGCGTACAAGGACCGCCGCAACGCGCTGAAGAACCCGTACGCGCACCTGCACGAGCACGGCATCACCCTGGAGAAGGTCCAGGCCTCGCCGATGCTGTGGGACCCGATCCGGTACTCCGAGACCTGCCCCTCCTCGGACGGGGCCTGCGCGATGATCCTCACCGACCGGGCGGGCGCGGCCCGTTCGCCGCGGCCGCCGGCCTGGGTGCACGGCGGGGCGATGCGCAGCGAGCCGACGCTCTTCGCGGGCAAGGACTTCGTCTCCCCGCAGGCGGGCAAGGACTGCGCGGCCGACGTCTACCGGCAGGCCGGGATCACCGACCCCCGGCGGGAGATCGACGCCGTGGAGATGTACGTCCCGTTCTCCTGGTACGAGCCGATGTGGCTGGAGAACCTGGGCTTCGCCGAGGAGGGCGAGGGATGGAAGCTCACCGAGGCCGGGGTCACCGAACTCGACGGCGACCTCCCGGTGAACCCCTCCGGCGGGGTGCTGTCCACCAACCCGATCGGCGCCTCCGGCATGATCCGCTTCGCGGAAGCGGCCCTGCAGGTCCGCGGCCAGGCCGGTGAACACCAGGTTCCGGGCGCCCGCCGGGCGTTGGGCCACGCGTACGGCGGCGGCGCGCAGTTCTTCGCGATGTGGCTGGTGGGGGCGCAAGAGCCCGGTTCCTGAACGGAATTCCTCTTCCGGCCGTGGTGCCGGACCGGCCACGGGTGACTCACCGTGGCCTGTGCGGCACCCCCCGCGATGGTTACTCTGGCCCCCGGACGACGTACCGGGAGGAGCACGCACGTGGCCGAGAGCATGATTTCGCAGCCTCTGGCCGGCTGGGGCAAGCCGGACCTCGATCTCAGCGAGGCGGACTGGCAGTCGAGCAGCCGGGGAGCGGGCGACGTCCAGATCGCCTTCGTCGAGGGGTTCATCGCGATGCGCAACAGCGAGCGCCCCGAGAGCCCCTCGCTGATCTTCGCGCCGGACGAGTGGCGGAAGTTCGTCATGAACGCGCGGGGCGGGGAGTTCGACCTGACGTAGCCGGACCTGGCCCGGTCCTGGCCGGGCCCGACCGGCACCGGCCACCGGTCACCGGCCGGCCGTGGGCGGTACGGGAATGGGCCGGGCATCCCTGCGGGTGCCCGGCCCTCCGTCTGTTCGGCCGGTGGGGTCCTGGGGTTCCGTCTGTTCGGCTGGTGGGGTCTGGTCTGGTCTGGTCTGGTCTGCTGTCTGTTCGGCCGGTGGGCGTCTGGGTCTCCTTCTGTTCGGCCGGTGGGGGCTGGTCTTCCGTCTGCTGGACTGGAGGTGCTCGGCCTTCCGTCTGGCCAGTCGGAGGCCAGGTGTCGAGCTTCTGCCGGACACCCGCCGCGCCGGCGTTGCCGGGTCGGTGGCCCGCTTTGTTGCCCGGCGGTGATGGCGCTGGTTCCGGCGGGCCGGTGCCGGTGGGGTGCGGGGCATGCCCCGCAGGCAGGCCCGCAGCCGCCGCTGCCCGCCGGGCCCGCTGCCGGATGCGGCCTGCGGCCCGTCGTCTGCGCAGGTCACGACGCCCACACCGTCGTCCTGCCCCATGTACCCGCCGTACCGGTCACTTCCATTCCCTGGCCGCCTCGTCGTGGCCGCTACCCGCCCCGCGGCGGCCCAGCAGTACCCGCGGCCACGCGGCCGCCAGCACCAGCAGCCACACCAGTTGCACGGCCGCGGCCTCCCGGGCCACCGTCCCCGCCACGAGCACGGCGGCCAGCGAAGGCCCCACCAGCAGCAGTGCCTCGCGCACCCCGCGGCCCGAGCCGGCCGCCGCCACTCCCGCGATCGCCAGGTACACCGCGAGGCTCCCGCACAACAGCCACCGCACCGACTCCGGAACCGGGTGGTCCGTGTACTCCACCGCATTGCCGAGCGCCGCCGCCAGCGCCGCCACCGAGCCCGCGACGAAGCAGTGCAGCGGCAGGATCAGCCGTACCGGGAGGACGTCCCACGCCAGCAGCGGTACGCCGTCCGCCCCGTGCCGCAGCGACAGCGACCACAGCAGGAGCAGCAGCAGGAACGCGCCGGTGCCGACCGCGTAGAGCGCCGCGTCCCACTCCACCTGCGACGCGGCGGCCACCACCTGCGCGATCGCCTCGCCCAGCACGATCAGCTGGAACAGGCCCAGCCGCTCCCCGAGATGCGGTGCGTCCATCAGCGCGGCCACCGGCTTGGGCGCGGCCCGCCTCCTGCGCGCCGCCTCCTGCGCGTACTGCGCGTCCACCCGGGCGGCCAGCCTCTTGCCGGAGACCGTGAACATGACCGCCAGATCGATGGCCAGCCCGAGCGCCCACAGCGCGTACCGGGCCGTCCCGTCGAACCACATCGACACGATCCACGGCGTCAGCCCCAGCCCCAGCTGCGTGATCGGCAGGTCCGGCACGTACTCCCCGCGCCGTTCCCACGCCTTGCCGGCGAGCGACCGCACCAGGATGTAGGCCAGCGCGAACGCCCCCGCCCGGTCCTCCCGTACGCCGTGCACCGAGGCCGCCATCACCGCCATGCCGAACATCCCCGCCAGCACCGTCCACGTGCGGGCCTCGTCCCCGCTGACGTTCCCGTACACCGTGAACAGCATCCAGCCCGTCCAGAAGGCCAGGAACATCACCACGTACAGCGCGACATCGTCCCAGCCGGGCTCGCCGCTCAGCAGATGAGCCAGCTGGGCGACACCCGCCACCGCCGTCAGATCGAAGAACAGCTCCAGCCAGGAGGCATGCCGTTCGCCCTCCGCAGGCGCCGACGCTGCCGGCACGGAATCGGTCATGACGGGATGATAGGTACCGTGGCCGCATGAGCGGCGAGAGCGACCTGAGGAAACTGCTGAGCGGCATGCGCCCCGAGCTGAACGAGGGGCGGTACGTCTTCTGCACCGTCCCGGGAGCCACGGCACCCCCCGCCGGAACCACCCCCGTCGCCACCGTCCTGGAAGCCGAGGGGCTCACCCTGGTCCTGCGCCAGGAGGACGCCGACGCCGCCGGCCTCGGCTACGCGTACACCGCCGGGTGGATCACCCTGCGCATCCACTCCGCCCTCGACGCGGTGGGCCTCACCGGTGCCTTCGCCGCCGAGCTCGCCGCGCACGGACTCAGCTGCAACGTCATCGCCGGGTACCACCACGACCACCTCTTCGTGCCCGCCGACCGGGCGGCCGAAGCCGTCGCCGTACTGGAGGAACTGGCGACCAGTTCGGCGCAAGAGGGGCACCCGTAAAGGCCCGATACCAAAGATTCCGATCTTTCGCGGCCGAGGGCCTTCCCCCGTGTGTGCGCGGGCGTACGCTGATGCCCCGAACAGGCCTGGGGGGTACCAGCCATGACGGAACGCCGGACCCGCAGACGGCGAAGAATGTTCGAACGCGAGGCGGAAATCGCCAGCGTGAACGAAGCCCTGGACCAGCTCACCGGTCCCGGCGCGGGCGGCACCCTGCTCGCCTTCTCCGGCCCCGCCGGCCTCGGCAAGACCACCCTCCTCGCCGAGGTGCGCCGCCGCGCCATCGTCCGCTCCTGCACCCTGCTGGCCGCCCGCGGCGGCGAACAGGAGCAGAGCCAGCCCTTCCACGTCGCCCGCCAGCTCATCCAGCCCCAGCTGGCCGGCCGCTCCGAGGCCGAACTGCGCGCCGCGCTCGGCAGCTGGTACGCCATCGTCGGCCCCGCGCTCGGCCTGTGCGCCCCCGAACAGGGCGCCCCGCCCGACCCCCAGGGCCTGCGCGACGGCCTCGACTGGGTCCTCACCCACCTCACGGTGCAGCGCGCCCCCGTCGCCCTCGTCCTCGACGACGCCCACTGGGCCGACCCCGAATCCCTCTCCTGGCTCGCCGCCTTCGCCCCGCGCGCCGAACACCTCCCGCTGCTCCTCGTCGTCGCGTACCGCCCCGAGGAACTGCCGGCGCACGCCGAGGCCTTCCGTACGCTGCCCGGCCGCGCGGGACACCGCCCGCTGGCCCTCGCGCCCCTCACCGAGGCCGCCGTCTCCACCCTGGTCCGCGAGGCCGTCGGCGTCCACGCGGACGACGCGTTCTGCCGGGAGGCCTGGGCCGTCACCACCGGCAACCCCTTCGAGGCCGTCGAACTCACCGCCAAGGTCCGCGACAAGGGCCTCGCCCCCACCTCGGTCAGCGCCCCGCTGCTGCGCGACCTCGCCGCCGCCCAGCGCGGCAGCGGACTCATCGCCCGCCTCGAACGCCTCGGCCCCTCCACCGTCCGCTTCGCCTGGGCCTGCGCCGTCCTGGGCACCGCCATCCCGCAGGAGCTCGCCGCCCGCGTCGCCGGAATCGGCCCCGAGGAGGCCGCCGACGCCACCGGGCGGCTGCGGGAGGCCCGCATCCTGTCCGGCCCCGGCGAAGAGCCCGACGCCGGGCTGGAGTTCGTCCACCCGCTCATCGCCACCGCCCTCTACCGGGCCATCCCCGACGCGCTGCGGGTCGCCCTCCACGGACAGGCCGCCGTGGCCGTCGTCGACGCCGGACTCGGCGCCTCCGCCGCCGCCCGGCACCTGCTGGAGACCCACCCCGAGAACGACCCCTGGGTGGTACGGACCCTGCGCGGGGCCGCCGCCGAGAACCTGCGGGCCGGCGCCCCCGAGGCCGCCCGCCGCCAGCTCGCGCGTGCGCTGCGCGAGCCCCCGGGCTTCGACGAGCGCGCCGCCGTGCTGTACGAGCTCGGCTGCGCCTCCCTGCTCACCGAACCCGCGAACACCGTGAACCACCTGCGGGCCGCGCTCGCCGAACCCTTCGACGACCCCGCGCTGCGCCAGGGCATCCTCATCAGGCTCGCCCAGGTCCTCGCCCACAGCGACCGCCTCGCGGAGGCCTCCGACTCGCTCGCGCGGGAGATCCCCCACACCCCGGACGTCCGGGCCCGACTGCGCCTGCAGTCCGAGCAGTTCATGTGGGACGCCTTCGACGCCGTCGAGCCCGACTCCCCGGCGCGCTCGCGCCGGCTGGCCCGGCTCGCCGACCGGCTGACCGGCCGCGACCTCACCGAGCGGTACATCATCGGGCTGCGCGCCTGGGACGCCTGCCTGCGCGGCGAGCCGGTGGACGTGGTCCTGCACCACGCCGTACGGGCCCTGGGCACCGAGTTCAGCTGGGCCCACGAGGACCGCGGCTTCGAGGTGCCGGTGCTCGCCGCCATGGTCCACATGTACGCCGACCGGCCCGGCCGGGCGGAGGAGCTGTTCGAGGCGGGCACCGCCGAGTTCGAGCGGCAGGGCTGGCGCGGGGCCCACCTGTCCTTCGCGTACAGCCTGCGCGCGTACATCCGCTACCGGCGCGGGCGTCTCGCGGAGGCCGAGGAGCTGGCCCGGGCCGGGCTGCGCCTGGCCGAGCGGGTGGGGCGCGGCACGCCCGTGCACTGGTACAGCATCGCCATCCTCGCCACGACCCTGCTCGCGCGGGGACGGGTGGACGAGGCCTGGGAGCTGGCGCGGGAGCACGCGCTCGGGGAGTCCGTCCCGGCCGCGGTGGTCTTCCCCGACCCCCAGACCGTCTACGCCGAACTGCTGCTGGCCCGCGGCCAGACGAAGGCGGCAGCGGCCGAACTGGAGGCCGTGGACCGCAGACTCAGCCCGCGCGGAATCCAGAACCCGTCCTGGTGCCCGTGGCAGCTGCACCTGGCCCGGGCGGTGGCGGCGGAGGACCCGGCCCGGGCGCGCGCCCTGGCCGCCGACGCGGTACGGCGTGCGCGCGCCTTCGGGGCCCCGTCCGGCATCGGGCAGGCGCTGCGGGTGGCGGCGGAGGTGGCGGCCCCGGACGAGCGGGTGGCACTGCTGACCGAGGCGGTGGAGCTGCTGTCGGCCTCGCCGGCGGGGTACGGGCTGGCGTGCGCGCTGGCCGCGCTGGGTACCGAGCTCGGGGACGCGGAGCTGCTGGCGCGGGCGGTGGTGACGGCGCGGGAGTGCGGGGCGGACGGGCTGGTGGCGAGCGCGACGGAGGCCCTGCTCGGCCTCGGCGGTTCCGTGCCGTGCGGCGCGATCCGGGAGGACAGGCTGACCGGCGAGGAACTCCGGATGGCGGAACTGGCCGTACGGGACGATCCGGCGGCGCAGGGCCGGGACCTGTCCCCGGTCTACCGGAAGCTGGGCACGGACCGGTCCGGACTGGCCGACGCGCTGGAGACGTTCGCCCGCAGCCCAAGGTGATACGGACGGTGCCGACGGGGGCAGGGTGACCTCATGGACCACAGCCGGAGCCTCTCCCACTTCCGCAACGAGACGCTGGCCTTCGAGAACGCGATCCGGCGTGCGATCGCCGAAGCCGGCGACGGACCGGTCCCGCTGGTGCCGTCCTGTCCCGGCTGGTCGGCCGCCGACCCCCTCGGGCACCTGGGTACGGTGCACCGCTTCGTCGGCCGCATCCTGCGCGACCGCCTGTCCGAGCCCCCGGACCACTCCGATCTCACGATCTTCGGCATCCCGGACGACCCGGCGGTACGGGCGGCCTGGCCGAAGCCGGAGACCGAGCCGAACCACATGCAGACCATCGAGCCGGCGGTACACCGGTGGGACGCGGAGTCCGCGACCGGGACGTCGGGGCCGATCGACGCGGAGATCGCCGTGGACGCGGTCCCGCAGACCTTCGAGACGATGGCCCCGTTCCGGCGGGCCGGGACCGGGCCCCCGGCCGGGGCAGGGGAGCGGTACGGCTTCCGGCGGACGGACGGCCCCGAGTCCTGGACGGTCACCTTCTCCGGGGAGCGGGTCCTGATGGAGTACGGGGTCACGGCCCGGTGGACGTCGAGGCCGCGGGCACGGCGTCGGACCTGATGCTGTTCCTCTGGCGGCGGATCACGGCGTCCGCCCTCCGGGTCACGGGCGACGCGGACCTGATGCCGCACTACTTCACCCTGGTCCCGCCGGTGTAGGCGGGTGCCGCCGCCGCGCGGAGCCGTTCCCCACCGCGCCCCTTCCCGCAACCGGGGCCGGCACCCGGGGCGCGGCCGGTCCCGGCCGCGCCGTCCCGGGGCCGGGTGCCGAGGGGGTGGCTCCGGGGGGATGGGGGCGGCGGGGCGGGCCCGGGACCGGAAAACGCGGGCGGGCACGTACCATGGCGGCATGTCCTTCCTCCGCCGCAACCGCGCCGCCACACCCGCCGGCCCGGACTTCGACGTCCTGGCCATGGACCCGGGGGACTGGCCGGGCAATCTCGGGGCCGGGCTGCTGCCCGCGCCCGACGGCAGCTGCCAGGGCGTCTTTCTCCGCTACGACCTGTTCGGCGGACGCGGCCCCGCAATGATCATCGGAAACCTCCCCGAGGGCTCCCCGGCCCGGGAGCTCGCCGAGGGCCAGGTCCCCTTCGAGGTGGCCCAGCTCCTCGACGCCCTCGAGAACGACGAGGACGTCGAGGTCACCGGTACCGAGGACTGCCCCGTCATGCAGGGCGACAACCTCCTCATCGTCCGGAAGATCAAGCTCTCCGAGGGCCGGATCAGCTGCGTGCAGTTCGACCGCAGCGACAACGTGCTGGTCACCATCGCCAGCTGGGACCGCCCCATCACCGACGACCTGTACGCCCTGCTGAAGCCGCTCCCCGCCGAGCTCTTCCAGCAGGGCTAGGCCCGGGCTAGGCCCGCAGGTACGGCCGGCGGTTACGCGTCCGCGATGTCGTTCGCCGCCACATGGCCGAACGTCATCGCGGGGCCGATCGTCGATCCCGCCCCCGCGTAGCTGTGGCCCATCACCGCCGCGCTCGCGTTGCCCGCCGCCCACAGGCCCCGGATCACCGAGCCGTCCGGCCGCAGCGCCCGCGCCCGCGCGTCCGTGACGATGCCGCCCTTCGTGCCCAGGTCACCCGGCACGATCTTGAAGGCGTAGAACGGCGGCGCCCAGATCGGGGCCAGGCACGAGTTCGGCTGCACCGCCGGGTCCGTGTAGTAGTGGTCGTACGCCGTGTCGCCCCGGTGGAAGTCGGGGTCGGTGCCGTTCCACGCCTGTGCGTTGAACCGGTTCAGGGTAGCCCGCAGCGCTCCCGTCGGCACCGCGATCTGGCCGGCCAGCGCGTCCCAGGTCCATGCCTTCTTCGCCGCACCCGCCTCGTACCAGGCGTCCGGGAAGACGATCGTCGGCAGGATGTCCTTGAACAGGTACTTGTTGCGGTAGTTCTGATCCACGATCAGCCAGGCGGGGATGTGCGAGCCGGCCGCGCCCCGGTCCTTCTCGTACATCAC
The DNA here is from genome assembly GCF_040655295.1 of Streptomyces sp. NPDC050448. Lineage (NCBI taxonomy): Bacteria > Bacillati > Actinomycetota > Actinomycetes > Kitasatosporales > Streptomycetaceae > Streptomyces > Streptomyces sp. NPDC050448. Next base: position 33,855 of record NZ_JBFAJR010000014.1, on the reverse strand, counting down.
GTGCACCACATCGCTGTACGGTGCCGCCTCGTTGACGAACCGCGCCCCCGCCCCGTTGACGATCAGGCCGCCCGGCAGGGTCCGTTCGGCCAGGCAGAAGTACGGCTCCCCGGGCAGCGGGATCGACGGACCCCACCAGGCGTCCTCCATCAACGCCAGGGCCGCCCCGGCCCGCTGCCCCGCCCGGATACCGTCGCCCGTGTTCTCCTTGGCGCCCACCGACCACTGGGTGCCGATCGGCTGCTGCTGGTACTGCGCCCGCATCTCCGCGTTGTGCTCGAATCCGCCCGAGCCGACGACCACGCCCCTGCGGGCCCGTACCACCCCCCGCACGCCCTCCTTCTGCACCACCACACCGGTGACCGCGCCCGCCTCCTGCACCAGGTCGACCAGCGGACTGTTCAGCCACACCGGCACCCCCGCCTGCATCAGCCCGGCCCGCAGCCCGGCCGCCAGCGCCTGGCCCATGGTCAACGGCTTCTGCCCGCACAGCGCGGCCTTGGTGCCACGCGCCAGGCACTCCGTGGACACCGCCAGCCCCTTGGCGTTCACGGCCGCCAGGTTCAGCCACTTGTAGTCCTGGCTGAACACCACCATCCCCGCCGGGACCGGCATGTACGCCGGGTTCAGACGGGACAGTTCGGCGCCCAGGAGATGGCCGTCGAACTGGTCGGGCTCGATCGACCGGCCGTTCGGCAGCCCGCCCGGGAGGTCCGGGTAGTAGTCGCTGTACCCGTCCATGTACCGGAAGCGCAGCGGGCTGTTGGCCATCACGAAGTCCAGCATCCGAGGACCGTTGGCGAGGAAGGCCGCCTGCCGGTCCGCCGACGAGCCGTTGCCGACCACCGCCGCCAGGTACGCCGCCGCCTTCTGCGGGGTGTCCGGCACCCCCGCCGCCAGGATCACCGAGTTGTTCGGCAGCCAGATCCCGGCCCCGGAACGCGCCGCCGAACCGCCGAAGGTCGGCGCCTTCTCGACCACCAGCACGCTCAGACCCCGCTTGGCGGCGGTGAGCGCGGCGGTCATTCCGGACGCCCCGGACCCGACCACGACGACGTCGTACTCGCCGAGCGGAACCCCGTCAGCGGCCCGCGCGCCGGCCGGCGGCAGTACGGCGGCGGCGAGCACCCCCGCCCCGGCCCCGGCGAGGACCGTCCGGCGGGACGGCAGGGCAGGGCTCGCGGGACCGGCCTGCACGGGACCGGCCTGCACGGGACCGGGGCTCGTGGGACCAGGGGGTACGGGAACAGGGCTTGCGGACATGGGCGGGCTCCAACGGAGTGGGGAGGGCGGGGGCGGCGGCTCCAGCATTTCTGATGCTGAGTCAGAAAAGGTGTTCGGGGGATCATGTGATGTCAAGGCATGTGCAGGGGTGGCGAGAGGCCCCCGAACGCACGAAATCCCGTGGTACGCACAGCAAGTGCGTACACCACGGGATTTTCGTACGGGGTGCGGGCCGCCGGGATCAGCGGGTTCCGACCGCCGCGCGTACCGCCCTGCGGGCCATGCCGCAGTCGTCGTGCAGACGGCGGAGCAGCAGCCGCTGCTCCTCGCCGCAGGACAGGGCGCCCATCTGCAGGGGCTGGGTCGGGGCGGTCGCCAGCATGGAGCGCTGGACCGCCGTCTCACACATCCGGATCTCCCGGGTCAGCACCAGCATCAGGTTGACCAGGAAGGCGTCCCGCGAGGCCGGGCCGGCCGACTGGGCGAGCCGACTGATCTGGCTGCGGGCGGCCGGGGCGTCGCCCAGCACCGTCCACAGCGTCGCCAGGTCGTAGCCGGGCAGGTACCAGCCCGCGTGCTCCCAGTCGAGCAGCACCGGCCCGGCCGGGGACAGCAGCAGGTTCGACAGGAGGGCGTCACCGTGGTTGAACTGCCGCTGCACGCCGGACAGTTTCAGCCCGCACAGCAGCTTCTGCAGATCACCCAGGTCCCGGTCGGTGAGCAGTCCCAGCTCGTGGTAGCGCGCCACCCGCTGCGGGTAGTTCATCGGGTCCCCGAAGAGATCAGTCGGCGGACGCCACTGGTTCACCCGGCACACCGCGCCCAGGGCGGCTCGTACGTCGGCCCGCGGCGGAGCCTCCACGGGGTGCCGTTGCAATGCCGCGACCCGGCCCGCCATCCGTTCGACCACCAGCGTGCAGTTCTCGGGGTCCGCGGCGATCAGCCGCGGCACCCGGACCGGCGGGCGGTGCCGGACGAACGTCCGGTACGTCGCTATTTCGTGCCGGTACCGCTCGCGCCATTCCGGCGAGTGGTCCAATAACACCTTGGCGACGGCGGTCATCCGGCCCGTCGTTCCGACCAGGAGGACCGACCGGCCGCTGCGCCGCAGCACCTGGACCGGCGCGAACTCCGGACAGATCCGCTGCACCGAGGCGAGCGCTGTGCGCAACTGCGCACCCTGCGGCCCCGACAGGTCGATTCTTCCGCTGAGCGGCTGCGATCCGGCCCCCGGCAGCCGCCGCGCCCGTACGGCGCCCTGCGCCGGTGCCGCCGGGCGGCCGGGATCGAGGTAGGGGCCGCCGCCCGCCTGGAGCGTGCGGTGCGGCCGGACCGGGGCGGACACGGAGGTCGTTGCTGCGTACATGGCGTTACGGATCCCTTCGTGCGCCGACGAGTTGCGTACGCCACCCCGCCGATCCCGTACTTCACCCTGGGGAGTTCCGCCGGTGACCGGGTCGGGGAGGCGCATTCCTACCTGACACCCGGCCGTGGGTGGCGGACCATCTTGCGTGCCCTGGCGAAGCCTGGCGAATAGTCGCTGGGCATCTGACTGCGGGCTACTGTCAAATCAGCCGAGAACCTGGGGGCTTGACGTGAGCAAAGGACCAAACACCCGCCTGAACGACCTGTTCGGCCTGGCCGGCTGGTCGAAGGGTGAGCTGGCGAGGATGGTCAACCGGCAGGCGGCGGCCATGGGCCACCACCAACTGGCCACCGACACCTCGCGGGTACGGCGCTGGATCGACATGGGGGAATCCCCGCGCGAACCGGTGCCCACCGTACTGGCAGCCCTGTTCACCGAGCGGCTCGGTCGTGTCGTGACCATCGAGGACCTCGGGTTCGTACGGCAGCGGCGCACCACGAAACGGCAGCCGGACGGGGCGAAGGACAACCCCGACGGAATGCCATGGGCGCCCGAACGCACAGCCGCGGTCCTCACCGAATTCACGGGAATGGACCTCATGCTCAACCGTCGCGGTCTGATGGGCGCGGGTGTCGCGCTCACCGCAGGCTCCGCCCTCACCCACGCCATGAACGACTGGCTGCACACCGATCCCGCCCCCGCCAAGGATCCTCAGCGCTTCGGCGACTCCTTCCAGGCCGACCCGGCGGGCTACGACCGCTACGAGGCCGCCCCCATCGGCTCCCTGGAGATCGAGGCGCTCGAGCGCTCCGTGGAGGTCTTCCGGGCCTGGGACGCCTCCCGAGGAGGAGGACTGCAGCGCAAAGCCGTGGTCGGCCAGCTGAACGAGGTCGGCGGCATGCTCGCGTACCACCACCCCGACCACCTGCAGCGGAGGCTGTGGGGGGTCGCGGCGAACCTGGCGGTGCTGGCGGGCTGGATGTCCCACGACGTGGGACTCGAACCCACCGCGCAGAAGTACTTCGTCATCGCCGCGCACGCGGCCCGCGAGGGCGGGGACCGGCCGCGGGCCGGCGAGGCGCTGTCCCGGGCCGCACGCCAGATGGTCCACCTCGGCAAGCCGCACGAAGCCCTCGACCTCATGAAGCTGGCGCAGTCCGGCTCCGGCGAGCAGACCCTGCCCCGCACGCGCGCCATGCTGCACACCATCGAGGCCTGGGCGCAGGCCGCCATGGGCAAGGGCCAGGCCATGCGCCGCACCCTCGGCGAGGCCGAGGACCTGTTCGTGTCGGACACGGGCGACGTGCCCCCGCCGTCGTGGATGCAGAACTTCGACGAGGCGGACCTGCACGGCATGCAGGCCCTGGCCTTCCGCACCCTCGCCGAACACGACCCCTCGGCCGCGCCGATCGCCCAGCGGCACGCCCGCGAGGCGCTGCGGCTGCGGTCCGGCGGCCACCAGCGCTCGCAGATCTTCGACTACATCTCCATGGCGTCGGCCTGTTTCATCGCCGACGACCCGGAGCAGGCCGACCGCTACGCCCGGCTCGCGCTGGTCTCGATGAACGAGACCTCCTCGCACCGGACCTGGGACCGGCTGCGCGAGATGTACCGGCTCACCGGCCAGTACGCCGGGTACTCGCGCATCGAGGACCTGCGCGCGGAGATCAAGCTGGCCCTGCCGAACAGCCCGGCACAGCGCAGCGTCTAGGCCTTGCGCGTGCACCCCGCGCCGGTGCGTGCACCGGCACCGTCATCGGCACCCGTACGGAGACGAGAAAGGCCGCGCCTGCGGCGCGGCCCTGAAGCGGTACCTGTCGGCCGGTCGTCGGCGCTCAGCCCCCGACCCTGGCCACCAGGACGCAGGCGTCGTCCTCGCGTTCGTTCTCGCCGAACTCCTCGACCACCATCCGCACGCAGTCCTGCGCCGACCGCGCGGCCGTGAACCGCGGGGCGAGGGCCAGCAGCCGCTCGGTGCCGTCCGCCCGGCTGAACTCGATGCTGCGCGCCGTCAGTCCGTCCGTGTGCAGCACGAGTACGTCGCCGGCCTGCAGCCGTTCCTCGGCCTGCCCGTACGCCGCCCCGGAGGTCGCACCCAGCAGTACGCCCTCCGGCGGCTGCAGGGTGCGGCCCGAGCCGCCGCGGAACAGCAGCGGGGCCGGATGACCGGCCTGCGCCCAGGAGAGCACACGGCGCGCGGGATCGTAGCGGCAGCAGACGGCCGAGCCGAGCGCGGGCTGTACTGAGGTCTCCAGGAGTTGGTTGAGCCAGCCCATCAGGGGGCCCGGTTGGATGCCGGCCATGGCCATCCCGCGCAGGGCGCCGAGCATCATGGCCATCCCGGAGGTGGCCGTCACCCCGTGCCCGGTCAGGTCGCCGACCGTCAACAGGGAGCATCTGTCGGGCAGTTCGAGCGCGTCGTACCAGTCGCCGCCGACCAGGGCGCCGGTCGCCGAGGGCAGGTAGTGCGCGGCGACGTCGAGCGCGCCGGTGGTGTGGTGCGGGAACCGCAGGGAGCCGCGCCACGGGGGGAGCACGGCTTCCTGCAGCTCGACCGCCAGCCGGTGCTCGGTCTGCGCGATCTCCCGCCGGCGCTGCAGCGAGTCACGGGACTCGCGTACGGCGCGCTGGCTTCGGCGCAGCTCACTCACGTCCCGGAGCACGGCCCACATGGAAGCCGTGCAGCCGTCGGAGTCGAGTACCGGCTCGCCTCGCATGTGCAGCGTCCGGACGCGGCCGTCGGCCCGGACGATGCGGAACTCGCCGTCGATCGGCTTGCCGTCGACCAGGCAGGCCGTCACCATCGAGGTGAGCAGCGGCTGGTCCTCGGAGAAGAGGGTGGAGCCGAGTTCGTCGAGGGGGAGCGGGCCGGCCTCGGGCGACCGGCCGAAGATCTGGAACAGCTCCTCGGACCAGTTGACTTCGTCGGTGAGCAGGTTCCACTCGGCGCTGCCGACGCGGGTCTGCTGGGCCTCGGCCCCGGCCTCGGGCGCTGGCCCCTCGAGGAGCTCGTCGAGTTCGGGAGCGGGCGGCAGGCCCTCCTTGAGCTGGCCCAAGTGCTCGCGCAGGTCGTCGAGGTGGTGGACGGCGAGGTCGCACAGGGCGCGCTGCCAGCGGCCCTGGGCGTCGTCGTCGTCGACGACGGTGTCGCGGCGTACCGCGTCCACCTCACCGCGCAGCCGCCGGGTCTGCGAGATCAGTGCGTCCACCGAACCGGGCTCAGGAGGCTGCGCGGGACGGTCCGCGAAGAGGTGGGACGGCATGAGAACTCCGATACAGGCGGCGCGGTACGGCCAAGTCTGAAGGAAGGACCGGTTACGACTGTTGCACAGGCGGCGACAGTCCGTAAGCCGTTTGGCAACATCCGATACGTCCTTGCTTCTGGCATATACCAAGGGCCTCCCGGCCCCCCTTTTGCCCGTACGAACGTTTCCGGTCGGCCCTGTTCCGGCCCGTCGGCGGTTTCCGGCCGCCCTCCGGTGTCACACGCTGAGCGGCACCGGGTGTATCTCGCTGGCCGGGTGCCCCGTGCGCTCGTGGATCCGCAGCACCGCGTCCGCCGAGGGCGCCTCGGACAGGCAGTAGACCGTGCCCGACGAAGGGTCGGCCCAGGCGCGCTCGAAGTGCACCTTCTCCTCGCTCTCGATCGCCAGGTCCGCCTTGTGGGCGGCCTGCAGCTCGGCTTCCGTGATGCCCTTCATGCCGTGGTGGACATCCATGTACATCGTCACCGCCGCACACCTCCTCACGTGTTCCGGCGAGTACCGCCGTCTCTCCTCCCATCGTCCTCCCGTGGCCGGAAACCGGCCCTCCGGAGGAGGCGGATCGATCGTACGGGCGAGATATACGAGACCTCCGTGCGGCAGAACCCGTGTCCGAGCCGGGATCATCGCCCCCGCGGGGGGTACCCCCCGAACGAAGGACCCCGTCCCGTGGGGCTGGTACCGCCGCCCCGCTTCCCACCCCACCTGGGCGATCGCTACTCTACGTGTCGGTAACGATCCGGGGGAGGGCCGCGAACGCGGGCCCGCGCAGGGTTTGGGGACACAGCAACATGACCGGGCAGAGCCGCCGCTCCTTCCTCACGTACCTCGTCGCGGCACCGACGCTCGCCCTCGTCACCCGGGCCGGGGCCGACGCGCTCGCCCCGCAGCCCGCCCACGCGGTGGTCCCGAGCCTGCCCGCCCCGGCCGATCTGGTGGACCTCGGCGACCTGTTCATCCTGGCCGGCGCGCCCACCTCCGCCCTGCTGGCGCTCGCCGTGGACGCGGACGGGACCATCCGCTTCCGGCTGCCGCGCGAGGAGGTCGGCCAGGGACTCACCACCGCCGTGGCCATGCTCGTCGCGGAGGAGCTCGACGCGCCGCTGGCCGCCGTGCGCGTGGAACTGGACGACGCGCGGCCCGAACTGCTGTTCAACCAGCTCACCGGGAGCTCCAACTCCATCCGCTCCCTCTACGGGCCGGTCCGGCAGGCCGCCGCCACCGCCCGGGCCCGGCTGGTCGCCGCGGCCGCCCGCCGGTGGAACCTCGCCGCCTCCTCGCTGACCACCGCGAACGGCGCCGTACGGGCCCCCGACGGACGCACCGCCGACTACGGCAGCCTTTCCGCGGCCGCCGCCGACCCCGCCCTGATCGTCCGCGGCGCCACCCCGAAGAAGGCGGCGCAGCACTCCCTCGTCGGCAGGCCCACCGGCCGGATCGACGCCCGCGCCATGGTGACCGGCGCCCAGCAGTACACCCTCGACCTCGACGTGCCCGGCGCCAAGCCCTGCGTGGTACGCCGCCCGCCCGTGCGTGGTGCCCGTCTCCGCGTGCGCCGGGAAGACGGTGACCACCATCGAGGGGCTGGCGAACGGGGAGGAGCTGCACCCCGTGCAGGAGGCCTGGCTCGAACAGGACGTCGCCCAGTGCGGTTTCTGCCGGCCTGGCCAGATCATGGCCGCCGTCGCCCTCCTCAAGCGCACCGGCACGCCCACCGAAGAGGACATCGACGCCATCGCCAACATCTGCCGCTGCGGCACCTACTTCCGCATCCGGGAGGCCATCCGCAGCGCGGCCGCCCGGATGTGAGCGCCCGGATGTGAGCGAGAGGGGCCCCGGCGACTCCCCCGTCGATCCCGGGGCCCGTCCGCTCGCGGTCAAATCTAGGCCGACGGCGGCCGGTTCGCAGGGTTCGCCCTGCCCAGTGAGCGGACGAGACGGGTGTCACTGCGCACAGTGTGCGCCGGGGCGGAGCCCTGGAGGAGAATGCGGTGGAGTGACCCGGACCGAAGGGAACCCACCATTTCGCACCCTCCCTCCCCGCCGGCGCCCGGGGCCGCGCCCCTGCCCGCGGACCGGTTACGCAGCCGGTCCGAGGACGTCCTCAAAGTGCACCGGCTCGCCCACTCCGGCGGCTCGGCCGCGCTGTTGCAGTGGCTCGCCGCCCGGCTGGGCGGCTGGACCGGCGTGGTGGACGCGGAGGGACCCGCGGGTCCGGAGCTCGCCGTCCGCGGGGCCGCTGAGCTGAGCGCCCGGGGCGTGCGCTCGGCCGTCCTGCACGGCGAGCGCTCGGTCGCACTGCTGTTCGCGCTGGACGGGAGCCGCGCGCTGGCCGCCGTACTGGACCTGCCGCACCACCCGGGAGCGTCCTCGCTGCTCGCGGACGCCGTCGCACCGCTGGCCCTCGTCCTGCGCGCCGAGGAGGCCGAGCGGCGCGAGGAGCGGGCCGAACTCGCCGAATCGCGGGCCCGCGAGGCCGTCCTGCACCTGCTGATGAACGGCCGGCTCTCCACCGCCCACCAGATCGCCGAGGCGCTCTGCCCCTCGCTGCCCGAGCCGATGCGGATGTACGTCGTGGAGTGCCGGGACGGGCAGCGGGGTGAGGTGGCCCGGCTCTGCGAGGAGCTGACGGACGGCCGGGCCTGGATCGTGCGCTGCCCGGTGTACGTGCGCCACCTCATCGTCCTGGTCCCCGGCGACCTCGCGGCGACCGCGGCCGAGCACGATCCGCTGGCCGAGGCACTGGTGGCAGTGGCCCGTGACTGCACGGTCGGGGCCAGCGCGGAACTGCGGCTGCGCGAGGCTCCGGCCGCCTACCGCCAGGCCTTCCACGCTCTGGCCGTCGCCCGCGGCCGCGGCGGGCGGCACGCCCGCTTCGGTCCCGGACCCGAGCTGGAGCTGGCCGCCCACGCGGCCGGGACCGGCTGGGCCGAGGCCCTGCTCACGCCCCTGCACACGTACGTGCCCCGGCGCCCCCAGGACCCCGGCGCGCAGGAGCTGCGGGCCACCGCCCACGCCTGGCTGAACTTCGGTGCGCACGCCACGCGGCTGCTGAAGATCCACCGCAACACCCTGGCCACCCGGCTGCGCCTGATCGAGTCGGTGCTCGGCGTGGACCTCGAGCGGCTCCCGGAGCAGGCGGCGCTCTCGCTCGCGCTGCGGCTGACTCCGGGCGGGCCGGGCGGTGGCGCCCCCGGCCGGGCCGGCGGTCCGGCCGATCTGGACGGCGTACTGCGCCACCCCGATCTGGTGGCCTGGGCCCGCGCGCAGCTGGCGCCCCTGACCGGGCGGGAGGCCCCGCCCGGAGCCCGGGAGACCGTGGCGGCCTGGCTGCGGCACGACGCGCACCTGGTTCTGGCGGCGGCGGCGCTCGGCATCTCGGTGCCGGGCACGCGCAAGCGGCTGACCCGGATCGAGGCCCTGCTGGAGCGCTCGCTGCTCCGGTCGCCCAGCGCCCGCCACGACCTGTGGCTGGCTCACCGGGCCGAGGAACTGGCCGGGTCCGCAGCATGACACAGCACCGATAAGGGGCAATATGCATGAAATGTGCACGATCATTCCGGGATGAGGCGTATCAATCTGAAGCGCGTGCTGGTGGGTGAACCGCTCGACACCGCACGACTGGGCGAGACCCTGCTGCCCAAACGGCTCGCGCTGCCGATCTTCTGCAGCGACCCGCTCTCCTCGGTGGCCTACGCCACCGAGGAGATCCTGCTGATCCTCGCCCTCGGCGGCGCGGCGCTGCTCCACCTCGCCTGGTACGCGGCCGCGGCCATCGTCTTCCTGTTGATCGTGGTCGTCGCCTCCTACCGGCAGAGCTGCCACGCCTGTCCCGGCGGCGGCGGTGCCTACATCGTCAGCTCCGAGAACCTCGGCCAGAACGCCGCCCCTGACCGCCGCCAGCGCGCTGCTCGTCGATTACGTACTGACCGTCGCGGTCTCCGTGGTCTCCGGCGTGGCCGCCATCACCTCCGCCACCCCCTCCTCAGCGACCACGAAGTCGCCCTGTCGGTGGGGTTCGTGGTGCTGCTGATGCTCATGGACCTGCGCGGCGTACGGGAGTCGGGCCCTATCGACGGCGTGACCCGGGCCCCACCGCTCACCCGTTGCGGCGCGGGGCGCGGCCGGCCGGCTTCGCGCCCGCCGGTGCCGGCTCGCCCGCGGCCCGCTGGAGCACCGCCGCATGGGCCAGCGCCAGCTCCACCACGTGCGCCGGGTCGGACAGCGTACGGCCGGTCAGCTGCTCCAGGCGCCGCAGCCGGTTCGAGACGGTGTTGCGGTGGCAGTACAGCCGCTGGGCGGCGTACGTCGTCGAGCCCTGGCAGGTCAGCCAGGTACCCAGCGTGTTCAGCAGCACCCGGCAGTCCTCCGCGGGCAGCGCCAGCACCGGCCCCAGCACCACCTGCCGCAGCCGGCCCGCGAGTTCGGCCTGGGAGGCGACCAGCGCCGTCGGCAGCCGCTCGTCCAGCAGGGCCGTGCACGGACCGCCGGACGCCGCGACGGTGCGCAGCGCCAGCGCGGCCAGCCAGCGCGCCCGGGCCAGGTCGCCGGGGGTCTCCACGACCGGGCTGACCCCGGCGCGGGCTCTGAGCGGGCCGAGCAGCTCCCGTACGGACTCCAGCGGATGGTGGCCCAGCTCGACCAGGCCGGTCTCCCCGTCGGCGCGGATCCGCCACAGCACGCGCAGGCCGCTCGCGGCCGGCTCGGCGGCGAGCCGGCCGAGGTCGCCCGGACCCCCGGAGCCGCCCGGGCCGAGCACGACGACCGCGAACCGGCCGCGCTCCGCAAGCCCCAGCTGGGCCGCAGCCTCCGAGGCCGCGGGCCCCTCCGACGGGCCCGCGCCGTCGAGCAGCGCGTCCAGGAGGGCAGCCCGGCGCTCCCGGTCGCGATCGCAGCGCGCGGCCTCCGTGCAGCGGTACGCGTCGGCCACCGCGTCCGTCAGCTGGTCCACCACGTCCCACAGCACGGCCGCGGCCGGCAGCAGCCGGGGCAGTTCCGACGGGTCGTGCGCGGCCACGGCCTCGCCGAGGGTCTGCCACACCAGCCGGCCCCCGCGCCGGTAGGTGCGCAGCAGCGAGGCGAGCGGCAGGCCCTGTTCGGCACGGAGCGTGCCGGTGGCCCGCGCGTCGGCGAGCTCCAGGGGCAGCCCGCGGATGCCGCGGACCAGGCCCTCGACGGACTGCCGCAGGTTGTGGTGGATCCGCTCGCGCAGCTCGGCCCGTCCGAGCAGGGCGGCGTACGCGGGATCCTCGGCCAGCGTCCGGTCGGCGAGCCGGTCCGCCGTCACGGCGATCCGGCGGGACAGGTCCTCTCGTATCTCCTCGATGATCCGTTCCATGACGGGCAGAGTGACACGTGAGAGGGGCTGGTGGGGAGGGCCCGGACCGTGCCGCGTCCGCTAGCGTGTCCGAATCACTGCATGTGGAGTGGCCACCGTGCCGTGCTCCGCACACCCCCCGCACCCCCCCCGCACGCCCACACCGTCAGGGAACCGCCCATGCGCCAGAATCCGGAGCGCCGCGCCGCGCTGCTCGACGCCGCCATCGAAGTCCTGGCACGCGAGGGCTCCCGCGGCCTGACCCTGCGCGCGGTGGACGCGGAGGCCGGCGTACCGACGGGCACCGCCTCGAACTACTTCGCCAACCGGGCCCAGCTGCTCGTGCAGATCCTGCACCGCACCCGGGAGCGGCTGGTCCCCGACCCGGCGGACCTGGCCGGCCCGCTGGACACCAAGGTGCTGCTCGGGCAGCTCCTGGAGCGGATGCGGCGCGAGCGCAGCGTGCACATCGCGATGCTGGAACTGCGCCTGGAGGGCATCCGGCGCCCCGAACTGCAGGCGGAACTGGCCGCGTTCCAGGGGGCCGAGCTGGAGGCGAACGTGGCCTGGCACCTGGAGGCCGGGCTGCCGGGAGACCGGCAGGGCGTGGTGCTGCTGTACCTGGCGATGCTGGGCCTGATCGTGGACGACCTGACCGCGCCGGCGCTGCTCGAACCGTATCCGGTGGAGGGGCTCTTCGAGACGATGGTCGAGCGCCTCCTCCCGGAGCGCCCCGCACACTGACTATCGTGCCGGCGGGGGAGTGCCGGTACGAGGCGCGGAGGGAACCGTGGAGATGACCGGGGGCTCGGGCAGCGGCATCCAGTGGCTGGCGGACTGGGACGGCTGGTACGTCGGCCTCACCTTCGCCCGGGGCATAGCACCCGGCGAACTCGCACTGCGCCTCGGCGCGCTGCCGGGCATCCGGCCCGGTCCGCTGGGCGCGACGGACGCCTGGAGCATGGCGACCGAGACGATGGACGGCGACGGCGTGGCCCGCGTCGGCAGCTGGGGCGGCTGGTCCTTCGCCGTCGAACACGGTATGCCGGCCGGGGCGGAGCGGCTGGCCGAGGTCTCCCGGTCCGGCGTCGAGGCCGTCCACCTCGACCCGCAGCCGGACCACCCGCCCGTGCAGTTCGCGTACGCCCGCGACGGCGAGATCGTGTGCTGCTTCGGCGTCGGCGAAGAGGGCTGGCGCGGCGGCCACCAACCGGACTTCCTGCTCCCGGAACTGGTCGCGGCCGGGATCCTCGCCCCGGACGGCTCCCACGCCCGCCCCGAGGACGAACCGTGCGCGGACCGCGACCGCCGCACCCTCGCCGTCCTCGAGCACCGCTTCGCCCTGTCCCTGCCGCGCCGCCTGATAGAGGACGCCCCGCTCCCGGCCTTCGTGACGTGCACGCAGTAGGACCCCCGAAGCCGGGCCGGCGTGCGTCGTTTTGTGCGAGTGCGGGGGGACCGGACGCGAAGCGTGGTGATCTTATGCCCGGAAGTGCGCGAGTCAGCTGGGATTGAGGGCGGTAAGCGACTTTTATGGGGGTGCCAGGACTCGTACCGGAGCAGGGGGAGTATTCATGGGCACCGCCGGCAGCCAGAAGGACAGCGCACCCACCCTGATCGGATCCGTGCAGCGGGCGCTGCGCCTCGTGGAGGCGATGTACGCGGAGGGCGGGGCCACCGCGAAACGGCTCGCGCGGGTCACCGGCATTCCGCTGCCCACCGTGTACCACCTGCTGCGCACCCTCACCCACGAGGGATATGTGGAGCGCGAGGGCGGCGCCTTCCGGCTCAAATCCCATCTTCCGCTTGCTTCGTGAGCCCCCGTGCGCCCTCTTCCGTGATCGGCTGCCGTGATCAACATTCGTGATCAGAAGTCGACGGGTTCCGGCCAAGCTGTCGCGTGGTTCTGTGCATGTTCCCGCGGAAAATGCCAGAAGCCCCATCCGTGCTGTGGAACGTGAGTAAGTTCCCTCCTGTCGCGCCATAGACCGTGCACCTCGCACGTCTGGCCGGGAGGGGAGCCCGCGTGCCCGGGATCGACGAATGCCTGCTCGAAGCCATGGCCCTGCCTGGTGCGCGGGGGGCCGCGCTGGTCGACTGGAGCAGCGGACTGGCCCTCGGCACCGCCGGGGACTCGCCGGTCGGCGACCACGAGACCACCGCCGCCGAGACCGCCGAGCTGGCCCGGGCTGCCGCCGAGTACGAGTCCTTCGCCCAGCCGGCGTCCGACTCCATACCGGGTGACCCCGCGGGCCAGCCCGTGGAGGACCTGATCGTCACCACCCGGACCGGCTACCACGTCCTCCGCTTCGTCGAGACCAGCTTCGACAGCAGCGTATTCCTCCACCTGTGGCTGGACCGTGCCGAAGGCAACCTCGCCCTCGCCCGGCACAGACTCCGCGTCCTCGCCGAGGGGCTGGTCCTCAGATGACCGGCACTCAGGTGAGCGCCCTCGCCGCAGTCTCCCCCCTGCTCACCCGGCTCGCCGCCGAGCGCGCCACCGGCGCCCTGCTCCGCGACCGCGGCACGCTCTTCCTGGAGGACGGCCGCATCGTGCACGCCGAGAGCCCGGCCACCCCGGGCCTCGACGTACTGCTCACCACCGGCGGCGGCCTCGCCCCCGAGCGCTGGCGCGAGGCGGTGGACCAGGCCGGCGCGCGCCGCCAGGTCGCCCGCTTCCTCGTGGACAGCGGGGGCCTCGCCGACGGCGAACTGGAGATCTGCCATCTCGCCGCCATTTTCGACGCAGCCTTCTTCGCACTGTCCCCGGGCACCGGGCCCTCCCGGTTCCGCCGCGGGGCCACCCACTGGATCGGCTCCGTCCGCTCGGTCCCGGCCGCCGCCGTCGAGCGGGAGACCCGGCGCCGTCGGGAGCTCCTCGACGCCGTGTGGCCGTACCCGCTGCTGGACACCTCCCCCGTGGTGCCCCGGACCGCCGCCCCCGGCCAGACCGTCACCGCACGCCAGCGGATCCTGCTGGCCCAGGCGGACGGCGTACGGACCCCGGCGGACCTCGCGTGGGCGCTGGGCCGCCCGGCGTTCCACACGCTGCTCGACGTGAGGCGCCTCGCGGCGGCCGGACTGGTCGAGACCCCGCACGCGCCGGTCCTGACACCGGTCGAACCACGCCTGCCCGACTGGATGACCCAGACCCAATCCCCGGACGTGGCGCTGCTTCGCCGGTTACGCGACGCACTGGAGGCAAGCCTGTGAGGCTCCCGCTGCGACCGGCTCTGCGGACCGAGCGCGCCGACCGCTCCGAGCGGAGGCAGCCCGAAAGGAGAAAGGCCGACATGAGCACGGCGATGGTGCCCGCCGAGGCCGAAGCCGACATACTCGCCGAGCTCCGCAGGCTGCGGGCCCGGGTCCCCCAGCTCACCGGCGCCCTCGCCGGCAGCGCCGACGGCCTGGTGCTCGCGCAGGACAGCGCCGCCACGGAGGTGGAGGCCATCGCGGCACTGACCGCCGCCGCCCTCGGGGTCGCCCAGCGGCTCAGCGACAGCACCGGCCAGGGCGGATTCCGCGAGCTGCTGATACGTGGCGAACACGGATACGTGGCCACCTACGCGGCCGGGGACGCGGCCGTCCTCACCCTCATCGCGGAGCCCCGCGTCAACGTCGGCCGGCTCCACCTGGAGGCCCGCCGCTCCAGCCTCCGGATAGCGGAGCTCATCGACCACATCCTCGGGCGCCGCGGCCCCGAGATCCCGTCGGCCTGAGCCGCCCGCCGGCCTGAGCCGCCCGCCGGCCTGCCGAACCACACCCGTACCCAACACCGTAGAAAACCGCAGAAGAAAGAGGAGGGCCTCTCATGGCCAACGTGGAAACCGCACTCAAGGAAGCCACCAGCACCATCGACGGGGCGATCGGCGCGGCCCTGGTCGACTACGAAAGCGGCATGGCCCTCGGCACCGTCGGCGGCGGCAAGGAACTCGACCTCAGTGTGGCCGCGGCGGGCAACACCGACGTGGTCCGCGCCAAGGTCCGCACCATGGAGATGCTCGGGCTGAAGGACGAGATCGAGGACATCCTGATCACCCTCGGCGGCCAGTACCACCTCATCCGGCTGCTGAAGGGTCGCGGGGCCAAGGGATTCTTCCTCTACCTCGCGCTCGACCGCGGCCGGGCCAACCTGGCGATGGCCCGGCACCAGCTCAAGACGATCGAAGCCGAGCTCGAAGTCTGAGCAAACGTTCGGTCCGATCCCGACGCCGAGGTGGCGGGCGGCTGAATTCTTTGCCGTCCGCCCCGGGGGACAAGGGCTATATGTCCATGATGGGGGGACTTTATCATCCCGTTACCGAGTAGGATGCTGTCATCACCTGATCATCGAAATAGCTTGAATCGCTGGAGAACCCGCCACCCATGCCCCCGCGCCTGAGCATCGTCGTCCCCGTCTACAACGTCGAGCTCTACCTCGACGAGTGCCTGGAGTCCATTGCCGCCCAGACGTTTGACGACTTCGAGTGCGTCCTCGTCGACGACGGGTCCACCGACACCAGCGCCGTCATCGCCAAGGCCTTCGCCGCGCGGGACAAGCGTTTCCGGGTCGTCATGCAGGAGAACGCCGGACTCGGCGCCGCCCGCAACGTCGGCGCCCGCCACGCCTCCAAAGACAGCGAGTACCTGGCCTTCGTCGACAGTGACGACACGATGCCGGACTACGCCTACGAGCGCCTGATCGCCGCCCTCGACGAGACCGGCTCGGACTTCGCCGGCGGCAACGTGAAGCGTTTCCGCTCCGTCGGCATGCAGCAGTCCTGGGGCCACCGGGCCGCCTTCGCCAAGACGCAGCTGAAGACCCACATCTCCAAGTTCCCGGCGCTGGTCACCGACCGCACCGCGTGGAACAAGGTCTACCGGCGCAGCTTCTGGGACGAGCACGGCTTCCAGTACCCGGAGGGCATCCTCTACGAGGACGCCCCCGTCAGCATCCCCGCGCACTACTTCGCCTCCAGCGTCGACATCATCAGCGACTGCGTCTACCACTGGCGCGTCCGCGAGACCGGCGAGCGCTCGATCACCCAGCGCTCCACCGACCCGGTCTCCCTGATCGACCGCGTGACCTCGGTCCGCCTGGTCCGCGAGGCCCTCAAGGCCAAGGAGGGCGCGAAGTACGCCCGCTACCTCCGCGACTACGACCACAACGTGCTGAGCGAGGAGCTCCCGCTCATCTACAAGTACGTCGGGGAGGGCGGCGCCGACTTCCGCGCAGCCTTCGTCAAGGAGGTCGGCGGGCTCGTCCGCGAGATCGGCACCGGCTCCTGGTCGGACCTGACCGTCGCCGACCGCCTCAAGGCGTACCTGGCCCGCGAAGGCCGCGTCGAGGACTTCATCGCCCTCACGCACCACCAGCGCGACTACTCCTACAGCGTTCCCGTCAAGGGGCTGGCCCGCCCGCAGGCCGACTACCCCTTCCTGCACGGCCGCCCGCCGGTCCCCGCCAAGATCCTCACCCTCGGCCCGCGCGAGCGCCGCGTCGTCAGCCGCCTCGAGCAGGCCGTCTGGAGCGACGGCAAGCTGCTGCTGCGCGGCTACGCGCTGCCCGGCCACCTCGGCGCGGAGAGCCGCCTCGGCTCGCGCAAGGTGCTGGTCTTCCGCGAGGGCGGCAAGCGCCGCCGCACCGTCGTCAGCACCCGTACGGTCGCCTCCCCGATGGCCACCGTGAACTCCGCGCACCTCGCCCTGCGGCACGCCGACTGGGCCGGCTTCACCGCCGTCGTCGACCCCACCGTCTTCCAGTCGGGCGGCAAGTGGAACGACGGCATATGGACCACTTCCGTCGCCGTCACCGGCGCCGGCGGCCTGCACCGCGCCCGCCTCAAGGGCGGCGAGTCCGACACCGGCCAGAACCCGCCCGCCCACTGGGTGGCCCCGGACGTCCGCGTCGTCCCGAACGCCACCGGCGCCCTCACCATCCAGGTCGAGGTCGTCCGGGCCCGTGCCCTCGACGTCCGCCCGGCCGGTGACGACGCCGTCGAGGTGGCCGGCGAACTCGCCGCCGAGATCGGCGCCGACGCCACCCTGCGCGCCGAGCACGTCTCCACCGGAACCGTCCTCACCTTCCCGCTCGAGACCGCCGCCTCCAGCGCCGGGCGGATCCCGTTCACCGTGCGCGTACCGCTGGCCGAGCTGGCCGCCGTACCGGACGCCGCATCCGAGCCCGGCGAGTGGAACCCCGAGCCGTGGAGCCTGACCGTGGTCGGCGCCGACGGCTCCGACCACCGGCTCGCGCACGACGAGCGCGGTGGCTTCGCCGGCCTGGTCGTGCCCCTGACCGGCGGGGACACCGGCCGCGCCCTCTTCGCCAAGCGCGGCAACACCGGACACCTGACCCTCTCGGTGCAGCCCTCGCCGCCGCTGGTCGACGAGGTCGCCGCCCAGGACGGCACCCTCACCCTGAAGGGCCGGTTCGTCGCACCCACCGACGAGCCGTACGAGCTGGTCCTGCACGACGCGCACGGCACCGAGTTCAGCTACCCCGTCACCCGGGACGGCGACCGCTTCGAGTCCGTCTTCGAGCCCGTGCTCGACGAGGCCTACGGCGGCCGCACCACGCTGCCGAAGGGCCGCTGGTGGCCCACCCTGCGCCCGGTCGCCGAGGGCGGCACCACCGCGGGCCTGCTCGGCGTCGACCGCGGCGCCCCGGTCCAGTTCGCGCCCACCGCCCTGCACGCCGGACCCCACCCGCTGACCGTGGAGGGCCGCCGGATGCGGGTCGAGGCCCGCTTCTACGACCGCATGGTGCTCGTCGCCGACCCGCTGCTCAGCCCGCACGACCGCTCCCGGTACGCCCAGCGCGTCACCCGGTTCGAGACCTACCCGGCGCAGCGCGCCCTGCCGGTCAAGGACATCGTCGTCTACGACACCTTCCAGGGGAACGGAGCGGGCGACTCGCCGCGCGCCATCCACGAGGAGCTGGTGCGGCGCGGCGAGAAGCTGGACCACGTCTGGCTCGTCCGCGACGGCCGCGCCGAGGTCCCCGCGACCGCCCGCGCCGTCCAGTACGACAGCGTCGAGGCGTGGGAGGTCCTGGCCCGGGCCCGCTTCTACGTCGTGAACGACAGCGTGCCGGGGCACTTCCTCCGTCGCACCGGCCAGATCGTCGTCCAGACCTGGCACGGGACGCCGATCAAGGAGATCGGCCACGACTTCATCCACGACTACTACACGAGCCCCGAGATCCTCGAGGCGCTGGAGCACGACAGCGCCCAGTGGTCGCTGCTCGCCTCCCCGAGCTCGTACGCGACGCCCCTCCTGAAGCGGGCCCTCGGCTACAACGGCGAGGTCATCGAGTCCGGCAGCCCGCGGGCGGACGCGCTCGTCAAGCCCGACGCGCAGCGGATCGCGGAGGTCCGCCGCCGGCTCGGCCTGCCCGAGGGCAAGAAGGTCGTCCTCTACATGCCGACCTGGCGCGAGAACCGCGAGGGCTGGTCGGGCGGCTACAAGCTCGACCTGCAGATCGACCTGGACGCGGCGCGGCGCGAGCTCGGCGAGGACCACGTCCTGCTGGTCCGCGGCCACCACCACGTGACCGAGCAGGTCCGGGACAGGGTGCGCGACGGCTTCGTCGTCGACGTGTCCCGCTGGCCCGACGCGACGGACCTGCTGCTCGTCGCCGACGTGCTGATCTCGGACTACTCCTCGGCGCTGTTCGACTTCGCGCTCACCGACCGGCCGATCCTGCTCTTCACGTACGACCTGGAGCACTACCGGACCACGCTGCGCGGCTTCAACTTCGACCTGGAGGAGAAGGCCCCCGGCCCGCTGCTGGCGGACTCGGCGAGCCTGATCGAGGCCGTGCGGGGCGCGGATGCGGTCGGGGCGCAGTACAAGGAGGCGCGGGCCGCGTTCCGCGCCGAGTTCTGCGACCTGGACGACGGCGGCGCCGCCGAGCGCGTCGTCGACCGGATGCTCGGCATGGCGGCCAAGCCCGCGGTGTAAGCCAAGCCCGCGGTGTAAGCCGTAGGAGTGCATTCAGGACGCGTTACGGACCGGCCCCGGGCCCACCGATGAATTTCGGGCCCGGGGCCGGTCTGTATAGGAGCGAGACTGCGGCGACCCGCACGTACTCGACCACTCACCCGCCCGGAGGCAGTCATGAGCAGCAGCAGCGGATTCACCACGTGTCTGTGGTTCGACGGCAACGCGGAGGCCGCCGCCGACTACTACCTGTCCGTCTTCAAGGACGGGAAGATCGGACGGATCGCCCGGTACACCGAGGCGGGGCCCGGCCCGGCCGGTGAGGTGATGGTCGTCGAGTTCGAGATCAACGGCCAGAAGTTCATCGGGCTCAACGGCGGCCCGCAGTTCCCCTTCACCGAGGCGATCTCGTTCCAGATCCACTGCGCCGACGAGGCGGAGTCGGACTACTACTACGACGAGCTGACGAAGGACGGCGGCCAGGAGTCCGCCTGCGGCTGGGTCAAGGACAGGTTCGGGGTGTCCTGGCAGGTCATCCCGCCCGGCGCCATCGACCTGATCGCCGACCCGGACCCGGGCAGGGCCTCCCGCGCCACCGCGGCCATGATGAAGATGAAGAAGCTGGACGTCGCGGAAATGCGGAGGGCGGCCGACGCCGGCTAGACGGTACCGAGGTCGCCGATGCGGGCCAGCAGGGCCGGGAGGGCCGTCCCGATCGGCTCGCGGATCACCTCGTCGGCGAGGGGGTCGTACGGGGTCTCCTCGGCGTTCACGATGATCAGGCGGGCCCCCGCCTCGGCGGCCATTGCGGCCAGCGAGGCGGCGGGCTGCACCTGGAGCGTGGTCCCGACGGCGATGAAGACGTGAGCGCCCTTGGCCACGGCCACGGCCTGCCGCAGCACCTCGGGGTCGAGCCGCTCGCCGAACATCACGGTCGCCGACTTGAGGATCCCGCCACAGGCCAGACACGCGGGATCCGGCTCCCCGGCGGCGACCCGGGCCAGCGCCTCGTCCATCCCCGACCGGGCGTGGCACGCCGTGCAGACCACCGCCCGCGCGCTCCCGTGCAGCTCGAACACCTTGCGCGGCGGCATCCCGGCGAGCTGGTGCAGCCCGTCCACGTTCTGTGTGATCACCCGTACCGGGGTGCCGCCGCGCTCCAGCTCGGCCACGGCCCGATGCGCGGCATTCGGCTGCGCCCCGAGGGCCCCGACCTCGGCGCGCATCTGCCAGGACCGGCGCCGGATCTCCGGATCCGCCATGTAGTACGCGTATGTCACGAGCTTCTCGGCCTCGGGATCCCGGCGCCACAACCCCTGCGGCCCCCGATAGTCCGGAATCCCGGAATCGGTGGACATCCCGGCCCCACTGAACACTGCGACGAGCGGCTTCCCCATGCCCCGACCCTACGTACGGCCGGCACGGACCCGCGACCGCATTTACCGGGCGGCGGTCCCGGGGGCCGCATAGCTGCGCAGGATCACCGTTTGCCCAGGCCCCCACCGCTGCTCGGTGGTGGCCAGGAGCTCCCAGCCCAGCCGCTCGTACAGGGCCGCGGCGGCGGTGTCGGAGGCGACGACGTCGAGCACGGGATGCAGCCCGCGCTCCCGGGCCTCCCCGACCGCCTGCGCGATCAGCAGCGCCCCGGAGCCGTGGCCGCGCGCCTCCGGCGCGACGAACAGCCGGCCCACCACGGCCGTCGCGTCCGTGCCCAGGCCCCGGCGGCGGCTCCACACCCCGGGCGCCGCATCGCCGGTCTCGGCGGGGGACAGCGCGACGTGGCCGACGATCCGGCCGTCCCGTTCCGCCACCCAGGCCGCGTGCTGCGACGGCTGGGCCAGCCAGTCGCCCGGGCGGTCGGGCCAGTTCACCGGGTAGCCGTCGTGCGCGTGGACCGCGGCGAGCGCCCGGACGCACCCGCCGAGGTCGCCGGCCGTTCGCCGCCGGACGGCGGGAAGCGGGTCCCTCATGCCCCGGACTCCCCGACCCCGGTCGAGCGCCGGACCGTCACCTGATCCGCTGTTCCGAGCATGAACGCTCCCACCTCTGCGCTGCGGACCCTTCGTCCGAGAGGGCCGTTTCTGCGGTGAATCCCGCCCCCCACAGGAGTGAGATCCGGGGCCCACCCCTGCCCGTGAAGACCCCCGTGGTTACACATCCCGCATGAAGATCATGCCGTACAGCCTCGGTGCCCTGCTGCTGACCCTGCTCGTGCTGCCGGCCCCGACCCCCGCCGTCGCCGACCCCACCCCGGCCGCCGGCCGCCACCGGCACGACGCCGCCGAGATCAGTGCCTTCCTCGCCTCCTTCTACGGCCACCACGGCCCCTCCGCGTTCGACCGCGACCACCGCGTCTCGCAGCAGCTCAAGGACAAGCAGGCGCACAGCCCGTACTCCGACGTGCTGCTCTGCATCCAGCACGAACCCCAGGAGATCGCCATCGGCACGGTCACCGTCGCCCAGGCGGCGGGTGTCGGCTGGGCCACCGTCACCACCCACTGGGGTTCGAACAGCACCGACACGTTCACGGCGTACGTGCGCCTCGACTCCCGGCCGATCAAGGTCGACGATGTGATCTGCGCGGGCTGACCGCCCGGACGCCGTCTGGTACAACACCGGACATGACGGGATTCGAGATCACCGGCGCGAGCGCCGCCGACATGGAACTGATCCGTACCTGGGCCGACGAGGAGGGGTGGAACCCGGGCGACTCCGACCGGTTCGCGTTCGCGGTCGCCGATCCGGCCGGCTTCCTCGTCGGCCGGATCGACGGCGAACCGGTGGCCTGCATCTCGGCCGTGCGGTACGGGGCCGCCTTCGGGTTCATCGGCTTCTACATCACCCGCCCCGCCGTCCGCGGACGGGGATACGGGATGCAGCTGTGGCACGCCGGGATGGAGCGGCTCGACGGGCGGCTCGTCGGCCTGGACGGGGTGGTCGACCAGCAGGACAACTACCGCAAGTCCGGGTTTCGTTCGGCCTGGAACAACGTCCGCCACGAGGGCGTCCCGCAGGCGGGCGGCGCGGGCGCGGGCGCGGGCGCCGACGCCGACGGGGCCGGGGTCGAGGTGGTCGGCGCCGGCTCGCTGCCCTTCGGGCAGCTGGCCGCCTACGACCGCCGGTTCTTCCCCGCGTCGCGCGACGCCTTCCTGTCCGCCTGGACCGGCCTGCCCGGCCGTACCGCCCTCGCCGCCGTCCGCGACGGGCGGATCGAGGGCCTCGGGGTGATCCGCCCGTGCAGCGGGGCCTCCCGGATCGGTCCCCTGTACGCCTCCACCCCGGGCATCGCGGCCGCCCTGCTGCACCGGCTCGCGGAGCACACCCCCGACGGGGCGGTGGCCGTGGACGTGCCCGACGCCAATCCGGCGGCCACCGCCCTGCTGGCCGGCCTGGGGCTGGTCCCCTCCTTCGAGGCCGCCCGGATGTACACCGGCCCTGCCCCGAAGGTCGAGCTGGCCGGGATGTACGGGGTGACCAGCCTCGAACTGGGCTGACAGGACGGGGCGGTTGCCCTGGTCTGCGCGTGGCCGGGCCGCCGCGCAGGGGTGACGGCCCGCTCCGAGGCGGGATGCCGGACGGCGGTCGCACGACGCCGTCCGGCCGGTCGCGTCGTGCCGGATCAGAAGCCGAACAGGGCGCCGCTGGTGTGCCGCAGGCCGCAGGGGTTGCCGAAGGTGTACGAGTAGTGCAGCCGGCGGCCCTGCCACACCCCGTCGGCGGTCACCGTCATCGGGTTCCACTCCCGGGTACAGTCGACGCCGGCGCCGGGTGCGGTGACCGCGTCCAACCGGGTCGAGTTCGCCCGCAGTTCGGCACATGCGGCGGCCGAGGCCGGGTGCGTCCCGCCGGGGGCCGGCGCACACACGAGCGTCACCGCGCGCAGCACCGTGCCGTACGTGGTGTCCTCCCCGGCCGTGATGCTCAGGACGAGGGCGGACGGCGCGTACAGGCTCTCCGCACCGGACGGCGCGGCGTCGGCAGCTCCGGGCCAGGCCAGGGCCGTGAGAGCGGTGAGCGCCATGGCGGCGGAACCGAGGCCGAGACCCTTTGCGATGGACCGCATTTCGAACTCCCTTGAGTGGTTGTTTCGGATAGCGGACAGGAGTCTTGCCGACACGGACCGTGAACGCCCGTTCGTACCTCTATTTCTCGTCACCGATCGTGAGCGAATGTATGCAGCCCGCAGCGGTGTGGGGCGTGCTGACCTGTGGGGGAGGGGTCCGCCGAATCGGCCGAACACACGCGCTGAAACATTTCCCGGGGCGGGTCCGGACCGCCCCGGGCGACTGCGTCGGCGTCCTAGCGGTTCGTCGCGATGCGCGGGGCGTAGAGGTCCATCAGCCGGGTGCGGGTCTGCTGGAGGCGGAGCGCGAGCACGCGTCCGACCCAGTGCCCGATGGCGGAGCCGAAGGCGGGGTCGGCGTCCATCATCATCCGTACGGAGGTCGCGTCGAACTCGTACGAGCGCACCGGGGTCATCGCCTCCGCGCTCAGCTGCCACACGTACGGCGGGAAGAGCCAGGACCAGCCCACCAGTTCACCGGGGCCGAGGTTCTCGACGGGGGCGGGCCGACGGCCGGGCAGGGGGATCTGGAGCGTCACCGTGCCGGATCGCACGATCCAGAAGGCGTCGGCGCGTGCGCCCTCCGCGAAGATCGTCGTGCCTTCGGGGAAGTTGACCTCGCGGGCCTGTGACATCAGCCGTCCGCGGTGTTCGGCGGAGAGGGCGGCGGCGATTCGG
This sequence comes from Streptomyces sp. NPDC050448, assembly GCF_040655295.1. Lineage (NCBI taxonomy): Bacteria > Bacillati > Actinomycetota > Actinomycetes > Kitasatosporales > Streptomycetaceae > Streptomyces > Streptomyces sp. NPDC050448. The sequence continues at coordinate 10,021 of NZ_JBFAJR010000014.1, read as the reverse complement.
ATGGGGGAAGGTGTGCTCACGACGGCCTCCGATCAGGGCCCCCCATTACCCCCAGTGTCGCCGACACCCGGACGAATCCGGGCGCGACGCATCACCTGGTTGTTCGAGTACCCCGCAGGCGGCCCCGCACACGCCGGAGGGGGGCATCGCCGACGACTCCCGGAAGTCCCTCCGTGCGGTCCCGGCGCGGGGTCACTCCTCGGCGTTCGCCTCCAGGCAGGCCAGTTCCATCGCGTCGAGGACCGCCTCGTGGCTGCGCCGGCTCAGCTCGGCGACGTTCTCGATCTGTGCCGTGGCCCAGGCCGCCAGGGTCATGACCAGGACGCGCAGCCCGTCGGTGCCGTGCTCGGCCAGGATCGCGTCCGCGACGATCATCGCGTCCTCGGGAACCTGCTCCGGCGGCTCCAGCCCGGCGAGACCGCGCAGCATGGTGAGGGTGCGGCGGGAGATCTCCGGCGTCATCCTCGCCAGCCGCAGGTCCTCTTCTTCGTCCATCTGCCCCACCCTCCCGAACGGTCCCGTCCCCCCAGGGCACGGTAGGTGCTCCGGGCCCCGCGCGGGGCGGTTTCGCCAGGGTGGCCGCACGTAAAGGGCCGGCCCACGCCGCCGGCGGTGGACAGGACCGACGGCACGCCCGTGCGCACCGACTCCGTGAGCCCCCGTCGACGGGGGCCCGCATCCCGGCGCCCGCGGCACGTCCCCGCACTGCGGCTGCCGGGGGAGGGCGCCCCGCCGACGCGGGGCGCGGAGCTCGCGACGCTTGCCGCACCCGCGCCGCGCCGGCCGGAAAGTCGGCGCTCCTTTGGGTTCCCTGGTCGGCGACCGGCCGGTAACTTGACCGCGGCACTCGTCCCTTGGCCGACCGGCCCCGGACGGCCCGACCCGGCGGGAGCGACATGAAGAGCCTGATCCGCGCGCTGTTCGGCGCCCTCCTGCTGCTGGCGGGAGCCCTGCCGGCAGCGGCCGCGGCGGAGCCCGCCCTGGCCGGGCCGGCCGCGCCGTCCGGGGAGGCCGCGCAGGCGTGGACTCCGCCCCTGTCCACCCGCGGCCGCTACATCGTCGACGCACAGGGCAACCGCTTCCGCCTGCGGTCCGGCAACTGGGACGGCGCCCAGGGATCCTGGAACGGCAGCGGCGACCGCAACGACCCCGCCACGCACCATGCCGGCCAGAACTCCTCCGGCATCCCGATCGGCCTGGACCGGGTGCCGCTGCCCACCCTGCTGGCCGACTTCCGGGCCCTCGGCCTCAACAGCATCCGGCTGCCCTTCTCCAACGAGATGCTCCGCACCACCGCCCCCGTCCCGGACGCGGCCGTCGCCGCCAACCCGGCCCTGCGCGGCCGCACCCCGCTCCAGGTCTACGACGCCGTCGTCGCCGCCCTCACCGACGCCGGGTTCGCCGTCATCCTCAACAACCACACCGTCACCACGCGCTGGTGCTGCGGACTCGACGGCAACGAGCGCTGGAACAGCGGCCGGTCCACCGCCCAGTGGGCCGACGACTGGGTGTTCCTGGCCCGCCGCTACCGCGACAACCCGCGCGTCGTCGGCGCCGACCTCTACAACGAGGTCCGCCGCGACACCCTCGACGACCCCAACTGGGGCCTCGGCGACGGCCACGACTGGCAGGCGGCCGCTCAGGAGGCCGGTGACCGGATCCTCACCGAGGCCAACCCGAACCTGCTCATCGTGGTCGAAGGCATCAACTGGACCGGCATCCCCGTGGACGGCTTCCCGCACGGCCGCCCCACCCTCACCCCCGTGCGCACGCTGTCCCACACGCTCGTGGTCTCCGACAAGCTCGTGTACTCCGCCCACTTCTACGGGTACACCGGCCCCCGGCACAGCGGCGCGACCGGCCTGGGCGAGACCCATGACCTCCGCTACCAGGACATGAGCCCGGCCCAGCTCGAACAGGCCCTCTACGACCAGGCGTTCTACGTCTCCGCCGAGACCGGCACCCACTTCACCGCGCCCGTCTGGGTCAGCGAGTTCGGCATCGGCGCCGACGAGAGCGGCGCCGCCCCCCGCGCCTGGTTCCAGCACCTCACCGGCTACCTGACCGCCGCCGACGCCGACTTCGCGTACTGGCCGCTCGTCGGCTGGAGCACCACCGCCCAAGGCGCCCCGGGCGGCGACACCTGGGCAATGCTCCGCTACGACGCCTCCGGCCGCCGGTCCGGCGTGCTCGACGCGGCCGACTGGCGTACGCAGCCGTGGGCCGCCCTCGTCGCCACCCCCGGACGCACCGGGCAGGTCCCCGTCACCCCCGCCTGGTACCAGCTGACCACCGACCACCGCGACCACAACGCCTCGCTGCGCACGCTGGCCACCGGCGACTGGGACAGCGGGGCCCGCAAGGCGGTCTGCCCCGACGGCGCCCGCCTGGCCGGACTCGGGCACACGGGCGGGCGCGGCCTGTGCAGCACCTCCGACCTGCGGGCCCCGGCGGGCGGGCACACCGTGGTCCGCGACGAGGCGTACGTCCCGGCGGGCGGCGACTGGGCCACCGGTTACACCAAGTTCCAGTGCCCGGCCGGCCAGTTCCTGATCGGCTACAGCCTGCGGGGCGAGCGGGTCTCTGCGGCCCTGTGCGCACCGGCCCGGACGGGTCTCCCCGCGGGCGGCCGCACGCTCTGGTTCGACCGCGGCGACAACCGCCCGCCGGGCGCCCCCGGCGGTGAGTTCGCGTACGGCGACTACAAGGGCCAGTGCCTGCCCACCGAGTACGCGGCGGGGATCGCCTTCACCACCCGCGCGGCCTCCCGCCCGGGCCCGGCGGCCCTCCTCTGCCGTCCCCTGCCGCCCGTCTGACGCGGCACGGGGGGGGGCTCCACGCCCCCGACCGGCGCCATCGCCGAAGCCGCGGTCTCCCCGATGGCTCACCGGCCGTGCGGCCGGTCGTTCTTCGCGTCGTCAGCGACCGCCGCCGACGACGGCGCCGCCGACCAGGCCCGGGAGTTCGCGCATGTCGGTGAAGAGGACCGTGCCCGGGCCGGCGAGGTGGGACGCCGGCGTCAGCCCGCCCGCGTAGCCGAAGGAGCGCATGCCCGCCGCGCGGGCCGCCTCGACGCCCGGGCGGCTGTCCTCGACCACCACGCAGGCCGACGGGGCGACGCCCATGCGCTGCGCCGCGTACAGGAAGAGGTCCGGGGCGGGCTTGCCGCGGGAGACCTCGGTGGCGCTGTGGATGCGGCCCGCGAAACGCTCGTAGAGGCCGGTGCGGCCGAGGGTGTGCCGCATCTTCTCGTGGGTTCCGCTGGAGGCGACGCAGGTCGGCAGGGTGATCGCGTCGAGCGCCTCGGGCAGGCCGTCGACCGGGGTGAGCCCGGCGTCCACCGCCTCCGTGTGCATCCGCGCGAAGCGCTCCTCCCACTCGCGGGCCGCCTCCGCGCCGAGGCGGCCGGCGACCAACTCCCGGTTCGAGGCACTGGAGCGGCCGATGAACAGGCTGATCGCCTCGTCCTCCGTGAGCGGCCAGCCGAGTTCCGCGCCGAGGGCGACGTTCACACGGGTCGCGATCCGCTCGGTGTCGACGAGGACCCCGTCGCAGTCGAAGATGACGAGTCCGAACGGTTCAGTGGAAGTGATCATGGGGGAAGGATAGGCGGGCTCCGCGTCCGGCGAATTTGGCATCCGATGCGTCAAGTGTGGTGAACAGGTGCGCAAAGGGGCTTAGGGTGCGCCCGTACGCACGGTCGCGAACGGTTGTACGCCTGTTTCGGCCACACCGCACAGTGATACCGAACTGGGGGGCTCATGCGTAGATCCAGAGGGCTGGCGGCCGCTCTCGCCCTGTCCTTGGCCGGAACCGGCGCGGGCATAGGCCTCGGCCTCGTCCCGCAGGCGGCGGCCATCACCCCGCCCGTGGCCTTCACCGCCGACGCGCTGTCCACCTGGCAGCCCAACGGCGTCGTCTGGGCCCTCGCCGAGGCGGGCGGCACGGTCTTCGTCGGCGGCACTTTCTCCGCCGTACGTCCTCCCGACGGCGACGGCGCCGCCGAGCAGCCGGCGGTGAACTTCGCCGCGCTCGACGCCGCGACCGGCGCCCCGACCTCCTGCAACCTCTCCTTCACGGTCGGCGGCGGCACTGCCACCGTCCGTGCCCTCACCCTCTCGCCGGACAAGAAGACCCTGTACGCAGGCGGCTACTTCGGCGCCGTCAACGGCACCCCGGTCTCCAGCCTCGCCGCCATCGACGTGGCGACCTGCACCGTCAAGACCTCCTTCCGCCCGGCCTTCGCGGCCACCGTGCGCGCCCTGGCCGTCACGAACGACACCGTCTACGCGGGCGGCGACTTCCTCACCGTCGCCGGCCAGCAGCGCGAGCGCTTCGCCGCCGTCGACGCGACCGACGGCGCGCTGCGGCCCTTCAGGGCCGACGCCGACGAGCCGGGCCGCGCCGTCGAGGTCACCCCCGACGGCAACAACGTCGTCCTCGGCGGTGACTTCTTCACCGTCAACGGCGCGGACACGCACGCGCTGGCCGTCGTAGACGCCACCAGCGGCGCGCTCACCAAGACGTACCCCGGCTTCATCGAGACCAACTCCGTCGTCAAGGACATCGCGACCGACGCGACCGGTTTCTACACCGCCAACGAAGGCACCGGCGGCGGCGTCTTCGACGGCCGGATCGCGCTCAACCTCAGCGATTTCAACCAGCGCTGGCGCGACACGTGCCTCGGCGCCACGCAGGCCGTGCTTCCGTACCAGAACGTGCTGTACAGCGCCTCCCACGCGCACGACTGCTCCAGCGTGGGCGAGTACCCGGACGGACAGCGCCACCACCTGCTCGCGCAGCCGACCACCAGCGTCGGCAAACTGGGCTGGGCCCCCGACACCAACGACGGCATCGGCGAGGGCATCGGCCCGCGGGTGATGACGGTCGGCTCCAAGGGCGGCGTCCAGTACCTGTGGGTCGGAGGCGAGTTCACCACCGTCAACGGGTCCGCGCAGCAGAGCCTGACCCGGTTCGCGTCCACCGGCGACACGGGGGCGCCCACGGTCCCCGTCGCGACCGCGGCGAGCTTCAAGCCCGGCGAGGTGCAGGTGCGCTGGCGCACCAGCCTCGACCTGGACGACAGCGCGCTGACGTACCGGGTCTACCGCAACGGCGCGGCCACGCCGATCGCCACCGTCACGGCGGATTCGCTGTTCTTCAAGCGCCCGCAGGCCTCCTGGACCGACACCACCGTCGCCGCCGGCCAGTCGTACACCTACCGGGTGACGGCCACCGACGCGGCCGGCAACACCAGCGCCCTGTCGGCCACCGCGAGCGTGACCGTCCCGACCTCGGTCGACGCGTACCCGAACCAGGTCCGCACCGACGGCGCCCAGCTGTTCTGGCGCTACGACGAGTCGGCCCTGCCGAACGTCGCCGACTCCTCGGGCGGCGGCAACCAGAACGGCGTGCACCTGAACGCCCCGGCCCTGCGCCAGACGCCGGGCGCGGTCTCGGACGCGAGCACGGCGATCGGCTTCAACGGCACGGACACCCGCGTGTACGGGGACCTCCGCCAGACGGTGGGCAGCAGCTACACCATCGAGACCTGGTTCAAGACGAACACCACCCGGGGCGGCAAACTCCTCGGCTTCGGCAACAACCAGGTGCGCGGCAGCAGTCAGTACGACAAACACCTCTACATGACCAATGACGGGCGGCTCGTCTTCGGCGTCTACACCGGAGCCACCCGCACCGTCACCACCGGCGCCGCGTACAACGACGACAAGTGGCACCACGTCGTCGCCACCCAGGGACCGGGCGGCATGGTCCTCTACGTGGACGGCGCCCAGAAAGGCACCCTCGGCGTCACCACGCACGAGAACTACGCCGGCTACTGGCACGCCGGCGGCGACAGCCTCGGCGGCTGGCCCGACCGCCCCACCAGCGAGTTCTGGGCGGGCCGGCTCGACGAGACCGCCGTCTACCCGAGCGTCCTGAGCGCGGCGCAGGTGCAGAACCACTACGCGCTGGCCTCCGCCCCGGCCGACTCGGTCGTCCAGGTGCCGGCCGCCGAGGACACGTACGCCAACGCCGGTGCCCCGGACGGGAACTACGGCACCTCGTCCTCGCTCGCCGTACGGGGCACCTCGCTGTACACGAGCTACCTGCGCTTCAACCTGCCGGCCGCACCCGCGGGCACCGTACTGAAGTCGGCCGCCCTCAGCGTGAAGACCAGCACGATGAGCGGAGCCGGTACGGCGGACACCGTCTCGGTGGTCCCGGTCACCGGCACGTGGACCGAGGCCGGGACCACGTACAACAACCGCCCCGCCACGGGCACCCCGGCCCTCGGCAGCTTCGCCGGCATCCCGGACGGCTCGGCGGTGCACACCACCGGGCTGTCCCCGGCCGCCCTCGCCGGCGCACTCGGCACGAGCTACAGCCTGGCCCTGACCAGCCCCGGCACGGACGCGCTGTGGCTGTGGTCGTCCGAGGCCCCGGCGAACGAAGGCACGCCGCAGCTGACGCTGACCTTCGGCGCGCCGTAGCCCGGCAGGGACGAACGCGACAGGGGGCGCGGGCCGTTGCGGTCCGCGCCCCCTGCCTTCCGGACACCCCCTAGCCCACCGTGTAGGTGAAGTCGTACGGGACGGACGTCTCGCCCTGGCGGTACGTGAACGAGCCGGAGCCCGACAGCCCGGCCAGCTCGCCCGTCGCGGAACCGGGAACCACCTCGAACGTGCACCGGGTGCCGGCGGAGTCGAAGGTGCCGCGCTGCTCCACGACGAACGTGCCCTTGCGGCCGTCGACCGCGCCCGACAGCAACTCCATGCCGGTGTACGCGCCGACGCCCTCCCCGGTGTACGTGAACGTGTATCCGGCGTTGGTCGCCCCGGCCTCGATCCCGCCGGTGAAGGAGTTGACGACCGTGGAACGGGCGAGGCGCGGAGTGGAGTCGGCCGAACCGACCGGCTGCTCCTCCCAGTCGGCGAACGTGAAACGGCCGGTGGTACGGGCGGACATGGCGGACCTCCTGGTTCACGGCCGGGCGGGCTCGGTCCCCCCGGCGCGAGAACAGCCTGTCCGGGATACCTGACATCCTCTGACAGGTATCCCGGACAATGACCCCATGCGCGCCGACCGGCTCCTCTCCCTGCTCCTCCTGCTGCAGAACCGCGGCCGGATGACCGCACCCGAACTGGCCGCCGAGCTCGAGGTGTCGGTCCGCACCGTCTACCGGGACGTCGAAGCCCTCGGCGCCTCCGGCGTCCCGGTCCACGCCGACCGCGGACCCGCCGGCGGCTACCGGCTGTTGGACGGCTACCGCACCCGGCTCACCGGCCTCACCGACGCCCAGGCCGGCTCCCTCTTCCTCGCCGGTGCGCCCGGCCCCGCGCAGGAACTGGGCCTCGGCGCCGATCTGGCCGCCGCCCAGCTCAAGCTCCAGGCCGCACTGCCCGCCGCACTCGCCGGCCGGGCCCGCCGGCTCCAGGACCGCTTCCACCTGGACGCCCCGGCCTGGTTCCGCGACGCCGACCCCGTCCCGCACCTCGCGCGGATCGCCCAGGCGGTCTGGGACCAGCGCGTGCTGCTCACCCACTACCGCCGCTGGAACGGCGCGGAGCGGGCCGGACGCCCGCTGCACCCCCTCGGCCTCGTCCTCAAGGGCGGCATCTGGTACCTGGTGGCCCGGGCCGCCGACGAGCGCGTCCGCAGCTACCGGGTCTCGCGGTTCCTCGCCGTGGACACCGAGGCCGAAGGCTTCGAGCGCCCGGCCGGCTTCGAACTCGCCGCGTACTGGGCGGAGTCCGCCCGCCGGATGGAGGAGGCGTGCCGGCAGCAGACCGCCCGGCTGCTGCTGTCCCCGCGCGGGCGCCGGCTGCTGCCGATGCAGTTCGGCGCAGCCGGCGTACGGGCCCTCGCCGGCGCCGGTCCGGCCGGCCCCGCGGCTCCCGACGGCTGGATCCGCGTCGACCTGGAGGTCGAGTCCCAGGCTGTCGCCGTCGGCGACCTGCTCCGGCTGGGCACCGAGGCCGAGGTCCTCGGCCCGCCCGAGCTCCGGCAGGCCCTCGCGGACACCGTCGCCGCGCTGGCCGAGCGGTACGGCTGAATCCGGTTGTGCGCCGGCCCGCCGAGCAGCGATGATCACGGCATGACGACGCCGATGCGGAAGGGCGTACCGCGCCCGGGCCTGTGAGGCCCGAACCGCCGGTCCACGGACCGGCCGACTGTGTGGAGACATGGATCCGGGAGGCGCGCCGCGATCCCGCGGGGGCCGGCTACGGCGCCGCGCGGAGCGCGGTCTTCGACGCCGTACGGGCGGACCGCGGCGGAGCGGTGGCCGTCCGGCTGCTCTCCGGCACCGCCGATGAGCGGGCCGGCGTACGCCTCCTCCTGCTGCAGATCCTGACCTGGCTGAGCGGGGGCACCGACGACCCGTGGCCCGAAGCGGCGGCCGCCGCCGTGGGCCGGCTGCGGGATCCCGACGAGCCGGTACGCCGGGCCGCGGCCTGGCTGCTGGCCGAGGCGGACCGCCCGCGGGCCGTGGAACTGCTGACCGGCCCGGGGCAGGAACAGGATCCGGTGGCCCGGCTGGCGCTGGCCGAGGCCCTGCTCCTACGGCCGACCGAGCAGGACCGGAAGCTCCTGGCCGCGGACCGCGACCCGGCGATCCGGCTGAGGGCCGCCCGGCGGCCCGACACCGACCCGGTGCTCGCGGACCTCGACGCGGGCGGCGCACGGCTCGGCGGCCCCGGCGGCCGGGTGCGCTGGGGCGCGGGCACGGTATGGGGGCTGGCGGCCAGGTGGCCCGGCGGCGAGACCACCTGCTACGCGCACGTCGGACTGCTGGCCGCGCGGGACACCGCGGTGGCGCACCGCGCGGCGGTCGACATGGCGGAAGTGGCCCTGCGGGAATGGCGGGCCGCCCCGCAGGCGCTCGTCCCGCAGCTGCGGCCGCTGCTGGGCCGGGCGGCGGCCCCCGAGGTACGGGAGGCGGCCGCCGCGGTCGTCGGCGGCCTGCTGGAGACCACCCGGCTCTGCGCCGACGAACTCGCCGGCCTGCTGGACGAAGCGCCCGACGCGGCAGCCCCGGCCCTCGGCCGGATCGGCGACGTCCGGGCGCTGCCGCAGCTGTGCCGGCTCGTCACCGAGGGCAGGGCCGCGGGGGTGGTGGGCGAGGCCGCGGCCGGCCTCGCCCAGGCGGGCGCCGACGTCGGACCGCTCGTGGCGGCGGCCGCGGACCACCTCGACGGGAACGACGGCGCGACGGACCGTGCGGTGTGGGCAGCCGTGGGCGTCCTGCGTGCGTGCGGGGCCGCCTCGGCGATCGCCGTACCGCAGCTCCTGCGCCTGCTCGGCGCGGACGACTCCGCGCTGCTGCGGACCCAGGCCGTCCTCGCCCTCGGGGAGATCGGTCCCGGGGCGGGTGCCGCCGTGCCGCTGCTCGAAGGCCTCGCCGGGGACGGCGGCACCCGCTTCGACGGGCATGTCGAGACGGCACTGATCCGGATCACCGGGGACCGGCGCCGGGCGGAGCGCCTCTTCGCACGGCTGCACGCGTGGCGGCGCAACGCGAGCCTGGCCGCGGACGTGTTGGAGTGGCTCGCCGGGCACGGCGGACTGGAGCCGCAGCACGTCGCGTACCTGTGGGAGGCCGTGGGCACCGCACCCGCGGTGCACCCGAAGTGGGTCGCCGCCTTGTGGCGGCACGAGGGGGAGGCGGCCGCCGCTCTCGCCCTCGAGAGGCTGCCGGGCGCGCTGGACGGCGAGCTGTACGGCCCGTACGTCTGCACGGTCCTGGGGGACATGGGAGCGGCCGCCGCACCGGCCGTTCCCGCCCTGCGCGCGGTGGCCGAGAGGCGGGTCCGCGTTTCGCTCTGCACCGGCAGCTTCGACGAGGACGCGCGGGCCGACGAGCGCCTGGCCGCGGCATCTCGCGAGGCCCTGCGCCGGATCGGCGAGGCCGTCGCGGACCGGGGCTAGGGGGTGTCCGGCGGATCAGGGCCGGATAGCCCGGGTCGTCTGGTGCCGTGGATTGCAAGGCGGAGGAGGGAGCCAATGCGGTGGGGGCACC
>NZ_JBFAJR010000013.1:36368-204641 GCF_040655295.1 Streptomyces sp. NPDC050448 | reverse complement strand
AAAACGCTCGACTGGAGAACCCCAGCCGAGCGCCTGCGTGATCTACTGACAGCCGCGTAAGCCATCAGGTGTTGCGAGGACCCCAAGAATCCGCCAGATCCGGTGGCGGGGCGCCGTCGCGTTGCACGGCGAGTCAGGGAGCTCAGTCGAGCGGCTCCAGGAACTCGAGCCTGTTCCCGACGGGGTCCTCGGAGTAGAAGCGGCGGTGCCCCGGCAGGTTGTCGTCCCAGACGACCTTGGCACCCCGTTCCTCCAGTCTGCCGGCGTACGCCTCGATCCCGGTCACCCGCAGCCCCGGGTGCGCCTTGCGGGCGGGCCGGAAGTCCTCCTCGACGCCCAGGTGCAGCTGCACCGGCCCGGCGGCGAACCAGCAGCCGCCGCGGGCGGCGAGGACGGGCGGTTTGGGGACCTCGGTCATGCCGAGGACGTGTGTGTAGTACGCGCGGAGCCGGTCCTCCGAGCCGGGCGGCGCGGCGAGCTGGACGTGGTCGACTGCGGTCAGCACGGTCAGAGCTCCTTACGGGCGACGGCGAAGATGCGGCGGAACGGGAAGACGGTGCCGCGCGGCCCGGGCGGGTAGGCCTCGCGCAGCAGGTCGCGGTACTCGGCGAGAAAGGCGTCCGCGGCGTCCCGGTCGTCCTCGAGGGCGGTCAGGACGGGCCGCAGGGCGGTTCCCTTGACCCAGTCGAGCACCGGATCGGGGCCGGACAGCAGCTGGTGGTACGTCGTCTCCCAGGTGTCGACGGCGCAGCCCAGTTCGGTGAACCGGGCCAGGTACTCGGCGGGTTCGAGGAGGTGGACGTAGCGGGCGCCGTGGCCGCCCAGCCGGCTCCGCCAGCGCGGGGTGTCGCAGAGCTCGGCGAGCAGGGCGTGGCTGGGGGCGGTGAAGTTGCCGGGGATCTGGAAGGCGAAGGTGCCGCCGGGGCGCAGGCCGTGGATCCAGGCGGCGAAGGAGCCGGGGTGGCTCGGGACCCACTGGAGGGCCGCGTTGGAGACGATCAGGTCGTACGGCTCCTCGGGGAGCCAGCTCGCGAGGTCTCCGTGCCGGAAGTCGAGGCTGCCGCCGCCGGCGGTCTTGCCCGCGTACTCCTCGCGGGCTTGCCGGAGCATTTCCGGGGAGAGGTCGAAGCCGGTGATGCGGGCCTCGGGCCATCGCTCGGCGAGCAGCGCGGTGACGTTGCCGGGGCCGCAGCCGAGGTCGGCGATGCGGGCGGTGGGGGTCCCCCCGGACGAAGTCTGGGGGAGGGTGGGGAGTTCGGGTATCCGGTTCAGGAGGTCGAGAAAGGGACGGGTCCGGTGTCCGGCGTGCCGGAGGTACTGCTGGGGGTCCCAGGTGGGCGCGGCGTGGGTGGTGGCCGCGGGGATCCTTGCCGACGCGATATCGGAATGCATGTTCGAGCCTCCCTGCTGGCGGGGCGGGCGGAAGCGGAAGCTGTTCCGGCCCCCTCCATGCCCATCGTCGCCCAAAATATATCTTGACGTCAAGACTCATGTCATCAAGATATCCATACCCGAGATCCTCGATTTGAAGAGACTTCACGTCGACATACCCCTTACACTGATCGGCATGGAGGACGAGGTCGACCGATTGGTCGCGGCATGGCGGCGGGAGCGCCCTGACCTCGACGTGGAACCGCTCGAAGTGCTGAGCCGCGTCAGCAGGCTCGCCCGCCACCTCGACCGCGCCCGCAGGCTGGCCTTCTCCGAGCACGGCCTGGAGCCTTGGGAGTTCGACGTCCTGACGTCGCTGCGCCGCGCCGGTGCGCCCTACCAGCTCTCCCCCGGCCAGCTGCTGACACAGACCCTGGTCACGTCGGGCACCATGACCAACCGCATCGACCGGCTCGCCAAGAAGGGCCTCGTCGAGCGGCTGCCCGACCCCAACGACCGGCGGGGGGTGCTGGTCCGCCTGACGCCGGAGGGCCGCGACCGCGCCGACCAGGCCCTGGCCGGCCTGCTGGCCCAGGAGCGGGCGATCCTCGCCCAGCTCTCCCAGGCCCAGCGCGGCGATCTCGCGGCGCTGCTACGCCAGTTGACCGCTCCGTTCGACAACATCCCCGGCTAGGTCCGCCGGCCGCACACCGGCCCGCCGGGCCAGTGCCACCGCCGCGAGCGTGGAGTGCACCCCGAGCTTGCCCAGCACGTTCTGCATGTGCGTGCGGACGGTGTGCGGGGACAGGAACAGGCGGGCCGCCACGTCCTTGCGGCCCAGCCCCGCCACCATGCAGCGCAGCACCTCGTGCTCCCGCGGCGTGAGGGACTCGACGAGCCGCTCGCTGTCCGTACGGTGCTTGCGCGCAGCGGTCAGTTCGCGGAGTACTCCGGTGAGCAGCGCGGGCGGAAGGTGCGTCTCCTCGCGCAGGACCCCGCGGATGACGGCCAGCAGCCGCGAGAGCGAGCAGTCCTTCGCCACCCAGCCGGAAGCCCCTGCCTGCAGGGCGTGCGCGGCCCGGCGCGGGTCGTCGCGCTCGGCGAGCACGACCGTGCGGACCCCGGGGTGGGACACCCGTACCCCGGCGACCAGTGCGATCCCGTCTGTGCCGGGCGGTGACCCGGAGCCCGGTTCGCGCTGGGCGGGCACGGTCCCGGCGGCGGCGCCGAGATCGGCGTCGACCAGCAGGACGTCGAAGCGGCGGCCCTCGGCCACCGCCCGTTCGAGGCAGCGCAGCGCGGCGGGGGCGCTGCCGGCCGCGGACACGTCCACGTCGGGCTCGGCCGCGAGCGCGGCTGCGAGCGATTCGGCGAAGATGCGGTGATCGTCGACCACGAGAACCCGGATGCGAACCACAAAACCCCCAAGGGTCGGGGAACGGACGACTGCGGGTACGGCGCCCGGACCGGGTGATCCGCAGCTGCCGCGGCCGCCGCCGAGACATCTCTGCACTACCCCGGACCGGACGCCGTACCCGGCGTGTCTCGACCCCTGAATCAACACCGGCCCCCACCGGTGTCACGCATCAGCGTAGAACGGGGCACGGCTCGCGGTTGGCCGAATAGCAGAAGTTTTCCGAGCGATTTTCCGGTTGGGCTGTGGCGAACGGGGAGTGGCGTGGCTTGAATTCGACCGCACGGAAGGCCTGGAAGGCGGTTTCCGATCAGGGTGTGCCCCGGGCAGTTGCACGGAGGGAATTTCACCCGGCGTGTGCACGCCGGGCGCCCGCGCACTGCGCCCGCTCACGGCGCTGGCCCGTATCCATGCGCTCCCTGCGCGCGCCGCCGCACGCACCGCGCCCCCCGCACCATCGGGTGCGGGGGGGCGGGGGTGAGCAGGTGCGGCAGGGAGTCAGGAACGGTGCTTGCGCGTGAAGTTCCACGCGTCCGTGATGATGCCGGTGAGGTCCGAGCGGGCCGGCGTCCAGCCGAGCCTCTCGTGGGCCGCGCGCGCGGAGGCGACGAGTACCGCCGGGTCGCCGGCCCGGCGCGGGGCGACGACCTCGGGGATCTCCGCGCCCGTGACCTTGCGGACCGTCTCGACGACCTCGCGGACCGAGAAGCCGTTGCCGTTGCCGAGGTTGCAGATCAGGTGCTCGCCCCCGGTGGCGGCCTCCAGGGCGGCCAGGTGGGCCTCCGCCAGGTCGGCCACGTGGATGTAGTCGCGGACGCAGGTGCCGTCCGGGGTCGGGTAGTCCTCGCCGAACACCGAGATCGACTCCCGCTCGCCCAGCGCCACCTGGAGCACCAGCGGGATCAGGTGGGTCTCGGGGTCGTGCCGCTCGCCGAACTCCCCGTACGCGCCCGCCACGTTGAAGTAGCGCAGCGAGACCGCCGCCACGCCGTGCGCCGCGCACTCGCCCGCGATCATGTGGTCGACGGCCAGCTTCGAGGCGCCGTACGGGTTGGTGGGCTTGGTGACCGAGTCCTCGGTGAGCAGGCCCTCGGTCGGCTCGCCGTAGGTGGCGGCGGTGGAGGAGAACACCAGCTTGCGCACTCCGGCCCCGCGCATCGCGGCCAGCAGGGCGAGCGTGCCGCCGACGTTGTTCTCCCAGTACTTGCCCGGGTTGACGACGGATTCGCCGACCTGCGAGGACGCCGCGAAGTGCAGCACCGCGTCGTAGGAGGAGTCCAGGTACCGGTCGGCGTCCTGGATCCGGCCCTCGATGAAGGCGGCGCCCGCGGGGACGCCCTCGCGGAAGCCGGTGGAGAGGTCGTCGAGGACGGTGACCTCGTGCCCGGCCTCCAGGAGGTGCGCCGCAACGACGCTGCCGACGTACCCGGCGCCGCCGGTGACCATGTACTTAGAAGACGCCGTCTTGCTCACTCGCCTACTGCCTCTCACAGGGGGATGCACGCGGGGCGCGTGCACATGCCGGTCACTGGCTTACCGGATTAAAGGCTTCCGGGGAAATCGGCGGCCCCCGCCGGCAGCCCCGCCCGGTCCAGCAGACCGGTCCGGGCGGCCAGCGCGGCCGCCTCCAGCCGGGAGCCGACGCCCAGTTTCATCAGCACCCGCTGCACATGCGTACGGGCGGTGCTGGGCGCGATCTCCATGCCCGCGGCGATGAGCCGGGTGTCCTCGCCCTCGGCGACCCGGACCAGCACCTCCACCTCGCGCGGGGTGAGCAGCCGCAGCAGCCGGCTGCCCTCGTCGTCGGGCTGGGCGGCGGGGTTGAGCAGCTCCGCGAAGGCCCCCTGGAGCAGCTGCGGGGAGATCGCGACCTCCCCCGCACGCGCCTTGGCCAGCGCCCGCTCCACGCCTTCGATGCGCTCGTCGTGGCGTACGTACCCCGAGGCGCCGGCGGCGAAGGCGGCCGCGATCCCGCGCGGGCTCGGCACCGGGCCGAGGACGACGACGGCGATCTGCGGCCGCTCCCGCTTGATGCGGACGACCGGCTCGAAGACCCCGGGCTCGGCGGGCGTGGCGGTGCCCAGCAGGCAGACCTCCGGCGCCCGGCTGATGACCAGTTCGGCGGCGCCCGCGGCCGGGGCGGCCGCGGCCAGCACCCGGTGCCCGCGCAGCTTGAGGGCCGAGGCCAGCGCCTCGGCCAGCAGTCGGTGCTCGTCGAGCACCATGACCCGTACGCCCATCGCGCACCACCCCCGACCCTTCTGACCCGGCAAGCTACACGCTTGTTCGACGGTGCGCGGCGGATACCGCGCAGAAGCCCCCGGAAGGCGGACCTTCCGGGGGCTCGTACCTGCTGCGGGGACCGACCGGGATCGGCCGGGGATCAGCTGGCGCTGAACGAGATGAACAGGTACTCCGTGTCGCCCGCCGAGGACGGCTTCCTGGCCGTCGTCCGGGAGATGAAGAGCTTGCCGTTGTGGTAGCGGTATTCGGAGTAGTCGGGCGAGTAGTCGGCCTCGGTGGTCCGGCTGCCCACCGGGTTCTCCATGAGGAGGGTCTCCTTCATCGTCTTGCCGTCGATGCTGACGATCTGGCCGCCCTTGTCGTACGGGGGCTCCTTGTACGCGATGACGTTCGGCCCGTCCATGCGGAGCGGGAACAGGGTGCGGTGCTCGCCCGCGTCGGCACGGTCGGTGGTCTCCTTGCCGGTCTCCAGGTCGAAGGAGAGCAGCTCGTTGGTGCGGCCGCCCTCCTCCTTGCCCTGGTGTTCGACCGAGGGCAGGTAGACCTTGCCGTTGCCGACCACGAAGCCGGAGCACTTCTCGACCTCGGTGCCCCCGCACTTGCCGCCGTAGTTGCCGGAGGCGAGCGAGATGTGCGCCTTCAGCTCGCCCTTGGGGCCGACGACGAAGAGGTCGCTGACGCCGGAGGCGTTCTTGGCGGTCTTGCCGACGTCGGCGCCGACGATCAGGGGCTTCGTGGAGACGATGGACGCCCACTCGATGCCCGGGGAGAGCTTGTACGAGGCCGTCTGCGCGCCGGTGGCCGGATCCAGGGTCTGGGCGTACAGGGTCTGGTTGTCGCCGTGGCCGCACTTGCGGATCACGGCGAGGGCCTCGCCTCCGGCGTAGCCGCTGTCGTAGCAGCCCTCGCCGTCGACCTTGGGCGTCCACAGGGGCTTGCCGTCGGCGAGGTTCCAGGCGGCGCCGCCGCTGGTGCCGCCCGCGGCGACGATCTGGCCGCTGAGCGTGACCTCGTAGTAGGAGGCGGGCTTGTCGCCGGTGGTGGCGCCCTTGGCGTTGCCGGACCAGACGAGCTTGCCGGCGTTCAGGTCGATGACGCCGACCTCGGTGCACGCCGGGTACTTGTTGTCGGGCGTGGGCTGCGTCGGCCGGAAGAGGACCGCCGTCTTGTTGTCGCTGACGTGCTTGGTCTCCCCGCAGAGCTCGCCCGGGAAGGGGATCTCCCACTTCTTGCCGCCGTCGACGGTGTTGTAGCCGACGACCTTCGCCACGTCGGACTTGACGTAGGTGGAGTCGGTGAGCCAGGAGCCCGCGACGTCGACGATCTCTTCCGGGGTCGGGCTCGGCTGGTTGAACAGCGGCTTCGACTTGGTGTTGGCGGGCGCCTTCTCCGAACCGGCGGTGCCCCCCGCGGGCTTGTCGCCGCTGGGGCTGCCGTTCGCGGTGGGCTGCTTGTCGTCGCCGCCGTCGTCGCCGGAGACGTACCAGAAGCCGCCCGCGATGATCAAGGCGATGGCCAGCAGGGCCGCGCCGACGATCATCAGCTGGGAGCGCTTGTCGTTGCCCGCGCCGCCCGGGGCCGGGGGCTGGGGGGCCTGCATCGGCGCCGGGGGCTGGGCCGCCTGCATCGGGGCCGTGGGCGCGCCGTAGTGCGGCGGGGCGCCCGCGCCGGCGGCGGGCTGCTGCGGGTAGCCGTATCCCTGCTGCGGATAGCCGTACGCCGGCTGCCCCTGCGGGGGCGCGGCCGGCGCGGGTGACTGCACGGTCGGCGGCACGGGCGGCTGCTGCGGGGCCGTCGGCGGTACGGGCGGCACCGGCGGCGGCGCGCCGAAGCCCCCGGGCGGGGGGGTCCCCCATTCGGGCGGCTGGTGGGGGGGCGGCGGGGTACTCATCGGTTGCTACTGCCTCTCGGTGGGCGGCTCGGTGGACTCGTTCACTTGCCGAAGACCATCAGGAGCTTCTCGTCCGTGCCCTTGGCGAGAAGGCGCGTTTGGGAGATGAAGAACCGGCCGTCGACGTAGTCGACCTTCGGGGTGTAGAAGGTGCTCTCGATCGGCGCGGAGGTTCCCGACGGGTTGCGCAGGAGCGCGGTGGGCGTGCCGCCGGCGGCCGGGATCGAGACGACCTCGCCGCCCTGGTCGGACGTGGCCTTGCGGTAGGCGAGCAGCTGGCCGTTCGCGGCGCCCATCGGGGTGAGGGTGCGGCCGTCCCCGGCGGGCGTGCGCCACTTGACCTTGCCGGTGCCCAGGTCGAAGGCGACGATCTCGTTGGCCTTGCCGGATTCCGCGACGGTCGGCATGTAGAGGGTGTTCGCGTCCACGGCGGTGGTGGAGCAGACCTCGACGGAGCGGAAGAGGCCGTTGGTGCACTCCGTGGCGAAGTTGCCCTCGCCGCTGACGGTGGCGCGCTGCTTCCCGTCGGGTCCGAGGACCACGATGGCGCGTTCCTTCTTCTCCTCGTTGCCGATGTCGAGGACGAGGGGGTCCAGCGAGTAGACGGCGCCGACCCGGTACTTCGTGGGCAGTTTGAAGGTCCAGGTCTTCTTGCCGGTGACCGGGTCGGCGTCCGACACCTCGCTCGTCAGGTCGTCGTCGTAGCAGGTGGAGACGGCGATCATCTTGCCCTTGTGCACGACGTACGAGTCGGGCTTGCAGCCCTCGGCGGTGGCGCTGCCGAAGAGCTTGTCGCCGGTGCTGACCTTGAAGGCGCTGGCGGTGCCGCTGCGGCTGACGGCGACGGTGTCGCCGGTGATGCCCAGGCTGGGGCTGGTCATGATGTCGAAGAGGCCCTCCTTGGGGACCTCCTTCGTCCAGCCCTCCTTGCCCGCCTTGAGGTCGACCTGCTTCATCTGGTTGCAGGTGGCGGAGTCCGAGTCGCCGTCCTTGAACATGACGACGGTCTTGCCCTCGGTGGTGGTCTGCGCGGTGACGGAGCAGATGGGAGCGGGGAACGCGAGCGTCCACTTCTCCTTGCCGTCGGTGACCCCGTAGGCGGTGAGGTTCTTCCAGACGCTCTTGACGACGGTGTCGCCGACGATCCACTGGCCGGCGGACTCCACGCCGAGGCCGGGGCCGTCGATCTTGGCGGTCTTGAGCCAGAGGGCCTTGTCCTCGCCCTGCTTGCGGCCGGCGTTGAGGTCTTCGGTCTCCTTGGAGCCGTTGCCGCTGCCGTCGCCCTTGTCCACCTCGGCGGAGGGCTTGTCGTCGGCGGGCCCGGAGCTCTGCGCGACGGGCTTCTCGGGGTCCTTGCCGCCGCCGCCGGCGAACGCGAAGTAGCCGCCGGCGGCGAGGACCAGCACGCCGGCGGCCGCTGCGGCGATGACGACGGCCGTCTTCTTCCCGGGCGGCATGCCACCGCTCTGCTGCATCGCGACGGTCGGCGCACCGGGGGGCGGCGGCGGGAGGTAGCCCTGCTGCGGCATCGACTGCACGGGCTGCGTCGGGGGCTGCTGGGCGTACGGGTTCTCGCCCTGCTGCGGATACCCGTATCCGGGCTGCGGCGGGCCGGGCAGGTGACCGTAACCGGAAGGTGTGGGCGGCTGGTTCGGCGGCTGGGGCGGCTCGGTCATCAGCGCATACCTTCGACGTCGGGTGGCGTAGGGGGATCACCTTTCTATCACTGACAGCGCTCATACATCGGGCCGGTCCAGCCCCTGTTCCCAAGGGAGGACCGGCCCGTGACAACGCCGTTATCAGGTCAGTTGACGCCTGCGGATGGCGGAATCTAGGCCTCCTCGGCCAGCTCCAGCCAGCGCATCTCCAACTCGTCCCGGTCTGAGATGAGTTCACGGAGCTCGGCGTCGAGCTTCGCGACCTTGTCGAAATCGGTGGCGTTCTCGGCGATCTGGGCGTGCAGGTTCGTCTCGCGGTCCGACATCTTGTTGAGCTGGCGCTCGATCTTCGCGAGCTCCTTCTTCGCCGCGCGGGAGTCGCCCGAGGCCGTCGACTTGGCGGCGGCCGGGGCCGGCGCCGGGGCGGCCGCCTCGATCATCTTCTGCCGGCGCTCCAGGTACTCGTCCAGGCCGCGCGGCAGCATCCGCAGGCTCGCGTCGCCCAGCAGCGCCATCACCGTGTCGGTGGTGCGCTCGACGAAGAACCGGTCGTGGGAGATCACGATCATCGAGCCCGGCCAGCCGTCGAGGAGGTCCTCCAGCTGGGTGAGCGTCTCGATGTCGAGGTCGTTGGTGGGCTCGTCGAGGAACAGCACGTTGGGCTCGTCCATCAGCAGCCGCAGGATCTGCAGTCGGCGCCGCTCACCACCGGAGAGGTCGCCGACGGGCGTCCACTGCTTCTCCTTGGTGAAGCCGAACTGCTCGCACAGCTGACCGGCCGTCATCTCGCGGCCCTTGCCGAGGTCGACGCGGTCGCGTACGCGCTGCACCGCCTCCAGGACCCGCAGGGACGGGTCGAGTTCGCCGACCTCCTGGGAGAGGTACGCCAGTTTGACCGTCTTGCCGACGGTGACGCTGCCGGCGGCCGGCTGGACGTCCCCCTGGGTGCGGGCCGCCTCCGCGAGCGCGCGCAACAGGGAGGTCTTGCCGGCTCCGTTGACGCCGACGAGGCCGACGCGGTCGCCGGGGCCGAGGTGCCAGGTCAGGTGCTTGAGCAGGGTCTTCGACCCGGCCTGGACGGTGACGTTCTCCAGGTCGAACACGGTCTTGCCGAGGCGGGCGTTGGCGAAGCGCATCAGCTCGGACTTGTCGCGCGGCGGCGGCACGTCGGCGATGAGCTCGTTGGCGGCCTCGATGCGGTAGCGCGGCTTGGAGGTCCGGGCGGGGGCGCCGCGGCGCAGCCAGGCCAGCTCCTTGCGCATCAGGTTCTGCCGCTTGGACTCCTCGGTGGCGGCGATCCGCTCACGCTCGGCGCGGGCGAAGACGTAGTCGCTGTAGCCGCCCTCGTACTCGTGCACGTCGCCGCGCTGCACGTCCCACATGCGGGTGCAGACCTGGTCGAGGAACCAGCGGTCGTGGGTGACGCAGACGAGCGCGGAGCGCCGCTCCTGGAGGTGCTTGGCCAGCCAGGAGATGCCCTCGACGTCGAGGTGGTTGGTGGGCTCGTCGAGGACGAGCAGGTCCTGGTCGGCGATGAGCAGCTTGGCGAGCGCGATGCGGCGGCGCTCACCGCCGGAGAGCGGGCCGATGACGGTGTCGAGGCCCTGGCCGAAGCCGGGGAGGTCGAGGCCGCCGAAGAGTCCGGTCAGCACGTCGCGGATCTTGGCGTTGCCGGCCCACTCGTGGTCGGCCATGTCCCGGATGATCTCGTGCCGGATGGTCGCCGAGGGGTCGAGGGAGTCGTGCTGGGTGAGCACGCCCATGCGCAGGCCGCCGCTCTGGGTGACCCGGCCGGTGTCGGGCTCCTCGAGCTTGGCGAGCATGCGGATGAGGGTGGTCTTGCCGTCGCCGTTGCGGCCCACGACACCGATCCGGTCCCCCTCGGACACGCCGAGGGAGATGCCGTCGAGCAGGGTACGGGTGCCGTACACCTTGCTGACTGCCTCGACATTGACCAGATTGACGGCCATCAGGAGCGCTCCAGGTGGGGGTCCCCCCGGACGGTGTCCGGGGGAGGGTGTGGATCAGCCCCCCAGCCTAACGCTCCGGGCCGCTCCGGAGCGTTCCACCAGGAGCCAGCCGCCCAGCGCCATGGCGATCGCGGCGGGCGCGGTGACGGGCAGGGCGATCAGGGTGGCGCTGTGGCCTTCGAGCAGGCCGCCGAGCCCGGTCATGGACAGGCCGAGGATGCCGAGCAGGCAGAGGGTGATCCCGAGGGCGGCGAGGGGCCCGCTGCCGGGCTCGGCGGCGGTGGGAGCCGGGGCTTCGAACCGGCGGAAGAGGGCGACGAGGACGGCGGTCAGCCCGGCGGCGGCGAGCAGCCGCGGGGGCACCTGGGCCCACCAGGCGGCGGAGGCGGGTGCGGGGAGCCCGATGCCGAGCGCGAGCTGGGCCGCGTACACGGCGAGCATGGCGGTGAGGTGCCAGAGGAAGGCGGTCATGGCGATCCCGTTGGCGGCGACGACCGTGCGCCAGACGCGGGGGCGGGCGAGCCAGGCGGTGGCGGGGGCCACGAGCAGCTGCACGGCTCCGACGAGCCACGTCCCGTGCGCCAGCAGGGCGAGGGTGGGCGGCGCCATGTTGGAGACCTTCTCGCCGGGCATCCCGACCATGGACAGCGGGTACGGGCCGTACGCGACGAGCAGCACGGCGCCGGTGAGCCCGGCGGCGGCGAGCGGGCCGGGGCGGGTGATCCGGCCGTCGGCGCGCAGGAAGCCGAGCTGGTGGACGGCGAGCCAGACGAACGCGAAGTTCAGGAACTCGACGTACGGGACGTCGAGCGCGAAGCGGAGCACGTCGACGGCGGCCGCGGCCCCGACGAGGAGGGCGAAGGCCCCCCAGCCCCACCGCTGGTGGAGCTTCAGCAGGGCCGGGGTGAAGGCGACCATGGCGAGGTAGATCCCGATGAACCACAGCGGCTGGGTGACCAGCCGCAGGGCGGCCCCGGTCAGCCGCCCGTCACCGCCGCCGGCGAGCTGCACGGCGAGCGCCCCGGCGGTCCAGACGAGGACGAACACGAGGGTGGGCCGCAGCAGCCGCTGGAGCCGGGCCCGCAGGAAGGCGGCGTAGACGGGCCGCCCGTCGGCCTTCCTGGCGAGGGACCGGTACGACAGGGCGTGCGAGAACCCGCCGACGAAGAAGAACACCGGCATGATCTGCAGCCCCCAGGTGAGCACCTGGAGCGCGGGGACGAGGGCGAGCAGGTTCCCTATCCCGTCGCTGCTGACGGCGGCCATCAGCCAGTGCCCGAACAGCACGGTCCCGAGCGACCCGACGCGCAGCAGGTCGACGTACCGGTCCCGGCTCCCGGGGGTGGCGTCGGCGAGGTCCTTGGCGGTGTATCCCATGGGGGCACGTTCCCGCGCGGGCCCCGGCCGGGACCAGAGCGCAGATACTCATGTCGCCCTGGGTACGTACGGGGACCCGGATCAGGACGGCAGGACCGTTGCCCCCGGGGCCGGGCTGGTGGCCGTGCGGGTGGTGCGGCAGGTCGCCGAGGCCTCCAGGGCCGCGGCGACCTTGAGCGCGGATTCCGGGTCGCGGACCAGGAAGGCCGTCGTCGGGCCCGAGCCGGAGACCAGCGCGGCCAGGGCTCCGGCGGACGTGCCCGCCTCCAGCGTCGCGGCCAGCTGCGGGCGCAGCGACAGCGCCGCCGGCTGGAGGTCGTTGGCCAGGGTCGCGGCCAGCGCGTCCGGGTCGCCCGATGCGAGGGCGGCGAGGAGCGCCGGCGAAGCCTGCGGGGCCGGGACGGACCGCCCCTCGGCCAGGCGGTCGAACTCGCGGAACACCGCGGGCGTCGACAGCCCGCCGTCGGCCACCGCGAACACCCAGTGGAAGGCGCCCGCCTCCACCGGGGTCAGGAGCTCCCCGCGCCCGGTGCCCAGCGCCGCCCCGCCGACCAGGCTGAACGGCACGTCACTGCCCAGCTCCGCGCAGAGCTCCAGCAGCTCGGCCCGCGGCGTGTTCAGGCCCCACAGGGCGTCGCACGCCAGCAGGGCGCCCGCCCCGTCCGCGCTGCCGCCCGCCATGCCGCCGGCCACCGGGATGTTCTTCGCGATGTGGATGTGGACGGCGTCGGACAGGCCGTGGCGGGCCGCCAGGATCTCCGCCGCCCGCGCCGCCAGGTTCGTCCGGTCCAGCGGGACCTGGTCCGCGTCCGGGCCCGCGCAGGTGACGGTCAGGGCATCGGCCGGGGTGACCGTCACCTCGTCGTACAGCGACACCGCCAGGAAGACGTTGGCCAGGTCGTGGAAGCCGTCCGGCCGGGCCGCGCCCACCGCCAGCTGGACGTTGACCTTCGCGGGGACCCGTACGGTCACGCCGCCGCGTGAACCGCCGCGCGCTCCGCCGCTCACAGGGCCGGCCTCTGCGCCGCGGGCTTGTGCTCGGCGATCGCCGCGAACTCCTCCACCGTCAGCGACTCCCCGCGCGCCTGCGGGGAGACACCGGCGGCGACCAGCGCCGCCTCGGCGCCCGCCGCCGAGCCGGCCCAGCCGGCCAGCGCGGCGCGCAGCGTCTTGCGGCGCTGTGCGAAGGCCGCGTCCACGACGGCGAAGACCTCCGCCTTCGAGGCGGTCGTCTTGATCGGCTCGGCCCGCCGCACCAGCGAGACCAGACCCGAGTCCACGTTCGGCGCCGGCCAGAAGACCTTGCGGCCGATGGACCCGGCGCGCTTGACGTGGGCGTACCAGTTCGCCTTGACCGAGGGCACTCCGTACACCTTGTTGCCCGGCTTGGCGGCCAGCCGGTCGGCGACCTCCGCCTGCACCATCACCAGCGTGCGCTCGATGGTCGGGAAGCGGTCCAGCATGGTCAGCAGCACCGGCACGGCCACGTTGTAGGGCAGGTTCGCGACGAGCGCGGTCGGCGCCGGCCCCGGCAGTTCCTCCACCAGCATGGCGTCGGAGTGCACCAGCGCGAAGCGGTCCTTGCGGGCCGGCATCCGCGCCTCGACGGTGGCGGGCAGCGCCGCGGCCAGGACGTCGTCGATCTCGACGGCGGTGACCCGGTCGGCGGCCTCCAGCAGCGCGAGCGTCAGCGACCCCAGCCCGGGCCCGACCTCGACCACCACGTCGTCGGGACGCACCTCGGCGGTGCGCACGATACGGCGCACCGTGTTGGCGTCGATGACGAAGTTCTGGCCCTTCTGCTTCGTCGGCCGTACGCCGAGTACGGCGGCCAGTTCCCGGATGTCTGCCGGGCCGAGAAGGGCGTCGGGGGGCGTACTGGTCGTGCTCTCGGGCTGCTGCTCTGCGGTGCTCACCGGTAAAGCGTCTCAGATCGGCTCGGGTTTCCCGCATGCGATCCTCGCGTTGCGGGACCGCCCGGGAAGTGACTCGTCCTCCGCCCGGCTCTTCGCCCGCGACGGCAGCGGGCGATCGATCAGCCGTGGTAGAGCCTCCGGCCGCAGTGGGGCCACGGGCTCGCCCCCCGCTGCACGTAGAGCTTCTTCGCCCGGTACGTCTGTTCCGCGCCCGATGCGTCCTGGGGCCGTCCGCTGCCGCCGAGGCTCTGCCAGGTGTGGACGTCGAACTGGTACAGCCCGCCGTACGTGCCCGAGGCGTCGGTGGAGGCGGGCCGTCCGCCGGACTCGCACTGGGCCAGCGCGTCCCAGTCGAGGCCGTCCGCCCCGGAGACGGAGCTCGGCAGCGGCTTCGTGCCGACCTTGACCAGTTGGGTGACGGGCTCGCGGACGGTCTCCTCGGCGACCTTGCGGGGCTTCTGCCGGACCCCGTTGACGGTGCGCAGGACGTACGTGACCCTGCGCGCTCCGGGGCGGCCCGCCTGCTCGACCACCTCGGTGCCGGCGAACAGTTCGTCGTCCTCGGCCCTCTCGATGCCGTACGGGATGCGCTCCTCGCGGACCTCCCGGGTGCCGGCGATGCGGAGCACGGTGACGGTCTGGCCGTCGCGCGGGAAGGAGTCGGGCGGGACGGAGGTGGTGTCCTGGCCCTGGAGGGTGATGCCCGCCTGGCCGAGGGCCTCCTGGATGGTGGCGGCGTTGGTGCGGATGGTGCTTTCGCGGCCGTCCGCCATGAACGTGACACTGCGTTCGGTGCGGACGGCGAGGGCGAGGCCGGCGCGGGGCACGGGGGCGGTGCGCGGGGCGGAGAGGTAGGCGCCCTCGACGCGGACGCCGAACTGGCGCAGCGCGCCCTCGATGGTGCCGGCGGTGGTCCACACCTGGCGGCTCTGCCCGTCGAGGGTCAGCTGCAGGGGGCGGCCGTAGCGGACGACGATCTCGTCGCCGTCGTCGAGGGCTTCGCCGCGGGCGGGGGCGACGAGGTCGTGGGGGCCGACGCCGAGCCCTTCGGAGGCGAGGAGCTCGTCGACGTTGTCGGCGAAGGTGTGCAGCGTCCTGGGCTGCCCGTCCACGGTGAGCCGTACCGACTTGTCGGCGGCGACGAAGGCCGTGGTGCCGCCCGCCAGGAAGGCGACGACCAGCGCCTGCGGGACGATCCGCCGCCAGCTGTCCCGGCCCGCAGCCGTCGCGGCGGGTTCGGCCCGGCGCCGTCGGCCGGTTCCGGCGGGGAAGGCGTGGACGACGGCGACCGGGCCGGCGCTTTGCCCCGGGCCCGTGCCGGTGGTGCCGGGGTCCGGGCTGCGGCGGCGCCCGGTGCCGGGGCCGAGGGCCGCCGCGAGGTCCGCGCCGCCGGCGGGCGCACCCCGGCGCCGCCCGGTCGGGGCGGCGGGTGCGAAAACGGCTTCGATGCTCTTGCGGCGCCGGGCGGCTCGCCGCTCCCCGGTGCGCGGGGCGGGCACGGCGGGCTCGGTTTCCGGGGCGGCCTCGTCCCCGTACACCCCGGTGAAAGGAATCTCGCTCACGATGCTCGCTCCACTGGTCCGGCCCCATCGGTTCGGGCACGGCACCCTAGCGGAGCGCCCGTCACTCGCCAAAGCCGGACGGCTACCCTGCGTGTCGCACGGGCGGGCGGACTCAGTAGTCGAAGGCGCGCGCCGTGTTCGCCGCCAGGGCGGTGGCCATCGCGTCCTCGCCGATCCCCCGCACCGCCGCCATCGCCCGTACGGTCAGCGGAATGAGGTACGGCGCGTTGGGCCGTCCGCGGTACGGCGCCGGGGTGAGGTACGGGGCGTCCGTCTCGACGAGCACCAGCTCCAGCGGGGCCACCTCGAGGGCTTCGCGCAGCGGCCGGGCGTTCTTGAACGTCACGGTCCCGGCGAACGACATGTAGTACCCGGCGGCGGCGCACTCGCGCGCCATCCCGGCGTCCCCGGAGTAGCAGTGGAACACCGTCCGCGCGGGCGCGCCCTCCTCGCGCAGGATGCGCAGCACGTCGGCGTGGGCCTCGCGGTCGTGGATGACAAGGGCTTTGTCCTGCCGCTTCGCGATCTCGATGTGCGCGCGGAAGGAACGCTCCTGCGCCGCCATCCCCTCGGGCCCGGTGCGGAAGTAGTCGAGCCCGGTCTCGCCGACGGCCTTGACGTGCGCGAGCTTCGCGAGCTCCTCGATCTCGGCCAGCGCCTCGTCGAGCGCGGCCTCGCCGCCCCCGGCCCGCACGCCCTGCCGGGACCATCTGTCGGGGTCCCCGTGGACGATGCGGGGGGCTTCGTTCGGGTGAAGGGCCACGGCCGCGTGGACGTTCTCGTACGCGGCGGCCGTCTCGGCCGCCCAGCGGGACCCCTTCACGTCGCAGCCCACCTGGACGACGGTGGTCACCCCGACCGAGGCGGCCTTGGCGAGGCCCTCCTCGACGGTGCCGCCCTGCATGTCCAGATGGGTGTGGGAGTCCGCCACCGCGACCCGGAGGGGTTCGGGCAGCGGCGGCGGGGTGTCCTTGGAGGCAGTGCTCATACGGCCGATCTTATGACCGGGATCTATGACCGGCGGAAGATCCTCATCAGCCGGGAGAGCCAGCCCCCGCGCTCCGCGCCGTCGTCCACCGGGACGGGCCCGGGCGCGTCGTGCTGCGGGGTCTTGCGCTGCTTCGGAGCCCGCGGGACGTTCGCGCCGGCCGGCACCGGGCCTGCGATCCCGGGCGAGATGCGGTGGTGGTAGAGCTTGTCGATCGTGCCGAGCACCGAGGACACCTGGCCTTCCCGCATGATCCGCACCACGTGCCCGCCGCAGTTGTGGCAGGTCGGGTTCGACAGCGGGGAGGGGACCCGCTCGCCCTTGACGGTGTAGATGATGAAGGGCTGGCCCTTGCCGTCGACGTGGTGCTCGATCTCGTAGCCCTGCTCCCAGGCGTACCCGCACTTCATGCACGCGAAGGAGTAGGCCTCGTGCACGGTGTGCACACCGGGGGTGGGCACGGAGACGGGTACTGCGGGCGCGGGTACGGGTACGGGTACCGAGGTGTCTGCGATCTCACTCATGCCAGCTCCTCTTGTTCCACTGGTGCCATTGCCAGTGGACGCCTCTTCGGGCGGGAGCGCATCAGGCCCTGTCTACTGTTGGACGGCCTTTGGGCGACTCATGCCCAAAGCGCCCGGTGCGCGGTCTGAGCTTTGCTTTTCAGGTTAGCTCTTTACCGTCTTAGAGCACCTTTTGAGCCGCATTCTTTGCCGCGACGACCGCGTCGAAGACCTCCCGCTTGGGTACTCCGGCCTCGGCCGCGACGGCCGCAATGGCTTCTTTTCGCCGCTCCCCGGCCTCCTCGCGCACCCGTACCCTGCGCACCAGCTCCTCGGCGTCCACGTCGCCGGGCCCGGCCGCCGGGGCGCCCTCCACGACGACGGTGATCTCCCCGCGCACGCCCTCGGCGGCCCAGGCCGCCAGCTCGCCGAGCCCGCCGCGCTTGACCTCCTCGTACGTCTTGGTCAGCTCGCGGCACACGGCGGCCCGCCGGTCGGCGCCGAAGACCTCGGCCATCGCTGCGAGGGTGTCGTCGAGCCGGTGCGGGGCCTCGAAGTAGACGAGGGTGCGGCGCTCGCCCTCGACCTCGCGGAGCCGGCCGAGGCGCTCGCCCGCCTTGCGCGGCAGGAACCCCTCGAAGCAGAAGCGGTCCACCGGCAGCCCCGACAGGGCGAGCGCGGTGAGCACCGCGGACGGCCCGGGCACGGCGGTGACCTTGATGTCCTTCTCCACGGCGGCGGCGACCAGCCGGTAGCCGGGGTCGGAGACGGACGGCATGCCGGCGTCGGTCACCAGCAGCACCCGCTTGCCCTGCTCCAGCGCCTCGACCAGCTCCGGGGTGCGCGCCGACTCGTTGCCCTCGAAGTACGAGACGACGCGCCCGGTGGTGTGCACGCCGAGCCCCTGGGTCAGCCGGCGCAGCCGCCGGGTGTCCTCGGCGGCGACCACGTCGGCCCGCTCGAGCTCGGCGGCGAGCCGGGGCGGGGCGTCGGCGAGATCGCCGATCGGGGTGCCTGCGAGCACGAGCACGCCTGCGGAAGAGGAGGTTTCGGAGCCGGGAAGCTGGTCAGTCGTCACCCGTCCATCCTCTCAGCCGTCCCACCTGGCACACGCTCCGGCGGTCCCCGGCACTGGGGTTCGCACAGGTGCGTTCCCTACGATGACCCGGTGACCAGTACCGCGATGCCGCCGCCCAGCCCCGCGGGGGCCCCGCCCGCCCCTCCGGCGGGGCGCGAAGAACAGCCGTCCACCTGGCTGCGCCGCCTGCGCGGCTTCGGCTACGCGCCGCCCGCCGACGACCCGCGCCCGGACGTCCGCACCCGCCTGGTGCCCCCGTACGCCCAGCCCTCCGACCAGCTGTGGACGGCGCTCGGGATCCCGTTCTCCGCGGCGGGGGCCTGGCAGCGCGTGCTGGCGTGGGCCGGGCCGGTGCTGGTGGCGCTGGTGGCCGGGGTGCTGCGCTTCGTGCACCTGGGCAGCCCGAAGGCGGTGATATTCGACGAGACGTACTACGCCAAGGACGCCTGGGCCACGATCCGGCAGGGCTACGAGGCGAGTTGGCCCAAGGACATCGACAAGTCGATCCTCGCCAACCCCGACGGGGTGGCCCTCCCGCTGGACCCCGGCTACGTCGTGCACCCGCCGGTCGGCAAGTGGGTCATCGGGCTCGGCGAGTGGATGTTCGGCTTCACGCCGTTCGGCTGGCGGTTCATGACGGCCCTGCTCGGCACCCTGTCGGTGTTGATGCTGTGCCGGATCGGGCGCCGCCTGTTCCGCTCCACCTTCCTGGGCTGCCTGGCGGGCGCGCTGCTCGCGGTGGACGGCCTGCACCTGGTGATGAGCCGGACCGCGCTGCTCGACCTGGTGCTGATGTTCTTCGTGCTGGCCGCGTTCGGGGCGCTGCTCGTCGACCGGGACAGGGCGCGGGCCAGACTTGCGGCCGCGCTCCCGGTGGACGACGAGGGCCGCACCCGCCCGGACGTCACCGTCGCCGAGACGCTGCGGCTGGGCTGGCGCCCGTACCGGATCCTGGCGGGCGTCTGCCTGGGCCTGGCCTTCGGCACGAAGTGGAACGGCCTGGTCGTGCTGGCCTTCTTCGGCGTGCTGACCGTCTTGTGGGACGCGGCCGCGCGCCGCACCGCGGGCGCGGGCGCCCCGTACGCGGCGATGCTGCGCCGCGACGCGCTGCCGGGCTTCCTGTCCACGGTGCCGGTGGCGGTCGCGGTGTACCTGGCCTCGTGGACGGGCTGGATCCTGAGCCCGGACAACGGCAAGGGGGGGTACTTCCGCGACTGGGCCGCCAAGAACGACCAGGGGAGCTCGCTGTCGTTCCTGCCGGAGTGGCTGCGCAGCCTGTGGCATTACGAGACCGAGGTCTACAAGTTCCACGTCGGCCTGACCTCGGGCCACACGTACGAGTCCAACCCGTGGAGCTGGCTGGTCCTGGGCCGTCCCGTCTCCTATTTCTACGAGTCCCCCGACCCCGGTACGGACGGCTGCCCGGCGACGGCGGCGGGCAAGTGCGCCCGCGAGGTGCTGGCCCTGGGCACCCCGCTGCTGTGGTGGGCGGGCTGCTTCGCGCTGCTGTACGTGCTGTGGCGGTGGTTCTTCCGCCGCGACTGGCGGGCGGGCGCGATCGCGTGCGCGCTGGGTGCGGGCCTGCTGCCCTGGTTCAACTACCAGGAACGGACGATCTTCTTCTTCTACGCGGTGGTCTTCGTCCCGTACCTGTGCCTGGCGGTGGCGATGATGATCGGCGCCCTGCTGGGCCCATCGGGCTCGACGGAGCGCAGGCGGGCGCTGGGCGCGATCGCGGCGGGCGTCCTGGTGCTGCTGATCATCTGGAACTTCATCTACTTCTGGCCGGTCTACACGGGCCAGCCCGTCCCGATGGACTCCTGGCGCGGCCGCATGTGGCTGGACACCTGGGTCTAGCAGCGAAACGACGGGAGGGCGGGACCGGCGGTCCCGCCCTCCCGGTCGTTGCGCCTGCGCCCGCCCCCGCGGACTTCGCCGCCCAGGCGCGCCCGACGACCCCGGAAGCCGCCGCCGGTGATCCGACTCACGTGCTCTCGAGGAGCGGACGGCTGGATCCGAGGCGTTCCGGTCCGGTAACAAGCTGTACTTCATTCACTCGCACAGCGTAAGGTCTGCACCTGGAGTTCTTTGAACATGTTCAGGGAACTGTGGCTCCTGGGGAGGGGAAGTACGTGAACGGGGCGGCGAA
This sequence comes from Streptomyces sp. NPDC050448, assembly GCF_040655295.1. Lineage (NCBI taxonomy): Bacteria > Bacillati > Actinomycetota > Actinomycetes > Kitasatosporales > Streptomycetaceae > Streptomyces > Streptomyces sp. NPDC050448. The sequence continues at coordinate 184,520 of NZ_JBFAJR010000013.1, read as the reverse complement.
GGGTGCCATCGTCGGCGGGGTGTTTCTCGCGATGGTCGGCGGGGCCGGGTACGGGGTGCACACGCTGATCGCGGACAGCGGCGGAGGCGGTGGCGACGACGGCAAGGGCGGCGGCACCGCCGTCCAGTCCCAGAAGGGCAGCGGGCCCGTCACCGACAAGGAGAGCGCCGCGGCCGCCAAGGGCTTCCTGGCCGCCTGGGCGGCCGGGGACGCGCGCGCGGCCGGCGACCTGACCAACAACCCGACGGCCGCGCAGACCGCGGTGGCCGATTTCAAGGCCAAGGCGTACGTGTCCAAGGCCGTGATCACCCCCGGCACCCAGGAGGGCACCACCGTGCCCTTCAAGGTCGAGGCCGAGATCACCTACGAGGGCACCACCAAGCCCTTCGCCTACGATTCCCGGCTCACCGTCGTACGCGGCGTCGACAGCGGGAAGCCGCTCGTCGACTGGCAGCCCTCCGTCCTCCACCCGCAGCTCCAGAAGGGCGAGCGGCTGCGCGCGGGGGCGCCGGCCAGCCCGCCGGTCAAGGCCGTGGACCGCAGGGGCGAGGAGCTTTCGGCGGAGAAGTACCCGTCGCTGCGGCCGGTCCTCGACGAGCTGCGGCAGACGTACGGCAGCAAGGCGGGCGGCAAACCCGGCGCGGAGCTGTGGATCGAGCCGGCCGCGCAGGACGGCGCGAAGCGGACGCTGCTGACCCTGGTGGAGGGCGAGCCGAGCACGCTCAAGACGTACCTGGACGCGGGCGTGCAGGCGGCCGCGGAGAAGGCGGTGGCCAAGTACCCGGAGTCCTCGGTCGTGGCCGTCCAGCCGAGCAGCGGGCAGATCCTGGCCGTCGCCAACCACCGCAAGGACGGCTACAACGCGGCGATGCAGGGGGCGCGGGCGCCCGGCTCGACGCTGAAGATCATGACGGCGGCGATGCTGATCGACCGGGGCAAGGCTGCGGCCGACAAGCCGGCCGAGTGCGTCAAGGAGGCCTCCTGGGGCGGCCGTTCCTTCCACAACCTGAACAACTTCGAACTGCCCGGGGCGACGTTCGCGACCAGCTTCGCCAAGTCCTGCAACACCGCCTTCATCAAGCAGATCGACGACGTCAAGGACGACTCGGCGCTGTCCAGGGAAGCCACCGAGGTCTTCGGCATCGGCCTGGACTGGAAGACCGGCATCAAGTCCGTCGACGGCAAGGTCCCCGCGGCCTCGGGCGCGGAGGCGGCGGCCGAGTACATCGGCCAGGGCCACGTCACCATGAACCCGCTGAACATCGCTTCGATCACGGCGACGGCGCGCACGGGCCGGTTCCACCAGCCGCTGCTGGTCTCGCCGGAGCTCGACAACCGGCCGGTCGCGGCGGCGGCGCGCTCGATGAAGCCGTCGGTGCAGCGGCAGCTGGTCTCGATGATGCGGTTGACGGCGACCAGCGGAACGGGCGCGGGCGCGATGTCCTCGGTCGGCGGCGACAAGGGCGCCAAGACCGGCTCGGCGGAGGTCGACGGCGCGGGAAGCCCGGACAGCTGGTTCACCGGCTTCAGCGATGACGTGGCCGCGGCGGCGATGGTCGAGGCCGGCGGTCACGGCGGCGACGCGGCGGGCCCGATCGTGGCGGCGGTGCTGTCGGCCTCCTGACGCGCCCCGCGCAGCGGGCCGCTGCCGCCACCCTGACCGACGTCCGCGAAGGCTGACCGCCGATTCCGGCGCCGCCCCGGCGCTTTCCGGACCCGCCGCGGCACGATCCCGGCCCCGCCGGCGTGTGCGTCGCGAGAGCCCGGGGCGCACGCCCCCGGCGGCCGCCGGGGGCACCGCGCGCAGGTCCGGGCGCAGCCCGGGACACGGAGAAGGGGCGGCCGGGCGGGGAGCAGGGCCCCGGCAGCGGCACCCGGCCCCGGGCGGCGGTGCGCCGGCGCGTCAGAGCGAGGCCTGGACGGCCCGGACCAGGGCCTGTGCCCGCGGGTCGGCGGTGACCGACTTGGCATGGGCGTTCGTCACGTAGCCGAAGCCGATGCCCGCCTCCACGTCCGCGAAGGCCAGCGAGCCACCACGGCCCGGGTGCCCGAAGGAGGCCGGGGACAGCAGCGGCGAGGCCGGGCTGTGCAGCATGTAGCCCGGGCCGAAGCGCGTGTTGACCACCAGCACCCGGTCCGGCCCGGACGAGAGCTCCGTACCCGCCAGCCGGACCGTCTCCGGGGTGAACAGCCGCGTGCCGTCCTCGGTGTCGCCCAGCAGGGCCGCGTACAGGCCGGCCAGGCCGCGTGCCGTGCCGATGCCCGCCGACGCCGGGAGTTCGGCCGCCCGGAACCCGGGGTCGTTCTCGTCCGGCAGCGGAGTGATGGCCGCGAACGCCCGCCGGGTCAGCGAGGACGGGTCCGCCCAGGCCTCCGAAACGTTTCGCCGGGGCCGCGTCCGAAGACCCCCCGCCGTCTCCGGCGGGTCCACCGGACCCACCCGGCCCACCCTGGCCGACTCCGCCTCCGGCAGGCCGATCCAGAACTCCAGCCCCCGCGGGCCCGTGACCTCCTGCGCCAGCCACTGGCCCAGCGAGGCCCCGGTCGCCCGCAGCACCAGCTCCGACAGCAGCCAGCTGTACGTCTGCGCGTGGTAGCCGTGCGCGGAGCCCGGCTCCCAGAAGGCCTGCTGCCCGGCGACGGCACGCGCCCCGGAGACCCCGTCCGCCGCCTCGGCGGGGGTCAGCGGCACGTCCAGCGCCGGCACTCCGGCCCGGTGCGCGAGCAGGTCCCGGACCAGCGTCCGCTCCTTGCCGCCCGCCTTGAACTCCGGCCAGTACGCACCCACCGGCGCGTCCAGGTCCAGCAGCCCGCGCTGGTGCAGCAGCAGCGGTACGACGGCGGCCACGCCCTTGGTGGCCGAGCGCACCACCTGCGCGGTACCGGCAGCCCAGGGCTCGCCCGCGTCGCCGCCGTCGCCGCCGCCGCCGTCAACATCCTTCGGGCCCGCCCACAGGTCCACGACCTTCCGGCCGTCCCGGTACACGGCCACCGCCGCGCCCCGGTCCCCGAGCACCTCGAAGTTGCGTACGAAAGCGTCCCGGACGGCCTTGAAGTCCTCCGCCACCTCACCCTGGATGTTCACGAGCGCTCCAACAATCGCCTGGTCGGACTTATGCCACCGATACCGAACGGGGGTCGAAGCCGAACGGAAGCTCCAGCCGGTGGGCCCGCATCAGCTCCTCGTCGCACAGCAGGTCCTGCGTGCGCCCGTCGGCCGCGATGACGCCCTCGCTGAGGATCACGGAGCGCGGGCACAGCTCCAGCGCGTACGGCAGGTCGTGGGTCACCATCAGCACCGTCACGTCCAGCGAGCGCAGGATGTCCGCGAGCTCGCGCCGCGACGCCGGGTCCAGGTTGGACGAGGGCTCGTCCAGGACCAGGATCTCCGGCCGCATGGCCAGCACGGTCGCCACCGCGACCCGCCGGCGCTGTCCGAACGACAGGTGGTGCGGCGGCCGGTCCGCGAAGCCCTCCATGCCGACCTGTTCCAGGGCCTCGCGGACCCGCGTCTCCAGTTCCGCTCCCCGCATGCCGGCGGCCGCCGGACCGAAGGCCACGTCCTCGCGCACGGTCGGCATGAACAGCTGGTCGTCCGGGTCCTGGAAGACGATGCCGACCCGGCGCCGGATCTCGGCGAGGTTCCGCTTCTCGACCGGCAGCCCGGCGACCGCCACGGTGCCGACCCCGCCGCCGAGGATCCCGTTGAGGTGCAGCACCAGCGTGGTCTTGCCCGCGCCGTTCGGGCCGAGCAGGGCCACCCGCTCGCCCTGTCCGACGGTCAGGTCCACACCGAAGAGGGCCTGGTGCCCGTCCGGGTAGGCGTACGCGAGGCCGGACACCTCGAGAGAAGCGGGGGAAGCGGGAGAGGGCGCAGGAGTCACAGGGTCCATCCCATCAGACAGACGGCGAGCGCCGTCGCCGGGAGTACGGCCGCGTACGCCCACTGGGCGCGGGTGGCCACGACTTCGTCGATCACCGGCATCGAGCCGGCGTAGCCGCGGCTGACCATCGCGAGGTGGACCCGCTCACCGCGCTCGTAGGAGCGGATGAACAGGGCTCCGGCGGTCTTGGCCAGCACCCCCCAGTGCCGGATGCCGCTGGCCTCGAAGCCGCGCGAGCGCCGGGCGATCGACATCCGGCGCAGCTCGTCGATGATGACGTCGCCGTACCGGATCATGAAGGAGGCGATCTGCACGAGCAGCGGCGGCAGCTTCAGCCGCTGGAGCCCGAGCAGCAGCGCCCGCAGTTCGGTGGTCGAGGCGAGCAGGACGGACGCGGCGACCCCGAGCGTGCCCTTGGCCAGCACGTTCCAGGCGCCCCACAGGCCGGAAACGCTGAGCGACATCCCAAGTCCGCCGACACTGACGCTGACCCGCTCGCCCTGCGCCACGAACGGCATGAGCACGGCGAAGGCCACGAACGGAACCTCGATCAGCAGCCGCCGCAGCAGGAAGCCGGCGGGGATCCGGGCCGCGGCCGCGACCGCCGCGATGAGGACGGCGTACAGCCCGAAGGCCCACACCGCCTCGCGCGGTGTGGACACGACGGCCACGACGAAGGCGAAGGCCGCGGCGAGCTTGCAGTGCGGCGGCAGTGCGTGGATCGGCGAGTGCCCGTGCCGGTACAGCTTGTGGGCGTGGCCCGCGCCCACCTCAGACCGCCGTCGGCGCGGAAGGGGCCGTCGAGGCGGCGGTCAGGTCCTGCGCGCGGCGGCGGCGCACGGTCCAGAAGATCCCGGTGCCGACGGCGATGGTCGCACCGACGCCGATGACACCGGCGAGGCCGCCGGAGAGGCGGGCGTCGCCGATGTCCCTGACGCTGTAGTCGGCGAGCGGGGAGCCGGCGGCGGCGTGCGACTTCACGTTCTGGTCGATGCCCTGGTCCGCGGCGACCTTCTCCAGGCCGTCGGGGCTGGCGGAGGCGTAGAAGGAGACGAAGCCGGCGAGCACGAGGGCGGTGACCAGGCCGGTGATCCACACGGGCTTGGTGGACCGGGCGGCCACGGGCGCGGCGGCCGGGGCGGCCGCGGGGGCGTCGACCAGCTCGCCGCCGACGCGCAGCTTCAGCGGCGCGGCCAGCCCGCGCGCCCCGTGCACCAGGTCCGGCCGTACGGCCAGGACGGCGCCCACGGTCGCGGCGGTGATGACGGCCTCGCCGATGCCGATCAGCACGTGCACGCCGACCATGGCGGTGAACACCTTGCCGAGCGGGACGTCGGTGGTGCCGCCGAGGGCGTACAGGAGGGTGAACATGACGGCCGCGCCGGGCACCGAGAGCAGTGCTCCGGCGAAGGCGGCGACGGTGACCGAGCGCCGGGTGTCGGGCAGGAGCTTCAGCAGCCCGCGGAAGACGGCGTAGGCGACGACGACGGTCACGACGGCCATGTTCATGACGTTGACGCCGAGGGCGGTCAGCCCGCCGTCGGCGAACAGGACGCCCTGCATGAGCAGCACCACGGACACGCAGAGCACGCCCGTACAGGGGCCGACGAGGATCGCGGCGAGCGCCCCGCCCAGCAGGTGTCCGCTGGTGCCTGCGGCGACCGGGAAGTTCAGCATCTGGACGGCGAAGATGAACGCGGCGACGAGTCCGGCGAGCGGCGCCGCCCGCTCGTCGAGCTCTCGGCGGGCGCCGCGGAGGCTGACGGCCACCGCGCCTGCGGCGGCGACACCTGCCGCCATGGAGACGGGGGCGTCGATGAAGCCGTCGGGCACATGCATGGGGCTGCTCCGCTTCCTGCGGTGTTTGAGCTGACAAAATCTTTAGCCGCTCAAGAATAGTGCCCTATTGCAAACCCTTGGCAAGAACGTCCACCGCACAAATGCAGCCGCGCGGATTCGTGGGAATGTGCGAGGCTGGGGTCAATACGGACTTGTATGACCCGATTAGAGGAGTCTTGTCGTGTCAGCCACCGCCGAGAATCCCCCCGCGACCGCATCCGCCACCGCCGTCGCCACACCCGTCGCCGCTGCCGTAGAAGAGCGCGTCACCGCCCGCGTGATCAGCGACGACCCGCTCTACCGGAAGATCCCCGTCGCCCTGCGCTTCGCCCCCGCCGAGCCGCTCGCCGTACGGATCGTCTTCCCCGCCGGCCTCTCCCCCGAGGGCACCGAGAACGAGTGGGTCTTCCCCCGGGCTCTCCTCGAGGCAGGCCTGCAGGCCCCGAGCGGCACCGGCGACGTACGCGTCTGGCCCTGCGGCCGCGTCCAGGCGGTCGTCGAGTTCCACTCCCCCGAGGGCGTCGCGGTGATCCAGTTCGACATCGCCGCGCTGCGCCGCTTCCTGCGCCGCGCCAACGCCTCCGTCACCCGGAAGGCGTAACAGGCCCGGCCCCGCACCCGGTGATCGGGTGCGGGGCCGGGCCGACCGGGGGTACGGGTCAGGCGTTGACCAGCTCGCGGTCCTTGTCCGGGCCCTCCGGGGAGCCGCCGGCGCCTTCGAGGTGCTTGCGCAGGCTCTCGCCCTCCACGTCCACGTTGGGCAGCAGCCGGTCCAGCCAGCCCGGCAGCCACCAGGCCTTGTGGCCGAGCAGCGCGAGCACGGCCGGGACGATCGTCATACGGACGACGAAGGCGTCGAAGAGGACGGCGATGGCGAGACCGAAGCCGATCATCTTGATCATCTGCTCGCTGGCGCCGATGAAACCCGAGAACACCGCGATCATGATGACGGCGGCGGCCACGACCACCCGCGCGCTGTACTGGAAGCCGGTCACGATGGCCTGGCCCGGGCGCTCGCCGTGGACGTACGCCTCGCGCATCCGGGTGACGAGGAAGACCTCGTAGTCCATGGCCAGGCCGAAGACGACACCCACCATGAAGATCGGCATCATGCTCATGATCGGGCCGGTCTGCTCCACCCCGAAGAGCGAGCCGAGCCAGCCCCACTGGAAGACCGCGACGACCGCGCCGAGGGCGGCGACCACCGAGAGCAGGAAGCCGAGGGCCGCCTTGAGCGGGACCAGGATGGAGCGGAAGACCAGCATCAGCAGCAGGAAGGCGAGGCCGACCACGAGCGCCAGGTAGGGCACCAGCGCGTCGTTCATCTTCTGCGAGAAGTCGATGTTCATCGCGGTCGCGCCGGTGACGAGGACGTCGTCGCCGCTGCCGTCGCGGATGGTGTGGACCAGGTTCTCGGTCTCCACCGAGGACGGGCGGTCCTTCGGGACGACCGTGATCACCGAGGCGTCGCCGGCCTTGTTCGGGGTCGGCGGCATGACCGCGGCCACGCCCTCCAGGCCCTTGATCCGGGCCTCCGTCTCGTCGGCGAGCTTCTTGTCGCCGTCGACGACCACCATCAGCGGGCCGTTGAAGCCCGGGCCGAAGCCCTCGGAGAGCAGGTCGTACGCCTTGCGCTGCGTGGTGGAGACCGGCTGGGCGCCGTCGTCCGGCAGGCCCATCTCCAGCTTGCTCGCCGGGATCGCGATGGCGCCGAGGCCGATCACGCCGACGAGCAGCACCATGACCGGGCGGCGCAGGACGAAGCGGGCCCAGCGGGTGCCGCCGTTGGCCTTGGGCTCGGCTCCGGCGGGCTTGCCCTTGCCGAACAGCCTGCTCTTCGTACCGGCGGGCAGGACCTTCTTCCCCGCGAAGCCCAGGATGGCCGGGACCAGCGTCAGGGCGACGAGGACGGCGATGACCACGGTGCCCGCGGCCGCGAAGCCCATCTTGGTCAGCATCGGGATGTTGACGACGGCCAGGCCCACGAGGGCGATGACCACGGTGAGACCGGCGAAGACGACGGCGGAGCCGGCGGTTCCGGCGGCCCGGCCCGCGGCCTCGTCCCGCTCCCGGCCCTCGGCGAGCTCCACGCGGTAGCGGGAGACGATGAAGAGCGCGTAGTCGATGCCGACCGCGAGGCCGATCATCATCGCGAGGGTGGAGGTGGTGGTGCCGAGGTCCAGCACGTTGGCGAGCGCGGTGATGGAGGAGACGCCGATGCCCACGCCGATCAGCGCGGTCAGCAGCGGCAGCCCGGCCGCGATCAGCGAGCCGAAGGTGATGACCAGCACGATCGCCGCGATGAGGATGCCGACGATCTCGCCGGAGCCCGTCTCGGGGGCCGTCATCAGGGCGTCGCCGCCGATCTCGACGGTGAGCCCGGCGTCCTTGGCCGCGGTGCCGGAGTCCTTGAGCGCGTCGCGCGTCTCGTCCTTCAGCTCCATGCCGCTGACGGTGTACTTGACGCTGACGTACGCGGTGGAGCCGTCCTGGCTCACCGCCTGGGCCTGGTACGGGTCGGAGACCGAGGCGACCTGGGCCTTGCCCGGGCCGTCCTTCAGGCCGGAGACGATCTTCTCGACCTCGGTCTTGTTCTTCGGGTCGTTGACCGAGGCGCCCGCGGGCGCCTTGACGACGATGCGGGCGGTGGCGCCGTCGGCGGCCATGCCCGGGAACTTCTCGTCCAGCACGTCGAAGGCCTTCTGGGCCTCCGTGCCGGGTATCGAGAACGATCCGGAGGTGGGCGCTGACGCCGTCGCCGCGCCGAAGCCGGCGGCGAACAGCAGCGCCACCCAGACGAGGGCGACGAGGCCGCGGCGCCGGAAGGCGCCCCTGCCGAGTCGGTAGAGGAAGGTAGCCACGGAGGCGGTTCTCCCGTTCAGGTCGTGGGATGGATCCGGGATGGATCAGGGCGTGGAAAGCCGGCCCGACGACGAGAGCGGCGTGTCAGGAGCAGCAGAAAGAAGTACGCGAAGACTCAGACGCCGAGGGCGGGGAAGACCACGGCGTCGATGAACTCACCGAGGAAGGCGCGGTCGACGGACCGGTCCTCGATCAGCGGGAGCGCGATGAACGCCCCGATGAGCATGTGCGGTACGAAGGGAAGGGCCGGACAGTCCGGGGCGATCTCTCCCCGGTCGACGGCCCGCTGCAGCATCACCTGGAGACCGGTGATCTCCGGGTCGACCAGCAGTTCGCGCAGCGCCTTGTGGAGCTCCGGGCTCTCGTGGACCGCATGGGTCAGGCCCCGCATCAGCGCGGTGTCCTTCGCCATCTGTGCGTCGTCGGAGTGCTGGACCATGAGCCCGAAGTCCCCGCGCAGGCTGCCCGTGTCGATCTCCCGCAGGGACATCGGCTGGGTGCACCGCAGGGCCTTGGCGACCAGCTCGGGCTTGCTCCCCCACTGGCGGTAGAGGGTGGCCTTGCTGGACTTCGTACGGGCGGCGACCGCATCCATGGTCAGCGCCTCGTAGCCGACCTCGCGGAGGAGGTCGAGGACCGCCTCGTGGAGTTCGGCTTCCCGCTCGGGGGTGATCCGGCTGCGCCGCGACGAGACCTCTTCGGACATATCCGACACCTCCCGACCGAACGAAACTGTTCCGTACACCTACGACGATACCCCCACCACGAACGAAACGAAACCGTTCCGTTTCGTTTGCGCGAGTGGCATGGATCACCTGTACGAGTTGCCAGCACCCCTTGGCGCGGAAAGCATTGTGGGGTGAGTCACGACGGCGCGTACCTCCGCTTCCCGCACCTCCACGACGATCTGCTGTGCTTCGCCACCGAGGACGACCTCTGGGTCGCCCCGCTGGTCCCCGAGGGCGAAACCCCCGGCCGGGCCTGGCGGATCACCGTCGACCGGACCAGGGTCGGCCACCCGCGGTTCTCCCCCGACGGCCGGCACATCGCCTTCACCACCTGGCGCAGCCTCGATCCCGAGGTCCACCTCGCCCCGGTGGCCGGCGGCCCGGCCCTCCGGCTCAGCTACTGGGGCGCCACCGACACCCGGGTCTGCGGCTGGACCCCGCCCGACAAGGACGGCCGCAGCGACATCCTCGCCGTGTCCTCGCACGGGCAGCCGTTCTCGTACTACGCGTGGGCCTACAGCCTGCCCACCGACGGATCCCCCGGCGGCAGGCTCCCCTGGGGCCCGGTCTCCGACATCGCGGTCCACGAGGAGCCGGGGGGCGAGCGGCGCACCCTGCTGCTGACCGGCAAGCCCCCGCACGAGCCCGCCGCCTGGAAGCGCTACCGCGGCGGCGCCACCGGCCGGCTGTGGCTGCACGGGAAGCAGCTGCTGGAGCACGTCGAGGGCCACCTCGACGCGCCGATGTTCGTGAACGGCCGGATCGCCTTCCTCTGCGACCACGAGGGCATCGGCAACCTGTACTCCTGCCTGCCCGACGGCACCGACCTGCGCCGGCACACCGACCACGAGGAGTTCTACGCCCGGCACGCCTCCAGCGACGGCTCGCGGATCGTCTACCAGTGCGCCGGAGACCTCTGGCTCGTCGACTCGCTGTCGCCCGGCGCCGCCCCGCGCAGGCTCGACGTCCGCCTCGGCGGCCCCCGCGCGGGCCGCCGTACGTACCAGGTCCCGGCCGCCAGCCACGTCGACTCGCTCTCCGTCGACGCCACCGGCCGGGCCAGCGCGGTCGTCGTCCGCGGCAGCCTGTACTGGCTCACCCACCGCGACGGGCCCGCCCGGACCATCGCCGACACCCCGGGCGTACGGGTGCGGCTGCCCGAGATGCTCGGCAGCAGCGGGCAGGTCGCGTACGTGACGGACGCGGAGGGCGAGGACGCGATCGAGATCGCCTACCTCCCGCGCGCCTCCGGGGACCGGGAGCCGCGCAGGCTGGCCTCCGGCGAGCTGGGCCGCGTACTGGAACTGCTCTCCGATCCGGACGGGGAGCGGCTCGCCATCGCCTCCAACGACGGGCGGCTGCTGCTCATCGACGCGAGCGAGGAGTCCACCGGTGAGGTCACCGAGCTGATCCGGTCCATCAACGGGCCCGTCACCGACCTGGCGTTCTCGCCCGACGGGGCCTGGCTGACCTGGTCGCACCCGGGCATCGGGCGCTCCCTGCGCCAGATCAAGATGGCCCGGATCTCCGGCCCCGGCGCGCGCGCGATCGTGGACGTCACCAACGGCCGCTTCGAGGACGACCACCCGGTCTTCACCCGCGACGGCCGCTACCTGGCCTTCCTGTCCTGGCGCGGTTTCGACCCGGTCTACGACGTGCACACCGGCGACCTGTCCTTCCCGCTGGGCTGCCGCCCGTACCTGGTGCCGCTGTCCTCGGCGACCCCCTCGCCCTTCGCGTTCACCCCCGACGGCCGCCCGGCGGCGGGCGGACTCGACCCGGGCGAGGGCGAGACCACCGAGGGCGACGGTGCGGTCATGGTGGAGGTGGAGGGGCTGGAGAGCCGGGTCACCCCGTTCCCGGTGACGGCGTCGAAGTACTCGGCCCTGTACCCGGTGCACGGCGGCGGACTGGTGTGGCTGCGCTGGCCGATCTCGGGTGCGCTCGGCGAGACCTTCGCCAACCCGACCGACACCAGCGGCAAGCCGACGCTGGAGCACTTCGAGATCACCAAGGCGCGCAAGACCGAACTGGCCTCCGGGCTGGACTGGTTCGCGGTCAGCGGCGACGGCACCCGGCTCGTCGTCAACGACGACGGGGACCTGCGCGCGGTCCCGGCGACCGAGTCCGGCGACAGCGACTCCACCGTCTACCTGGACCTGCGGCGCATCCTGCACGAGGTGGACCCGGCCGCCGAGTGGCGCCAGGCCTTCGAGGAGGCCGGGCGGCTGATCCGCGCGTACTTCTGGGAGCCGAACATGTGCGACATCGACTGGGACGGGGTGCTGCGCCAGTACCGCCCCCTGGTCGAACGGGTCGCCTCGCCCGACGAGTTCGCGGACCTGCTGCGCGAGGTGCTCGGCGAACTCGGCACCTCGCACGCGTACGTCTCGCCCGCGCGCCGCAACGAAGGCCCGCCGCACTACCAGCGGCCCATCGGGCTGCTCGGCGCCAACCTCGTGCCCCGCGAGGAGGGCTGGGTGCTCAAGCGGATCCTGCCGGGCGAGTCCTCCGACTCCAAGGCCCGCTCCCCGCTCGCCGGCACCGGCATCCGGGAGGGCGCCGTGCTCACCCACGTCGACGGGCGTCCGGTGGACCCGCTGGCCGGGCCCTATCCGCTGCTCTCGGCGGCCGGGGGCACCACGGTCGAGCTGACCTTCAAGCCCGCCGAGGGCGAGGGCCGGGCCCGGCGGGTGGCGGTGGTGCCGCTGATCGACGAGCGGCCGCTGCGCTACCAGGACTGGGTGTCCAAGCGGCGCGCGGTGGTCCGCGAGGTCAGCGGCGGCAAGTGCGGCTACCTGCACATCCCCGACATGGGCGGCTCGGGCTGGGCGCAGTTCAACCGGGACCTGCGGATGGAGATGTCCCGGCCCGCGCTGATCGTGGACGTACGCGGCAACGCGGGCGGGCACATCAGCGAGCTGGTCGTGGAGAAGCTGACCCGCTCGATCCTCGGCTGGGACCTGACGCGGGGCGCCCAGCCGGTGTCGTACGCCTCCAACGCGCCCCGCGGTCCGATCGTGGCGCTGGCCGACGAGGCGACCTCCTCGGACGGCGACATGATCACGGCGGCCTTCAAACTGCTCGGGCTCGGCCCGGTGATCGGCCAGCGCACCTGGGGCGGGGTGGTCGGCATGACCGGCCGGCACACCCTGGGCGACGGCACGGTGATCACGGTGCCGATGAACGCCGCCTGGTTCCCGGAGTACGGCTGGTCGGTGGAGAACCACGGCGTGGAGCCGGACCTCGCGATCCTGCGCACCCCGCTCGACTGGGCGGAGGGGCGGCACGCCCAGCTGGACGATGCCGTGCACGTGGCGCTGGAGCTGCTGGAGCAGGAGCCGGCGGCGGTGCCGCCCGGCTACGCGGACGTACCGGACCTGCGACGTCCGAAGCTGCCGCCGAGGTCGTAGGGCACGCCGCCGAGGCCGAGGGACACGGGCACGGGGAAGGGGCGCGCCCCGTCGTGAATGCGACGGGGCGCGCCCCTTGCGGCATCAGAAGTCCGGGCGTCAGAAGTCCCAGTTGTCGTCGAGCTCGTCGTGGACCTTTTCCTTCTTCTTCTTCTTGGTCTGGTCGGAGGCTTGCGCACCGCGCTCGGACGCTTCGTCCTTGGCGCCCTGCTGGGCCGCCTTGGTCTTGTCCTTGAGCTCGTTCGCCTTGTCCTGGAACTGGTCCTTGATGCCCATGCTGTTCACTCCTGGAAGGGTGTGGGGGACGGGGCCTCGACCAGATTTGCACGGCCGGACAAAGCTCGCATTTCGATCAATGGCGCCCGGCGCCCTGCGTGCGCTCCTTCTCGTCGGCGGCCCCTCCGGCCCCCACAAGTCCCCTGGAGACACTCGTCAGCCTGGGCTCGAAGCGCTTCATCTCCCGCTGCCCGACGGTCGCGATGATCCCGGGCAGGTAGCCGCGCACGCCCTGCATCCCGCGCAGCCACCACTGCGCGTACACGTGCGGCGAACGCCGCTCGATGCCGGCCACGATCCGGTCCACGGCCGGGCCCAGCGGGTACGTGCGGTTCGACGGCCAGGGCAGCCGCCGGCGCAGCTCCCGCATGACCTCGTCCTGGTCGGCGCCGCGCACCATGTCGGTGTCGGTCCAGGAGAGGTAGCCGACGCCCACCTTGACGCCCTTGTGGCCGACCTCGGCGCGCAGGCAGTGCGCGAAGGCCTCGACGCCGGACTTGGAGGCGCAGTACGCCGTCATCATCGGCGCCGGGGTGATCGCGGCGAGCGAGGCGATCTGCAGGAAGTAGCCGCGGCTCTCCGTGAGTAGGGGGAGGAAGGCGCGGGCGGTGACGGCCCCGCCGATCAGGTTGACCTCGATCACCCGGCGCCAGGCGTCGGGGTCGGAGTCGGCGAACGGCCCGCCGGCCGCCACACCCGCATTGGCGACGACGATGTCGACCTTGCCGAAGCGCTCCTTGACCTCCTGCGCGACCCGGGCCATGGCCTCGTGGTCGGTGACGTCCGCGTGCCAGTGGCCGCTGTCGGTGTGCAGCCGCTCGGAGACCTCCTTGAGGGCCTCCGGCTCCAGGCCCACCAGCGCCACCTTCGCGCCGCGCGCGGACAGCTTGCGGGCGAGGAGCTCGCCGACTCCGCGTGCGGCCCCGGTGACGACGGCGACCTGGCCTTCAAGACTCCTGTGCGCACTCACCGCGTGACCTCCTTCAAGAAGTGCGCGGTCAGCTCGCGCACGGCGTTGGTGACGGCCTCGGGGGCCTCGATCGGGGTCATGTGTCCCATGCCGGTCAGCTCGGTCAGCCCCACGCAGTGCGGCAGCGCGGCGGCGAGCCCCCGGGCGTGCACGATCGGCGTGAGCCGGTCGTTCTTGCCGCCGATGACGGCGGTCGGCACGGTGAGCGCCGCCAGGTTCGCCTCCAGGTCCAGCCCGGCCAGCACCTCGGACCAGGCGTACCGGACCCCGGTGGGGCAGGCGTGCACGATGCGGGCGCAGGCCTCGACCTTGTCGGGCGCGGACCCGGGGCCCATCGTGGCGTACTTCAGCACCCGCTTGGCGACCGGCGTGACGGGTCCGAGCGGCGCGCGCGCGCCGAGTACCGCGCCGGTGATACGGGTCCTCGCGCGCCCGGGTCCGAGCGGCACGACCAGCGCCTCCGGGACCAGTCGGGCGCTGCCGGTGCTGCACAGCAGCGCGGCCGCGGCGTGCTCGGCGAACTCCGGCCGCCCGGCGGCGGCCATGATCGTCATCCCGCCCATGGAGTGTCCGGCGACGACCGCCCGCTCGCCGGGGGCCAGGGTGGCGCGCAGGACGGCGACCAGGTCGTCGGCGAGGGCGGTGGTGCCGTAGCGGGAGGCGGCGGGGCTGCGCCCGTGTCCGCGCTGGTCGTACGCGATGACCCGGTGGTCCTTGGCGAGCTCCCGGATCTGCGCGGCCCAGAACGCGGTGGAACAGGTCCAGCCGTGCGCGAGCACCACGGCCGGCGCGCCCTCGTCCCCGTGCTCCTCCACGTGCAGCCGGGAGCCGTCGGCGGAGACCGCGACCAGCTCCCGCCGGGCGGCGGGCGGCGCGTACGGCCCGGAGGTGACGTGCGCCGGCCGGCTCACGCGGCACCCTCCTCGGCGATGGCGGTACCGGTGCCGGCGCCGGCGCCCGCGGAGGCGGAGGCGGCCGAGGCGGAGGCGGCCTTGCTCCCGGCCTTCGTGCGGGCCGGGGCCTGGGCCGGGACCGGCTCGGGCTCGCCCTCCCGAAGGCGGACGACCTCGTACTCGGAGAGGTCCACGCTCCGCGTCTCCTTCCGGAACTCGCCGGTCGTGCCCGGCCAGACCGTCGTGTTGCGCCCCTGGGCGTCCAGGTACCAGCTGGTGCAGCCGCCGGTGTTCCACACCGTCCGCTCCATACGGGCCTGGACCTGCCGGTTCCACTGGTTCACGGCGGACGGCCGGGCGGCGAGCGCGACCTGCCCGCCCAGCACGTTCAGCTGGCGCAGGTAGTCCGCCATGTAGTTCAGCTGCGACTCGATCATCAGGATCATCGAGCTGTTCCCGAGCCCGGTGTTCGGGCCGATGACCGTCATCCAGTTCGGGAAGCCGGCCGCCGTCGCCCCGCGCAGCGACTGCATCCCGTCCTTCCAGTGGTCCGCGAGGGTCCGCCCCTCCGCGCCCACCACCCGGTCGGCGATCGGCATGTCCGTGACGTGGAAGCCGGTGCCGAAGATGATCGCGTCGACCTCGGTCCCGGTCCCGTCGGCGGCGATCAGCGTGTTGCCCCGGACCTCCTTCAGCCCGGAGGCGACCAGGTCCACGTTCGGCCGGGCGAGCGCCGGGTAGTACTCGCTGGAGAGCAGGATCCGCTTGCAGCCGATCCGGTACGAGGGCGTCAGCTTGGCCAGCAGCGCCGGGTCCTTGATCGAGCGCGCCATGTTGGCCTTGGCCAGCGACTCGATGAGCCCGAGCTGGTTCGGCCGCTTGGTGAAGGCGCTGACCTGGAGCTCCCGGATCCCCCACAGCAGGCCCCGGCGGGCCGCCCGGGTGAACGGCAGCTGGCGGTGCAGCCAGCGCTCCGCGCCGCTGATGGCCCGGTCGGTGCGCGGCATCACCCACGGCGGGGTCCGCTGGAACAGCGTGAGCCGCTCCACGTCGGGCGCGATGGCCGGCACGATCTGGATGGCCGAGGCGCCGGTGCCGATCATGGCGACCCGCTTGCCGCGCAGGTCGTAGTCGTGGTCCCAGCGCGCGGAGTGGAAGACCTTGCCGGAGAACTCGGCGAGCCCGGGGATCTCCGGCGTCTTCGGGTCGGACAGCGGCCCGGTGGCGGAGACGACGACATCCGCGGCAAGCGATCCGGCCGAGGTCTCGATCTCCCACCTCAGCCGGTCGGCGTCCCAGCGCATCATCCGGACCTCGGAGTTCAGCCGGATGTGGGGGCGCAGCCCGAAGGTGTCGGCGACGTGCTCCAGGTACGCGCGGATGGCCGGCTGTCCGGAGAAGGTCCGCGGCCAGTCGGGATTGGGGGCGAACGAGAACGAATACAGGTGGGAGGGAACATCGCACGCGCACCCGGGATAGCTGTTGTCGCGCCAGGTCCCGCCGACGGAGTCGGCCCGTTCCAGGACGACGAAGTCCGTGATCCCCTCGCGCCGCAGCCGTACGGCCGCGCCCAGCCCGCCGAACCCGGACCCGATCACCGCCACTCGTACGTGTTTGCGCTCGCCCATGCCCCCACCCGTGCCACCCATGCCCGCCGCCTTCCGCTTCCGCAGTCCCAGCCCAGCCCAGCCCAGTCACAACCACAGCGCCACACTGCCAGCAATCACTGGCACAATCGGGAGAGTAGAGCAGCTCCGTACTCATGGGTAGAGGTCGCGCCCGGAAAGTTACTGCCGGTACGCCATAGGCTTCGCCTGTGGAACAGACGGAAGCAGGGACGACAGTGCGTGAATACCGTACGGAGGAACTGGCCGAGGCGGCCGGCATCCCCGTCCGCACCCTGCGCTTCTACCGCGAGCGCAAGCTCCTCCCGCCGCCGCGCCGCGAGGGCCGGATCGCCTGGTACGACGACCACCACCTGGCCCGGCTGCGCACCATCGCCGCCCTGCTGGAGCGCGGCCACACCCTCGGCGGCATCGCCGAGCTGACCGCCGCGTTCGAGAACGGCCGCGACGTCGGCCAGCTCGGCGAGCTGCTCGGCATCGGCTGGTCCGAGGAGACCCCCGTACGCCTGACGCCGGAGGCCCTCGCCGACTACTTCGAGGGCGAGGTCACCCCGGAGAACCTGGCGGCCTCCCTCGACCTCGGCTACCTCGCCACCGACGGCGACGAGATCGTCCACGTCAGCCGCCGCCTGCTGGACGTCTCCTCGGCGCTGGTCCGCGAGGGGGTCCCGCTCTCCGCGGTCCTCGAAACGGGCCGCCGGGTCCGCGAGCACGCGGACGCCATGGCGGCCCTGTTCACCGAGCTGATCTCCACGCACCTCACGGAGGAGGCCCTGCCGCGGCTGCGCCCGCTGGCGAAGAGCGTGGTCGAGGCGGAGCTCACCATGGCGATGGACCGCCTCCTGGCATCGGGGGCTCAGGACCCCAGCTCGTAGACCACGGTCACGGGCGCGTGGTCGGACCAGCGCTCCGGATGCGTCTCGGCCCGCTCGACGAACGCCTTCACGGCCTTGCCGGCCAGCCCCGGGGTCGTGACCTGGAGGTCGATCCGCCACCCGGCGTCGTTGTCGAAGGCCCGCCCTCGGTAGGACCACCAGGAGTACGGCCCCTCGGTGTCGGGGTGCAGGCTGCGGACCACGTCCACGTACCCGGCCTCCTCGTACACCTTCCCGAGCCACTCCCGCTCCTCGGGGAGGAAGCCGGCGCTCTTCCGGTTGGTCTTCCAGTTCTTGAGATCGGCTTCCTGGTGGCAGATGTTCCAGTCGCCGCACACGACGACCTCCCGTCCCTCACCGGCGGCGCGCACCTTCAACGCGGCAAGGTAGGGCAGGAACTCCGCCATGAACCGGTACTTCTCGTCCTGCTTCTCGGTCCCGGCCTCACCGGAGGGCAGGTACAGGCTGGCGACCGTCACACCGGGCAGATCCGCCTCGAGGTAGCGCCCGCTCGCGTCGAACTCCTCGCTCCCGAATCCCACCTGCACCCGCTCGGGCTCGCGGCGCGTGTAGAGCGCGACCCCGGCCCGCCCCTTGGCGGCGGCCGGCGCGAACACGGTGTGCCAGCCCCCGGGCTTCCGGACCTCCTCCGGAATCTGGCCCTCCTCGGCCCGCACCTCCTGGAGGCAGACCACATCGGCATCCGACCCGGCCAGCCACGGGGAGAACCCCTTCTTGGCGGCGGCACGGATCCCATTCACATTCACGGAGGTCACGGTGAGCATCCCAGCACCATAACGGGACCGTTCCGTACGATGTCCGGATGTCTCACGGGATCCAGCTCCGCGCCGTGTCGTACGACCACCCTGACGCGGTCAAACTCAACGACCAGGTCCAGCTCGAGTACCGGGAGCGCTACCAGGGCGAGGGAGATGTCACACCTCTCGACCCGGCGATGTTCACCCCGCCGAACGGCCTGTACCTGCTGGCGTACGACGCCTCGGGCACGCCGATGGCCAGCGGCGGCTGGCGCAGCCAGGACGAGAACGACGAGGGCTACTCGGACGGCGACGCCGAGCTCAAGCGCATGTACGTCGTCCCCGAGGCCCGCGGCCTGGGCCTGGCCCGCCGCATCCTGGCCGAACTGGAGTCCGATGCCCGCACGGCAGGCCGCACCCGCATGGCCCTGGAGACGGGCGACCAGCAGCCGGAGGCGATAGCCCTCTACCTCTCGTCGGGCTACACCCTGTCGGAAAAGTTCGGCCACTACCGCTTCCACGAGGCAAGCCGCTGCATGACCAAGCCCTTGCAGCCCTCCTGAGGGCTGCCCCGACCCCGCCGGCAATCCCCGCCCCGCCGGTGTTCGAGGCGCTGGGGGCACCCGGCGGGCTGGGGGAGGCTCCGGACAGGGCCCGGGATACGGACAAAGGGCTGGACGGGTCAGAAGAGCGCCGCGCAGCGGCCCGGCAGGGCTACCGCGGGAGCCACTGCGCCCGGTCCGTCCCCCACCGGGACGGCCCCCGCCCCCAGTCGCCGAACGGCACCGGCGACCCCGCATAGCGCAGCACCCCGTACCCCGAGTCCACCTCCCTCAGCCACGGCTCCGCCGCGTACCGCGCCGCGTCCGTCCCCGTCGCCGGCACCTCCCGTACGAGCCACGACGCCGTCCCCGCCAGCGAGAACCGCAGCGACCGCCCGCCCCCCTCGGCCAGCGCCCTCAGCACGCCCGCGGCCGCCAGGTACCCGGTCCCGTGATCCAGCGCCTGGGCCGGCAGCACCCCGGGCCGGTCCCCCTCCCCGTACGCCGCGGCCACCCCGTACCCCGCCTGCACCAGCGAGTCGAACCCCCGCCGCCGCGCCCACGGCCCCTGCCACCCCCACGCGCACAGCTGCGCCACCACCAGCCCCGGCCGGCGCTCCAGCAGCTCGTCCGCCCCGAGCCCGTACCGCTCCAGCGCCCCCGGCCGGTACCCGGTCACCACCACATCGGCCTCGGCCAGCAGCCCCTCGAAGACGGCCCGGTCCCCCGCGTCCGCCAGATCCAGCAGCGCCGACCGCTTCCCGAACCCGGTGTCCGCGTACGCGTCGTCCGACTCCGGCAGCCGCGGCGAGTCGACCCGCAGCACGTCCGCCCCCAGCAGCCCGAGCGTCCGCGTCGCGACCGGCCCCGCGATGACCCGGGTCAGGTCCAGCACCCGCACCCCGGACGCGGGCAGCGCCCCCGGCCCGAGCTCCCGCCCGGCGCCCCCGGACTCCCGTACCTCCACCAGCGGCTGCGGATCCCCGTACTCCGCCGCCACGGCGACGGCCAGTCCGCCCTCCCCGTACACGAGCTCCTGCACCTCGACGGCCCCGCGCCCCGCCACCGCGTCCCGCAGCGCCCCGGGGGTCGCGGACGGCAGTCCCAACGCCCGTACCAGTGCGTCCCGGTGATGCGGATAGTTGGCGTGCGTCCGCACCCACCCGTCCGCCGCCCGCCAGAACCCGGACAGCGGGGCGAAGTTCACCGGCTCACGCCCCTCCACCCGCAGATGCCGCTCGCTGACGAACGCGGTGGCCACGGCCCCCTCGTCCACCACCAGCGGCTCCACCCCGTCCGCCGCGCCCCCGGCCCGTACGGCCGCCAGCTCCGCCGCGGCCAGCGTGCACACGCCCACGGTGGCCCGCGCCAGCTCCCGTACGGGCAGCGGCCCTTCCCCCAGCCCGCTCGGCCCCCGATATCCCACCCGGTCCACCAGCCCGGCCGCCCCACCGAGCACCGCCCACGCCTGCGCCGTCCCACCGTCACGGTTCGTCATGCGCCTCATTTTCACAAAGCCCGGCTCCGGCACCGACGGCCACCTGCCCCCCAACGGACGGATCCCGCCCGGTCTTCCGACCGGACGGGATCCGCTGCACCCGTTCCGCCGGGTTCGGTCAGACGGAACGTTCCGCCGGGCCGGTTCGTGTCCATCCACCACATCTGGTCGGCGTTGCCGCTGCAGTCCTGGCACCTGGGTCGGGTGAAGAAGCCGACCAGCGGGGCACTCCGCCCGGTGTCAATCCCCTCGAACCGTGGAGTGAGGTTCCCCCGTTGGCCGCCGCGCGGGCTCCCGGCGGGACCGTGCCGTCGGTGACCCACAGCCGGTTCGGGCCGTTCGCGGTGAAGTCGCGTTGCACCAGGTCAGGGGCCAGGTCCGCGTCCGGGTCACGCCGGGTGAAACCCTTGCCCCGGCGGGGGCTGATTCCGGCGAGGCCGGCCTGGCGCATGAGCCGTTCGACGCGCTTGCGGCCGACGCGAGTGCCTTCACGTCTGAGGACGGCGTGCACGCGCGGTGAGCCGTAGATCCCGCCGGACTCGTCGTGGACCTGAAGGATCCTGCTGGCAGGCAGGGAAAAGCGCCTTCCCGCCGAAGCGCGGATCAGGCGGCGCTACGGTGCACGGATGCGCATGTATCTCTCCTCCTTCCGCACCGGTGACCACCCGGAGCGGATGCTGGCACTACTGGACAATCCCGCCGATGCAGGTGAGGTAGCGGTGATTGCCAACGCGATCGACGCCCTGTCGTGCATAGAGCGCCGAGCCGCAGTCGAGCGCGAACTCAGTGCACTCGCTGAGCTCGGCCTGCGGCCGGTCGAGTTGGATCTACGCGCATTCTTCGGCCGGCCCCCGACACACATCACCGCCGCTCTTGCCCGATTCCCTCTGATCTGGGTCCGCGGAGGCAACGTGTTCGTTCTGCGTCATGCATTGGCCCTCAGCGGCGCCGACCAAACCCTAATCGAGCTGCTACGGCAGGACGCCATCGTTTATGCCGGCTACAGCGCTGGCGCATGCGTCCTCGCGCCCGACCTGCACGGGCTGGAACAGTGCGACGACCCGCAAGCGGTGCGAGCCGCCTACGACGCTCAAGCCCGCTGGGACGGACTTGCCGTTCTCAATTACGTCGTGGTACCGCACATCGACTCTCCCGGCCACCCCGAAACCGAAATCCTCGGTGTGGTGGCCGACCGATACCGCGCCGACGGCGTCGCCCATCAGGCTCTGCGCGACGGCCAGGCCATCGTGATCAACGGCGCGACCAGCTCCATCCACTAACGCGCGTGGATGAAGCCCATACACGGTGGGCAGACGGCCCAGCACCCGGGCAGGGAGCAGCGCGAACGCTGAAGTCGCCCTGGTCAACCTGAATGGGCGAGGTTCTCCGCGACGTCGATGAACAAACCCGCGGCTTCGGCGTGGGCAGTTCCGCCGAGCAGCACTTGAGCACGGGTGTACACCTTGCGACCCTGCACACCTGTACACCTGGCACGTAGTTCGAGATCCCGGCCGATCGGTACGGGCGCGTGGAAGGCGGTCTCCAACCGTGCGGTCACGCACCTTCGATCCAGTAACCGCCACAAGGCGAGGCTGATCACTTCGTCCAGCAGTGTCGCCACCACCCCGCTGTGCGCGAACCCGGGAGCCCCCTGGTGTGCCGTGTTCAGGCGCACCATCGCCACCAGCTCCTCCGGGTCGTCGTCGACGACGTGGACGTGCAGTCCCGCGGGCATCGCACTGCCGCAGCCGAAGCAGGCGGTGTAGCCCGGCTCGTGCGGTGCTTCGGCGAGCCTACGGGCCGTCGTGGCGGGCAGCGGCACGACGACGCCCGGAGGAGGGGTGGTCAAGCTGCTCTCGCCAGGCGCGTGGCGGCGGTCGTGCCGCCCGCCGCGAGCAGGAACAGCGAACCCAGCAGCGCCCACCCGAGGCCCCCGGCGGGAAGCACCACGGCGGTCATCAGGAGTGGCCCGACAGCCCGCTGGGCGCCGAATCCGAGGCTGAAGAACGCCAGGTACTGCGCGCGTTTGGGCTCCGGCGACACGACGTAGGACAGCTCCCAGCTCGCGGCGACGAGCAGATTCTCCGCCAGTGTCAGGACCATGACTCCGACCACAGCACCGATCACTGCCGGCGTTCCCCCGGCGACGGCTGCCGCGGCGAAGAGGGCACAGGTCAGGACGAGCAGCCCGCAGGCGAGGCGAGTGGTGCGAACGGAGCGGTCCAGTCCCTGTACGGCCCGGCCGAGGTAGCCTTGGAAGAGCGCGGTCTGGACGGTGTTGACGGCCAGCAGCACCGAGGAGAGCGAGGGCGGCAGGTCCAGTACCTTGACCACCCACAGCGGCAGCAGTACGAACATGACCGAGTCGTGCAGCATCGCGAACGCGTTCGCCACGACGAGCCCGATGAACCTCTTGTCACGGTAGGGCGCGGGAACGTCCGCGGCGGAGTCGCCCACCACATCGGCATCGGCCTTGCGGGCCGTCGCCGTAGCGCGCACGCGCCGGATCGCCAGGCCGGTGGCGATGAACGACACACCGTTGACGGCGAACAGGATCTGGAACGCCGGTGTCCAGTGCAGTGCTTGGACGCCTCCCGCCAGGAGGAACCCGGCGCTGAGTCCGATGTTCCGAATGGCCCGGATCGACGTCATCGTCGCACTGCGTTCCTCGGCCGGCACCACGTCGCCGATCACCGCTTGGAACAGCGGGCCGCTGGCCGCGTCCGCGGCAGCGAGCAGGCAGGTCAGCCCGAGGTAGGCCGGATAGCCGTCGACCAGTGCGTAGCCCGCGTATCCGAACGCGCGAATCACCAGTAGCCCGATGAACACCCGGTCGGCACCGATCCGGTCGGCGAGCCGGCCCATCGGTACCGGACTGAGCAGACCGCAGACGCTGCCGATGCCGAGCGCCGCGCCCACCGCGACCATCGGCAGCCCGACGACCTGCACGAAGTACAGCGTGGAGGCCGCGAGGAACAAGCCGGTTCCCAGGGAGTCGACGGTGCCGCCGATCGCGAGGATACGTCCGTTGCGCGACGGCGGGATCATCGAGCGGAGGCCCTTCACAGCCAGCCTTCGCTGTCGTGGGTCCACACCAGGTCCTCACCGGGCAACTCGGCACGCAGCGCCTCGGCCTGCCCGGTGTTGTACGCCTTGGTAGCCGTGGCATCCCAGGCGCCGGGCCGGGTCGGGACGGCCCACATGGGGTGGACGACGGCGCCACGCCGCGCCTTGGCCTGGTAGGCGCCGGCGCCCAGGTGCAAGGCCGTCGCACCGTCGGCGTATGCGTCGCGGATCGGCTGATAGCAGCTCAGCTGGAAGTACTCGCCCACGTGCGGCGCCCGCTCGTAGTCGAATCCGATGGCGCGCGTGTAGGCCGTCTGTCCCTCGGTGAAGATCAGGGAGAAACCGATCGGCTGCTCTTCCGCGTTCATGCACAGGTGCAGCCGGCCGGTATCCCGCGCGGCACGGCTGAGCTGTTCCAGCCAAAGCGTCATGGCATCGGCCGATGCCTGCACGCCGTACTTCTGCTGGGTCGCCGCCAGGAGCGCACCGCACCGCTGGTATTCGTCGGACAGTCGCGCTCGGCTCAGACGCAGACCGGCTGACTCGAACTCGCGCAGGTCGCGACGGATCCGCTTCCTTCTGCTGCTGAGCAGGCCTTCGAGGTAGTCCTCGAAACCGCTGCCGGGCAGGGGGATGACGCACTCGCCGTTGAGCAGGCGCGGGGTGACACCGCTGCGGCGGGCGAGCAGGGCCGCGTCCGCCGAGGTGGCGTAGAGCCACCAGGCGAGCCCGTCGCTGTGCGTGTCGGCGATGTCCTGCACCGCGTCCAGCAGTGGCTCCAGCGCCCGGTCGTCGGAGAGCAGCGGGCCGCTGTAGAAACCGCGGGAGCTGCCGACCAGGGTGACCGGCCGATCGCCCTGGTCCGCCGCGTCGGGGAAGAGCTTGCCGGGGTGGTAGTTGCCGCTGCTGGGCCGGTCCACGACGAACACCGCGACGGCGCCGACCAAGCGGTCGCCGGAGCGGACGCACACGTGGTGAACGCGTCCGCCCTGCTCCTGTTCGCGCTGGAACTCCAGCCAGCGTGTCCCCGCGTAGAACGACTTCGGGGCTGCCAGTTGATCCCACGCCCGACGGTCGTTCTCGTCAAGCCGGTCCAGGATTTCCACTCGTAGTGGCTCAGCCGACATACAGTCCCCCTCCTTCCATCTCGCGAAGGAGCCGGTGGTCGCGTTCGACCTCGGCGAGCCCGCCCGCCAGGGACACGAAACCCGGTGCCGACGGCAGGTCCACGGTGAGCGGCACCGTCTGCCCGGGGACGACCTTCGTGGTCAGGGCGACGAAGGTGGGCAGCGATTCGATGCGCTGCTGCCACCCGTCCTCCCGGCCGGGACCGGGCCGCCGGTTGATCAGCCAGACGTTGCGTACGTGCTGGGAGTACGCCGCGTCGGCCTCGGAGAACCGTTGGAACTCCTCGCAGTTGGTCAACGCGACGGCGAGCAACTGGATCTGCGACGTGCCGCTGAACTTCTCCGAGACCCAGGGCAGGAAGCCACCCATCAGCCGGGCGGCGCTCTCGATCAGCACGGGCCCGTCGGCGGTCAGCATGACCTCGGTGTGGCCCGCGCCGTTGGCGATGCCGAGCGCGGTGACAACGTCGAGCGTGTACGCCGCAACCTGCCGCACATCTCCGTCGGTCAGGGGCAGGGGCTCCTGAAAGTCGCAGATCGGTGCGCCGTGGGGCCCTGCGGTGCGCACCGAGCGCCACACGTCGACCACCTTGTGGACCCCGTCGACGCTCACCGTGTTCACCATGAACTCTTCGCCGTCCAGGAACTCCTGGACGACAGCGTGCTCATTGGTGGCGCCGAAGAAGTCGACGGTGCCGATCAGTGCCGCGCACCGGCTCGCGACCTCCTCCGCCGTGCGGCAGACGGACACGTCGTTCGTGCCGGCGCTCGCCGGCGGCTTGACCACGACCGGACGGCCCCCGCGCGCGGTGAACCAGTCCACGGCCTGGTCCGGCTCGCCGGCGATCACGGTCGCCGGAGCGGCGAGGCCGGACGCGCGAACCTGTTCGGCCATGGCGAACTTGTCCCGCCTGGCTGCGACACGGGTGATGTCATTGCCCGGGGTGCCGAGTTCGTGGTTCAGCGCGTCGGCCAGCTGGACGCCGGACTCCGCGCCCGCGATCACCTGGCCGACACCCAGCTCGCGCAGCCTCGTCGCGATGACCTCGATGTCTTCGTGGTGGCCGAGGTCGTGCAGGTAGACAGCGGGGTTGAAGACCCGCTGATAGGCGGCCGGCGGGTGGGGGTCGCTGGCCACGTGGACACACTGGGTTCCACGCTCGGCCAGCGCGGCGACCAGGAACCGGGCGGTCGCGTAACCGTCGACGATCGCGACTGTCATGACCAGGCTCCTCGCAGTGCGGCAGTGATCGTCTTCGGCCGGGTGTACTCGCGCAGGGCCAGCACGCTCAGGTCGGTTCCGTGTCCGGAGTCGCCCCGGCCGCCGTGCGGCAGCTCAGCGGTCTGGACCAGGTGGCAGTTCACCCATACCTCACCCGCGTCGATCCGGCCCGTGAGGGTGAGTGCGGTGGCCAGGTCGCGGGTCCAGACGCTCGCGGCGAGAGCCTGGGGCATGCTGTTGGCCAGTTCCACGGCGTGCTGCACGCTGTCCG
Source organism: Streptomyces sp. NPDC050448 (assembly GCF_040655295.1). Lineage (NCBI taxonomy): Bacteria > Bacillati > Actinomycetota > Actinomycetes > Kitasatosporales > Streptomycetaceae > Streptomyces > Streptomyces sp. NPDC050448. Next base: position 158,671 of record NZ_JBFAJR010000013.1, on the reverse strand, counting down.
CCGACTGCACGGTGAGGACGGGTGCGAACACCTCCTCCGTGATCGCGGGGTCGTCCTCGGGCAGCCCGGCCAGCAGGGCGGTCGGCCGCCAGAAGCCGTCCTGCTCCTCGGCAGGCACGTCCACTTCGCCGCGAAAGACCGTCTTCGCGCCGGTGGCGGCGAGGATCCGGTCGTACCGGGCGGCCTGGTCGGCGTTGTTCAGCGGCCCGAAGCCGACGCCGGCGGTGTGCCGGCCCATGGCCGCGCCCAGTTGTTCGACAGCCTCGTCGTAGTGCTCCGCGAGCACGATCACACGGGCGGGTGCGGCGCAGCTCTGTCCGGCGTTGTACACAGCTGCCGCGACGATCTCGGTCCAGGTGTGCTCGGGTGCGTCCGGCAGGGCCACGACCGGGCAGTTGCCGCCCAGTTCGAGGCTGGTGCGCTTGAGCCCGGCGCGTGCCACGACGTCGGTGCCGCCGCACACGCTGCCGGTGAACGCGACCGCGTCGACATCGCTCTCGACGAGGAGCTGTCCCGTGGTGCGGTCGCCGGTGAGAGCGGTGAGCACGCCGGATCCCAGCGTGCGGTCGGCCAGTTCGGCCAGCAACAGTGCGGTGTCCGGGGTGGATTCGGCCGGCTTGAGCACCACCGTGTTACCGGTGGCCAATGCCGGCGCCAGCCGCCAGATCGCCATCATCAGCGGATAGTTCCACGGCACGATCACGCCGACCACGCCGATCGGCTCCCAGCGCACCCAGCTCTCGTGGCCTTCGAGCAGTCCGCCCGCGGCCGGGCTGAGCTCCGTACGGGCCGCCTGTGCGTAGAACCGGATCAGGTCGACAGCCTGATCCACTTCGCCCGCTGCCTCCGCCGCGGGCTTTCCGGTGCCCGCCCGCTCCGACGCGGCGAACTGCTCCGCGCGGGAGGTGATCGCGTCGGCCAGGGCGGTCAGCCGCTGTGCGCGCTCTCTGGGCGTGAGCGCCCGCCAGGCCGGCAGCGCCGAGCGGCAGGCCTGGACGGCGTCGGTAACCTCGGACACACGGCTCAGCGTGGATTCGCCGCGACGGCGTCCGGTACGGGGGTCGAGGAGTACCAGGGTCACTGCCCGTCTCCGTTGCATTCGACACAGGGACAGTGCGGGCAGTCCCCGGCGTGCAGCCGCTCGGGCGCCAGAACGCTCTTGTCGCAGATCAGGCAGGTCAGGTCCCCGGCGTCGGCGATGACCTCCTCGTAGGGCACCGGCGCCATGCGGTCGTGGGCGTCGATCGCCTTGTGCGGCGCCCCGACGGCGATGATCACATGGTCGGTGATCGCCCCGACTGCGTGCGGTACGGAGCCCTCGATGAGGTACGTCTGGCCGGCTCGCGTCTCGTAGATCTTGCCGTCGTAGGTGATGGTGCCGATACCGCCGACAACGGTCAGGATGTGGTGGCCGGGGTGGGTGTGCGGCGCGAAGCCCGAACCGGCGGACAGCCTGATCAGGTCTGCGCCGATCTCACCGTTGGAGGCCAGCGCGAGACCGGTGGCGTCGGCACCGTGCACGTCGATGGGCAGCGGGGCGTGAGCCACGGACAGTTCGGTGTGACCGTCCGCCGCCTGGCCCTGGGCCCACGTAACGATGTTGAGGTCACGGGAGCGGTTGAGCGAGCCGTTCATGTCGTCCTTCCCAGTACTGAATGGTGTTGGCCGGATGGCGTTACTTGGAGGCCCAGACGACGCCGCCGAGGTCGTGCCGCCCCGCGTGCAGCGCGGAGAATCCGCCCGTGCGCAGTCCTGCCTGCTCGAACATGGCCATCCACTCCCAGCGAGTACGGAAGCCGCCGCGGTCCCACCAGCCGCCCCACAGCGAGCACAGGTAGTCCAGCGCCCACGGCGTACCCTCGGTGGTGGTCGGGCTGGCCCCCTCCGAGAGGATCAGCCGCCCGCCGTCGTTGAGCAGCGCGGTGAGCCGACGGAGCGTCTTCTCCTTGTCGGCCACGCAGTGCAGGACGTTGGTGGCCATGATCGTGTCGAACTGGCCGAGGCCGGCGGGCGGCTCCTCGTCAAGGTCGAAGACGACGCCCCGGCCCTGCCAGCGGCCCCGCTCCACAAGCTGCGGCACCCGGTCGGACCAGATGAACTCGCCCTCCACGTGGTCGTGGATCAGCGAGGTCGTGTTGCCGACGCCGGAGCCGAGCTCCAGCACCCTGCCCTTGAGGAAGCCGCCCGACTTCACCACGTCGGCCATCACTTCGGCGTAGCTGACCAACGGCCACTCGGTGTTGAACCGTGCCCACAGCCCGCGGTGCTGGTGCATCATTTCCTCGCCGGTGCCCGAGCCGTCGGCCAGGACCGGCCAGAACTCGGCCAGGGCGTCGAAGCACTCGTGCGCGGCGGTACGGGGATGGGTGGCGGGGCGGTCGGACTCGGGGTGCGTGTGCACGAGCGAGACGGCCTGGTTGTACATGTGCGCGGCCTGTGCGCAGTCCGGCTTGTGCGGACTGGAGATGATCTTCACCGCGGTGGCCCTGGCGTAGTCGAGGATCTCCTCGTACTGCTCCGCGTTGTCGCGGCGGGCGGCCAGCTGCAGGCCCATCTCGCGGCGGCGGGGCTTGCCGGTGTCGGTGGTCAGTATCTCGCCTGAAGTCGCCACGGCTGGACGTACCCTTCTGTCGTTGAACACCGCGCGGAGCTGCGCGATGCCGTTCTCCTGAAACACCAGACCGATCTCTTGGCCGAGAGCCGGATCGCCGACGGGCACCGCGGCGAACTCACCGCTCAGGCCCGCAGCGCGCCAGCGCGCCTCGATGTCGACCGGGTAGTACTTTTCGCCGCCTCGGTTGAACGTCTCGACGCGACGCCCGCGCAGCACCAGGAAGCCGTCGCGCGACTCGCCCATGTCATTGGTGCGCAGCCAGCCGTCCTGATCGATCGTCTCCGCGGTGGTGGCCGGGTCCTCCCAGTAGCCGGTCATCAGATCCGGGGAGCGCAGCCATACTTCGCCGTTGCGCAGCTCGAACTCCGTTCCCGGCAGAGGAAGACCGACGGGCGGCGTGTGCTCCACGTACTGGCGCACGAACTCGCGGTCGTCCAGCGTCGGTGTCACGAAGCTGAAGTTGACCGCCTCGGTCATGCCGTAGCCCTGGCGCAGCCGGGGGCCGTAGAGACGGTGGAATTCGGCGGCCAGGTCGCTGGAGAGCGGCGCGGCCGCGGTGATCAGGTAGTCGAGGGAGTCCGGCCAGGCAGGGCGCGCGCGTACCAGATCGTGGAGCAGCGCCGGCACGATGGACGCGGTACGCACCCCCTTGGCGGCCAGCTCGGCGAAGTATCCCGCCGGGCTGAACCGGCTCTGCAGCACGAGCGGCGCACCGGTCAGCCGCGTGCCGAGGAGCGACATCATCAGCGCGTTGACGTGATACAGCGGCAGGCAGGTGGCATGGGGGCGGTCGGGTGAGAACCCGTGCAGCGCGGCCACTTTGGACGCGTTGCCCGTCACGGCCTCGCGGCTGAGCATCACGCCCTTGGGGCGGCCGGTCGACCCGGAGGTGAACATGATGAACGCCAGTCCGCGGGCGTCCTCATGGTCCGGCCGGCCGCCGCGGGTCGCGGTGATCCGGATCGCGCCGGGGGCGGACTGCGCGGCGTCCACCACGGCTGAGGCGTAGACCCGCTCGACCAGTTCCGCCACTTCGGTGTCGGTGGCCCGGGGATGTACCGGCACCGACACCAGCCGGAGGTCGAAGCAGGCCAGCAGGACGTCGGCGAGGGCGCCACCGTTCGGCAGCCTGATCACGACTCGCGAGCCTTCTGGAAGCGCGCGCAACGAATCCACCCACTCGGGGTGAGTCATGGGAATTCCCTGTTCGTAGAGAGGATCAGTCGCCGATGAACGGCAGGCGGCGGTCCCGGGCGAGCGGTCCGGCCGCACACCGGCGAATGCGTTCGCCATGCAGGCGCACGAATTCATCCGGCGTCATCGCGTCCGCGGTGCGCGTGGCATCCTGGATCAGCGGCTGCTGCTCTGTTTCGCGATCACCGATCACGGTGAAGAACGGCTGCCAGGCCTGATTGCTCCTGGCCAGGCGCGCACCTATGGGGCGATTGTATTCGTTATCGATGGCGGCACGGATTCCCGCATTCCGCAGTTGGGCGATGATCTCGCCGGCGCGTTCCGCATGGGCCTCGCGCAGGGGAATGACGGACACCTGGGTGGGTGCGAGTTCTACCGGTATCACCTTCCGGGCGATACCGGAGATGCCGCGGCCGAGTATCAGCGGAAGCATCCGGGACATACCCATGGCCACACAAGCATGGATGACCGTCGGATGGCCACCGCTATCCAGGCGGATATCGAAGCGGGGCGGGTTCACGTCGTCCATCTGCAGGTTGTAGAGCATGACGTTGTCATAGCCCGACCACACCAGCACGCCCGACTTCTGCGCGTAGTACTTGGACTGCTTCGGCAGGCGCCTCACCACGGTGATGCCGCCCGCCGCTTTGCCGGCCCTCGCGTAGAAGTCCTCATTGTCGTTCCGCGAGCCGGCCACGGAGTCCAGCACGTGGACGTAGTCCTCGTCGAACCAGAACCGGGTGGACTCGCCCGCCAGCTCCAGCGCGTGCAGGTAGCGGTCGGCGGCAGTGTCCTGCGTCGTCAGGATGTGGATGTCAGGCACCGTGAACTGCCTGATCCGCTGGATGCTCAACTCGCCGGTGCGGAAGTTCCGGAATACGGGCTGCGGGCTGTACACCGCGTACGGCAGCAGGCCGTGCGCCAGTGTCCGACCCTGGAGCCATCCGAACAGATTGGGGTCGGCCGCGTAGCTGAGCCGCAGCCCCTCACGGTCGGCCAGGGTAAAAGTGCGCCCCTGAACGTGATACGGCTCGATCAGTTCGGCCATGGCCGCGCCGGCGCTGTCGAAGACCAACGGAAAGTCTATCCGGCTGACGTCGAGTGCGGCGAGGTGGGCCACATTGAAGGCGTCGACGGATTCTTCGAATACGTTACCCGCGGGCAGCGTCGTCAGGAAGCCTTTCGGCACGCCGCGACGGCTGACCATATGGAGCTGTTCGGCGGCCCGCATGACGTCGTTCTTACTGCATCGCGCAACGGCCTCGGTATCCGCCACCGCGGTGACGCTACTACCGTCACCCGGAATGGACATCAGCACCTGAGCGCTTTCAGCCTCCGAGCCCGACCATATTTTGCGCCCGTGACCGTCGAATATCAACACATCAACAACCACGTTCGTGCCCCTCAGCAAGGCTGCCAATGTTTCCCGGGCAGCCTGAGATTACATTTTTTGCGGCCTGCCACCTCATAGGCGTGCAGTCTTGCCTGACCGGGCCCTCGGGAGGCCTGATCGGTTCATCTAGCATCGAACGTAGCACGATGATCGACTTCCGGGAAGAGCTGTCCGATATCCGCACCCCGCATTCGAGTCGCCAATAGTGCGACCCGTGAATGCTGTGGCGGTTCGCCCGAAATGCGCCCGAAATATTCTCACTACTGTCGAGATTGGGGCATTCCGCCAGGATGGGAAATAAGGACCGGCCGGGGGCTGCGGATGACGCCGTCTCCTTGGGGGGCGGCGAAGGCGGCGTGGGCCAGGGTGATGACTTCGGGGCAACTCTGGGCTGAATTTTCCCGTGATCTCGGACACTCGATGTCAACACCACAAGCGGGGATCACACGCGCCCGCCGACGGCCCCAAAACGCCAGACGCACCGGAATCACCCCGAAACTTCAGGCCGACGACCGCCGGACACCCGTCCCCAGCATCGACCTCGTGCGGACGCACCTCGAACAGACCCCGGAAACGCCGAGATCCCGCCCGATCAATCAGATCGGACGGGATCTCGTGAACTCTTCCTGAGCGAACTCAAGAACAGTCGTCTGTGGACCTGTGGGGATTTGAACCCCAGACCCCCTCGATGCGAACGAGGTGCGCTACCAGACTGCGCCACAGGCCCTTGCGACGTGTGAAACATTAGCATCCCCGCGCGGGTGCTCCAAAACCGATACCGGGGAGCGTCCGCGCAGGTCCGGTCATTCGTTCGCGGCGCGGGGGCGGTCGTCGCTCTCGTACTGGTCGAACAGCGGCGTGCGGCCGCGGTCGCGGCCGCGCGAGCGGGCGTTCGGCTGGGGCTTCTGGTCCGGCTTCGGCGCCGCCTTCGGGGCCGGCGACGGCTGGGCGCGCAGGCGGGGGTCCGTCGGCTCGGCCGTGCTGGAACGGGTCGCGCTCCAGGCGTCCGGGGCCGCCGGGCCGGTGGCGCGCGGAGCGACCGGGGCCGTCACGTACGTCGGCAGCGGGACCGGGACCGGCTCCCAGCTGTCACCGCGGGCGGGGCCACGCTCGCGCTCGCGCTGCTGGTCCACCCACTCGGCGTGGTCGGTCTGCTCGACCAGTGCGCGCCGTCCGGCCTCCTGCGGCGAGACGGGTGGCGCAGGGTCCGGCTCGGATCCCGCCGCGGCCTCCGGCTCGCGGCGGCGCGGGCGGTTCTCGCGCAGCTGCCGCGCGGCGGCCTCGGCGCGCCGCCGGTCCATGGTGAACTCGTAGCGGCGCCGCTCCTGGACCCGCAGGTGCACGATGTACGCGCTCAGCAGCAGGGCGGGCACGGCGGGCGCCCAGAGGTAGCCCAGGCCGCCGACCGCCGCGACGATGGCGCCCAGTGTGAAGATCAGGAAGAGGAGCGCGGTGGTGCGGCGACGCCGTGCGAGCACCTGGAGGCGCTGCTCGCGCCGGTGCCGCTCCGCCATGGCCGACCTCGGCTCCGCCCTGGTCGGGGGCACGACGACGGACCGGGCGTCGGCGTCCACGGAATTCACCGTTTCCGTCGCGGCGTCCGGGTCCGCGCGGTGCTGGGGCTCGGCCTCCTGGTCGCCGCGTTCACGCAGCCCCTTGGCGTAACGGCGCTCCATTCCCGCCCGGCCGGAAAGCAGCCGAATGGCAGTGGAGAAGCGTTCCGTCGGACGGGCTTCGTTCAGCTCGTCCTGCCTCCGGAGCCACATGGGCACCAAGTAGGCGGCCCAGGCCCCGACAATGACTGCGTAGATGAGGCCGCTGCTGCTCACACCTCACACCGTAGAGGGGCGCGGCCGGGCGGATCCGCCAATTGGGCCGGTGTGTCGCACGAACTGGCTGATATCACGGACTTTTTTTGTGATTCTTCGGATCAGGTTATGGGCGAATCGGTTCTTGGCCCCCGATAATTCGAACAGATATTCGTTTACGAGGGTGAGGTGCCCTGCCTGCGTCCGCGGTGCCAGCGGTGCAGCAGCCCCTCCGGAACCTCCTCCGCCGTCAGCGCGTACACGAGGTGGTCGCGCCACGCCCCGTCGATGTGCAGATAGCGCGGCCGCAGCCCCTCCTCGCGGAAGCCCAGCTTCTCCACCACGCGCCGACTCGGCCCGTTCTCCGGGCGGATGCACACCTCGATCCGGTGCAGCCCGACCTTCGCGAAGCAGTGGTCCACGGCCAGGGCGACCGCCGTCGGCACCACGCCCCGGCCCGCCACCTCGCGGTCCACCCAGTAGCCGACGTGGCCCGCGCACATCGAGCCCCAGGTGATCCCGGCGACCGTCAGCTGGCCGACGAGGCGGCCCCGGTACTCGATGACGAAGGGCAGCATCCGCCCCGCGTTCGCCTCGGCCCGCAGATGGCGGACCATCTGGCGGTACGTCGGGCGGTGGATCACCGGCCCCCAGGGCGCGGGCGGCGGAATCGTCGCCTCCCACGGCCGGAGCCAGTCGCGGTTGCGCCGGTTGACCTCGCGCCAGGCGCTCTGGTCCCGCAGTTTTATCGGCCGGAGCGTGACGTCGCCGTCGGTCAGCACCACCGGCCAGGAGGGACCGTTCAGCTCGGGCTCCCGGCGGATCTGCCCGGGGGCGTGGGGTGGTCGCCGCCCCGGATCTGGTCCACGGCGTGCGGCAGGATCCGCGTGAGGACCGCGAGGCCGTCGCGGACGCCCCCGGTGGAGCCGGGCAGGTTCACGATCAGGGTCCGGCCCGCCACGCCCGCCAGGCCCCGTGACAGGGCCGCGGTCGGCACGGTCGCCAGGCCCTCGGCGCGGATGGCCTGCGGGATGCCCGGAACCTCGTAGTCCAGCACCCGCGCGGTGGCGTCCGGGGTGCGGTCGGTCGGCGAGATGCCGGTGCCGCCGGTGGTGAGGATGACGTCGTACCCGGCGGCCACGCCCTCGCGCAGCGCCTGTTCGACCGGATCCCCGTCGGGGACGACCCGCGGGCCGTCCACCGTGAAGCCGAGCTTCTCGAGCCCCTCGGCCAGCAGCGGCCCGCCCCGGTCGGCGTACACGCCCGCCGAGGCACGGTTCGAGGCGGTGACCACGAGCCCGCGCAGGGCGCGCCCGGGCTCCCGGGCCGCGCCCGCGGCATCCGGCTCGGCCGTCCGGGCCCCGTCCGCCACCGGCGGTACGGGGACGTGGCTGAAGACGTCGCCGCCGCGCGGGGCGTTCACGCGCGCGTCCAGTCGCCGGACTTGCCGCCGGTCTTCTCCTCCACCCGGACGTCCGTGATGACGGCGCCCTTGTCGACGGCCTTCACCATGTCGATGACGGTGAGCCCGGCGACCGCGACCGCGGTCAGCGCCTCCATCTCGACGCCCGTGCGGTCGGTGGTCTTGACGGTGGCGAGGATCTCGACGGCGTCGTCGGCGACCGAGAGGTCCACCTTCACGCCCGACACGGCCAGCGGGTGGCAGAGCGGGATCAGGTCGGGGGTCTTCTTCGCGCCCATGATCCCGGCGATCCGCGCGGTGGCGAGGGCATCGCCCTTGGGCACGCCCTCGCCGCGCAGCAGCTCGATCACCCGCGCGGAGACGAGCACGCGCCCGCTGGCCCGCGCCGTCCGCGTCGTGACGTCCTTCTCCGAGACGTCCACCATCCGGGCCGCGCCGGCCTCGTCGATGTGCGTCAGCCTGCTGTGCTCAGGGGGGCCGGGGGTCTCCCCCCGGGAAAACGCTGCCATAGGTTCGTGCCGCTCCCGCTCCGGGCCCCGCAAGGGCCTGTGTGGTGCAACACGCTACCCGCACCGGCCGGACTTCAGCCGAGCAGGACCACTTCCAGCTCGGCCCCCGGCTCCACCGAGGTGACGTCCTCCGGTACGACCATCAGCGAGTCGGCGTGGGCCAGTGCCGCGATCAGGTGGGAGCCCGATCCGCCGACCGGGCTGACCGTGCCGCTCTCCGCGTCGTACTTGCCGCGCAGGAACTGGCGGCGGCCCGCCGGGGAGCCCAGCGCCTCGTCGGCCTTCAGGACCGCCCGCACGCTCGGCCGGGTGACGTCCGGCAGGCCCATGAGCGCGCGGATCGCGGGGCGCACGAACAGTTCGAAGGAGACGTACGAGGACACCGGATTGCCGGGCAGGGCCAGCAGGGGGGTGTGGTCCGGGCCGATGGTGCCGAAGCCCTGCGGCTTGCCGGGCTGCATCGCGAGCTTGCGGAAGTCCATCCGCCCGCCGTCGGCCTCGTCGTCGGCCGCGAGGCCCGAGCCGACCGAGGACAGCGCCTCCTTGACCACGTCGTACGCGCCGACGCTGACCCCGCCCGTGGTGACCAGCAGGTCGGCCCGGATCAGCTGGTCCTCGATGGTGGAGCGCAGGGTCTCGGCGTCGTCGGCCACGGCCCCGACCCGGTAGGAGATCGCCCCGGCATCGCGCGCGGCGGCGGCCAGCGCGAAGCTGTTCGAGTCGTAGATCGTCCCCGCGGCCAGGGTCTCACCCGGCTGGACGAGCTCGCTGCCGGTGGAGAGCACGACCACGCGCGGGCGCGGCCGGACCCGCACGGCGGCGCGCCCGATGGCGGCGAGCAGCGCGATCTGCGGGGGGCCGAGCACCGTGCCCGCGGCCAGGGCGAGGTCCCCGGCCTGGACGTCGCTGCCGCGCGACCGTACGTGCGCCCGCGCCTCGGCGGCCCGGTGCACCCGCACCTCGCCGCCCGCGCCCTGGGGGGCCGCGCTGGCCGGGGTCATGCCGGCGGCCGCGCCGCCGCCGCTGCCGCCGTCGGTCCACTCGACCGGCACGACGGCTTCCGCGCCCGGAGGCAGCGGGGCGCCCGTCATGATGCGGGCGGCCTGGCCGGGGCCGACGGTGGGCAGCTCGCCGCTGCCCGCCGCCACGTCCCCGATGACCGTGAGCACCGCGGGGAACTCCTCGCTCGCGCCCTGGACGTCGGCCGTGCGGACGGCGTAGCCGTCCATGGAGCTGTTGTCGAAGGGCGGGAGGGCGACGGGCACGGTGACGTCCTCGACCAGGACACAGCCCTGGGCGTCGAGCAGCTGGAGCTCGATGGGCTCCAGCGGCCGGATGGCGGCGAGGACGTCCGCGAGGTGCTCGTCGACCGACCACAGGCGCTGGGTGGCGTGGCCGGTGTCCTGCGGTGCGCGGCTGCTCAAGGTGCTACATCTCCTCCGTGACGTAACGGTGAAGCCAGGTGCGGAACTCCGGGCCCAGGTCCTCACGCTCGCACGCGAGGCGGACGATGGCCCGCAGGTAGTCCCCGCGGTCCCCGGTGTCGTAGCGGCGGCCCCGGAAGACCACGCCGTGCACCGGGCCGCCCACGGTCTCGTCGGCGGCCAGCTTCTGCAGGCCGTCGGTGAGCTGGATCTCCCCGCCGCGGCCCGGCTCGGTCTCCCGCAGTATGTCGAAGATCGCGGGGTGGAGGACGTACCGTCCGATGACCGCGTAATTGCTGGGCGCGTCCGCCGGGTCCGGCTTCTCGACGAGCCCGGTGATCCGGACGACGCCCTCCTGGTCCGTGGCCTCGACGGCGGCGCAGCCGTAGAGGTGGACGTTGGCGGGGTCGACCTCCATGAGGGCGATGACGGTGCCGCCGGTGCGGGCGTGGACGTCGGTCATCTGGCGCAGCAGCGGGTCGCGCGGGTCGATCAGGTCGTCGCCGAGGAGAACGGCGAAGGGCTCGTCGCCGACGTGCGGCTCGGCGCACAGGACGGCGTGGCCGAGGCCGCGCGGGTCGCCCTGGCGGACGTAGTGCATGGTGGCCAGGTCGCTGGACTCCTGGACCTTCTTGAGCCGGTCGTCGTCGCCCTTGGCGATGAGGGCCGACTCCAGCTCGTAGTTGCGGTCGAAGTGGTCCTCAAGGGCGCGCTTGTTACGTCCTGTGATCATGAGAACGTCGTCCAGGCCCGCTGAGACGGCCTCCTCGACGACGTACTGGATGGCCGGCTTGTCCACGACCGGGAGCATTTCCTTGGGCGTCGCCTTGGTCGCCGGAAGGAAGCGGGTGCCGAGACCTGCGGCCGGGATCACGGCCTTCTTGATCACAGGGTGCAACTGATTCATGGGCAGAACGATAGTGGGTCGCGCAGACCACTCCAGGTTTGATTCCGGTAAATAGCTCCAGGCTTGCCCCTATTTGAAAGGAATTCAGAGTCAGCTGTGGTAAAGAACCCGCCGCCCCCGTCCGAAAAGGCAGAGCTGCGCCGAGAACTCCTGGCCGCCCGCCGCGCCTTGTCCCCCGCATTCCTGCGTACGTCGGCCCGCGCGCTCTCCCGCTCCGCCCTTGAACTGCCCGAACTGGCCGATGCCCGCACCGTGGCCGCGTACGTCTCCGTCGGCAGCGAACCCGGCACGCGCGATCTGCTCGACGCCCTGCGCGCGGCCGGGAAGCGCGTGCTGCTGCCCGTCCTGCTGCCCGACAACGACCTCGACTGGGCGGCGTACGAAGGCCCGGGCAGCCTCGCCGAGGCCGCCCACCCGGGCAAGATGCGGCTGCTGGAGCCGGCCGGGCCCCGGCTCGGGCCGGGCGCGGTCACCGGCGCCGACGCCGTCCTGCTGCCCGGACTGGCCGTCGACGGCCGCGGGATGCGCCTCGGACGCGGCGGGGGCTCGTACGACCGGGTGCTGGCCCGCCTCATGCTCGCCGGGGCGCATCCCGCGCTGGTCGTGCTCCTCTACGACGAAGAGGTGGTCGCGCGGGTCCCGGAGGAACCGCACGACCACCCCGTTCAGGCGGTGGCCACCCCGTCGGGGGTGGTCAGATTCACGGCTTGAGGGTCAGCGTCTCCACCGTCGCCTTGTCCACGGACTCCTTGCCGAACGGCCAGTCCAGCAGCTCGCCCTTGGCCCACATGTCCGTCTGGTCCGTGTAGTTGTCGTGGTACGCGTGGCCCGAGGCGCCGGTCAGGTTGATCCAGCGGGACTTGTCCAGGTCGCCGAGGTTCACGACCATGCGCATCGACGGGACCCAGGTGACCCCGTACCCGCTGGAGGCGTTCCAGCCGGTCGCGTTCACGGTGGCCTCGCCGCCGCCCAGGTTCCACGGGCCGCGGTTGAGGAGCCACTGCAGGAAGCCGGGGCCCTCGGTGCCGATGGTCTGGTTCTTCAGCGTCAGCTGGTGCAGGCGGCCCCAGCTCCAGGTGGACTGGTCCTTGCCGAGCTTGGCGGTCAGCTCCCAGCGGGCGTCCTTCATGGCCCGCGCGAACAGCTGGTCGCGGGTGGCGGTCGCCGGCTGGTTGCGGGCGGCGGGCGTCTGCCACCAGGCCGACTTCTCGTCCTTGACCAGGCGGCGGACCACCTCGAACCAGCGGTCGCCGCCGTCCGGCTGCGCCGAGTCGGGGCCGCGCGTACCGCACTCGCGGACCGTCTTGGCCAGGTCGTCGACCGGACCGCTGCTCTCCTCCTGGACGTTCATGCAGCTGCCCTCGATCCGCAGCTCCTTCGGCATCTTGTCGCCGAAGGACAGCTTGAGGATGTTGCGCCAGACCGCGTTGAAGTACGCGGCCGCCGCCGAGTCGGGCTCCTGCGTGTAGTTCCAGCCGTCCAGGAGCTTCTGGGCGGAGCGCACGTCCGGGTCGGAGACCTCGATCTTGGCCAGCATCGGGGTCAGCAGCGCGGCGATCTCGCTGCTGTTGTCCATCTGCATGGTGCGCATGTCGTCGGTGGAGATCTTGCCGCTGTCCTTGGTCTTCGCCTCGATGAGGTCGTTGATCCGCTGGCTGCGGGCGCCGTAGCCCCAGTCGGTGGTCAGCACGTACGGGTACTTGCCCGGGCCGGTCCCGTTCTCCACGACGGCCTGGTTCGCGGTGACGATGTAACCGCGCGCCGGGTTGTAGTCGTACGGCATCTCGTCCTGCGGGATGTAGCCCGCGTTGCCGTCCTTGCCGCCCTTCCAGGCGTACTTGGAGTCCCAGCCGGGGGCCGGCATGCGGCCGTCGCCGGCGCCGCGGATCGGGATGCGGCCCGGGGCCTGGTAGCCGATGTTGCCGGCGGGGCCCTTGTTGTCGGCGTAGATCAGGTTCTGGGACGGCACCTCGAAGTCGCGGGCGGCGGCGCGGAAGCCCGCGAAGTCCTTGGCCCGGTCGAGGGCGAAGACGGCGTCCATCGACTTGCCGGGGTCCAGGGCGGTCCAGCGCAGGGCGACGGCGTAGCCGTTGCCGCGGTCGGGGGCCGAGCTGGAGACGGGGGCGCGGCTGCCGACCGTGCCGAGCTCCTCGCTGCGGTCGGAGATCAGCGGTCCGTTGTTGGTGGTGCGGACCGTGATCTTCTTGCTCGTGCCGCCCGCGATCTTGATGACCTCTTCACGGGTCGTGAAGGGGACCACCTTGTTGTCGTAGACGTAGCCCTCGGGCTTGACCTGCTCGAGGTAGAGGTCGGTGACGTCGGCGCCGAGGTTGGTCATGCCCCAGGCGATGTCGGCGTTGTGGCCGATGACCACGCCCGGCATGCCGGAGAAGGTGTAGCCGGCGACGTCGTACTTGCACTGGTTCGAGACCGCGCGGCAGTGCAGGCCCATCTGGTACCAGACCGAGGGCAGCTGCGGGGACAGGTGCGGGTCGTTCGCGAGCAGCGGCTTGCCGGTGGTCGTGTACTTGCCCGAGACGACCCAGGAGTTCGAGCCGATGCCGCTGCCGTTGGGGCCGAGGATCGCGGGGATCTTGTCCAGCGTGGCGGCGAGCGAGGTGAGGGAGGTGCGCAGGCCCGCGGTCGCGCCCTGGGCGCTCGCGTTGTCGGCGAGGCCGCTCGCGTCGGATGTTGCGGTGGCGGAGGCCGCCTGGGCCTGGGAGCCGGACGCGCTGCCGGAGCCGGCGGAGCCCGAGCCGGAGCCCGATGCCGTCGAGCCGGCGGCCGCGCCGCCCTGGGGGGCGTACTTCCCGCCCTCTATCTTGCCCGTGTCGACGATCGGCTTGTTCCGGTCGAAGGGGTACGGCGGGTAGAGCTCGTCGATCTGCGCCTGCGTGAGCTTGTTGGACATCAGCGCGCGGTCGATCTCGTCCTGCATGTTGCCGCGCAGGTCCCACGCCATGGCCTTGAGCCAGGCCACCGAGTCCACCGGCGTCCACTGCTCGGGCTGGTAGTCGTCGCTGAGCTTGAGGGCGGAGTGCTCGACGGAGAGGTCCTTGCCGGACTTCCCCTTCAGGTACGCGTTGACCCCGTCGGCGTAGGCCTGCAGGTACTTCTTCGTCTCGGCCGAGAGCTTGGTGTCGTACTCCGCCTGCGCCACCTGGCGCCAGCCGAGCGTGCGCAGGAAGGCGTCGGTCTCGACCTGGCCGGGCCCGAACATCTCGGAGAGCCGGCCGGAGGTCATGTGGCGGCGGACGTCCATCTCCCAGAAGCGGTCCTGGGCGTGGACGAAGCCCTGCGCGCGGAAGAGGTCGTCGTCGTTGTCGGCGTAGAGCTGGGGAATGCCGTGGGAGTCGCGCTTGACCTCCACGGTCCCGGTGAGGCCGGGGACCTTGAGGGTGCCGGTGGCCTGGGGGAACGAGGCGCGGACGTTGTCCATGCTCCAGTACGTCCCGTACCCGAAGCCCGCGAGGAGCGCCAGGACCAGCACGAGCACGATCAGACGGGCGCGTCGTCCCTTCTTTTTGACGGAAGGGGCGGTTTCGTTGGCGGGCATCGCTGTCCTTAGAGGGGCAGGGTGGTCCTGGGAGTGCTGGGAGCAACCATAGGCGCAGGACCGGTCTCGTTGATCCGCCAGGGGTCGAGGTGACGAGGACAGGGCCCAACAGGCGTTTCACAATGTGGTTATCACGTAAAGAGCGCGTCAAATATTAGGTAAGGTAACGAAGTACTTGCTGATCTTGTCGGACTTGTCGCCTGGAGGAACGTTCCGCCTGGCGCCTTGAGGAAAGGGCCGCCCGCTGACCGTCCACACGCTCAATGAGCTCCTGCTGGTCTGCTCGCTCGTGCTGCTCGTCGCCGTCGCGGCGGTACGCATCTCTTCACGCAGCGGCCTCCCCAGCCTGCTCATCTACCTCGGCATAGGCGTAGCGATAGGCCAGGACGGGATCGGCAACGTCGTCTTCGACAACGCCGAACTGACGCAGGTCATCGGTTACGCCGCGCTCGTCGTGATCCTCGCCGAGGGCGGTCTGGGCACCAAGTGGAAACAGATCAAGCCGGCCCTGCCGGCCGCGATCGTCCTGTCGCTGATCGGCGTCGCGATCAGCGTCGGCGTCACGGCGGCCGGCGCGCACTACCTGGTCGGACTGGACTGGCGGCAGGCCCTGCTGATCGGCGCGGTCGTCTCCTCGACCGACGCGGCGGCCGTCTTCTCCGTCCTGCGCAAGGTGCCGCTGCCCTCCCGGATCACGGGTGTGCTGGAGGCGGAATCCGGCTTCAACGACGCCCCCGTCGTCATCCTGGTCGTCGCCTTCGCGACCGTCGGCCCGGTGGACCCGGGGTACATCCTGGTCGCCAAGATCGCCCTGGAGCTGGCGATCGGCGTCGCGATCGGCCTGTCGGTGGGCTTCCTGGGGGCGTACGGCCTGCGGCACGTGGCACTGCCCGCCTCCGGCCTCTACCCGATCGCCGTGATGGCGATCGCCGTGACGGCGTACGCGGCCGGCGCGCTGGCGCACGGCTCCGGCTTCCTCGCCGTCTACCTGGCGGCCATGGTGCTCGGGAACGCGAAGCTCCCCCACTGGCCGGCGACCCGGGGGTTCGCGGACGGGCTCGGCTGGATCGCCCAGATCGGCATGTTCGTCCTGCTCGGCCTGCTGGTCACCCCGCACGAGCTGGCCCAGGACTTCTGGCCCGCCGTGGTCATCGGGCTGGTGCTGACCACGGTGGCGCGGCCGCTGGAGGTCTTCGTCAGCCTGCTGCCGTTCCGGATGCCCTGGCAGGAACAGGCCCTGATGTCCTGGGCGGGCCTGCGGGGCGCCGTGCCCATCATCCTGGCCACCATCCCGATGGTGACCGGGATCGCGGGCAGCGACCGGGTCTTCAACATCGTCTTCGTGCTCGTCGTCGTCTACACCTTGGTGCAGGGGCCGACCCTGCCGTGGCTGGCGCGCAAGCTCAACCTCGGCGACAGCGACGAGGCCGCCGCGGACCTGGGCATCGAGTCGGCGCCGCTGGAGAAGCTGCGCGGGCACCTGCTGTCGTTCTCGATCCCGGACGCCTCGCGGATGCACGGCGTCGAGGTGAGCGAGCTGCGGCTGCCGCCGGGGGCGTCGGTGACGCTGGTGGTCCGGGACGCGAAGAGCTTCGTACCGCTGCCGTCGACCGTGCTGCGGCACGGGGACGAGCTGCTGGTGGTGGCCACGGATCCGGTACGGGACGCGGCGGAGGCGCGGCTGCGGGCGGTGGCCCGGGGCGGCAAGCTGGCCGGATGGCTCGGGACGGGCTCGAACGGATCTTGATCGGGGCTCGGTCCGCGCTCGAACGGAGAGTTAGAGCGTCGTTCTAATTCTACGTTTTCGGGGGTTTGCGGGCCGTTTCACCCCGCTTCGAAGGATTGTGGACTGCGAACTTCCAGTTAATCGCAGGTGAAGACACTTGCTGTCGCCGGAATCACAGGACGCAACGCCGGGCTGCCTGTACGATAAAGGCACACCACATCGAACCAACTCTGCCTGACGCAGAGCTGGCGCGACCGCAAAGCGGCCGTGGCACCCTCCCGCAGTGGGCGCCCAGGTATCACTCGGTTCTGCGCAAGAGGACAGCTCTCGGGGCTCCCACATGTACGGGTGCGGTCGCTCACAAGGCGGCACACCGTCCGCAGACGGGGACGCTCTACCAGGCAGCGGAAAGGCCAGGCCGTGACATCCGCGGTCACGACCGACAAGTCCGCACGCCCCGGTTACGGGCAGCTCCTGCGCACGCCCGGCGCCATCGGCTTCGTTCTCCCGGGATTCGCCGCCCGGCTCCCCTTCGGCATGCTGACCATCAGCATCCTTCTGCTCGTCCAGCACACCACCGGTTCCTACGGCAGCGCCGGCATCGTCGCCGCCGTCACCGGCGTCTCGATGGCGCTGTCCGCCCCGGTGATGGGCAAGCTCACCGACCGCCGCGGCCAGAGCGCCGTCCTGGTCCCGGTCGTCCTCATGCACTCCGCCGCCGTGAGCACGCTCGTGGCGCTCGCGCTCCTGGGCGCCCCCGTGTGGGCGCTGGCGCTCGCCGCCGTCCCCGCCGGCGCCTCCGTCCCGCAGGTCGGGCCGATGGTCCGGGCCCGCTGGGCCGCCAAGCTCGAGGGCTCCCCGCTGCTGCCGACGGCCGCCGCGTTCGAGTCCGTCACCGACGAGTTCACCTTCGTCGTCGGCCCGGTGCTGGCGACCGCCCTGTGCACCGGCGTCCACCCGGCCGCCGGCCTGATCACCGAGGCCGCGCTGACGCTGGCCGGCGGTCTGGTCTTCGCCGCCCAGCGCGCCACCCAGCCGAAGCCGCACGCCCAGGCGGCGGGCGGTGAGAAGCACGCCTCGGCGCTCTCCTTCCCGGGCCTGCGGGTCCTGATCGTGGCGTTCCTCGGCATCGGCGCCGTCTTCGGCGGCATGCAGGTGTCGCTGGCCGCCTTCTCCGAGGAGATCGGCAACCCGGGTGCGAACGGCCTGCTCTACGGCATCTTCGCGGCCGGCAACATGACCGCGGGCATCGCCTGCGGCGCCATCGCCTGGAAGATCGGCCCGCGGCGCCGGCTGCTGCTCGGCTACGCCGGCCTCACCGTGGCCGCGTCGGTCCTGTGGACCGCCCACTCGATGATCCTGCTGGGCGCGCTCGGCCTGGTCGTCGGCCTGTGCATCGCCCCGGCCCTGATCACCGGCTACACGATGATCGAGTCGCTGATCCCGGCGAACGCCCGGACCGAGGCCTTCACCTGGCTGACCGGCGCGGTCGCCTTCGGGCAGGCCACCGCCGTGACCCTGGCCGGCCGCCTGACGGACGCGCACGGGTCCTCGTACGGCTTCCTGGTGCCCATGGCGGGCACCGTGCTGGCGCTGGCGACCCTGCTGGCGCTGCGGTCGAAGCTGGCTCCGAAGGCCCCGAGCCGGGTCATCAACTCGTCGACGGGACCGGCCGCGAACGCGACCGCCGCCCCGGCCGGGCAGGCCCCGGCTGCGCGGGTGAACGAGCGTGGTCTCGGTCACCGCGTGCCGGTGACGGTGGACTGATCGGCCGGAATACGTCACCATGGAACGTCGTTAGCACTCATCGAGTCAGAGTGCCAGGAGGAAATTCGTGCCGACCTACCAGTACCAGTGCACCGAGTGCGGTGAGGGCCTTGAGGCCGTGCAGAAGTTCACCGATGACGCACTGACCGAGTGCCCGAACTGCAGCGGACGCCTGAAGAAGGTGTTCTCCGCGGTCGGCATCGTCTTCAAGGGATCCGGTTTCTACCGGAACGACAGCCGCGGCGCTTCGTCGAGCAGCACCCCTGCCTCGAAGCCGTCGACGCCTGCCGCCCCGGCCGCTTCGTCGACGTCCAGCACGTCTTCGGCGTCGAGCTCGAGCAGCAGCTCCACCTCGGCTGCCTGATCCCCGTTCTCTGATTTCGTTCGTTTTCCGCAAGGCCCCGCCGCCCCTTCCGGGCGGCGGGGCCTTGCGCATGCCCGGTTAGGGTGACGGCATGGCTAACGCAGAGATCGGTGTCATCGGCGGCTCGGGGTTCTACTCCTTCCTGGAGGACGTCTCCGAGGTCCGGGTGGACACCCCGTACGGGCCCCCGAGCGACTCCCTCTTCCTCGGCGAGCTGGCCGGGCGGCAGGTCGCCTTCCTTCCCCGCCACGGCCGCAGCCACAAGGTCCCGCCCCACAAGATCAACTACCGGGCCAACCTGTGG
This sequence comes from Streptomyces sp. NPDC050448, assembly GCF_040655295.1. NCBI lineage: Bacteria > Bacillati > Actinomycetota > Actinomycetes > Kitasatosporales > Streptomycetaceae > Streptomyces > Streptomyces sp. NPDC050448. The sequence continues at coordinate 139,682 of NZ_JBFAJR010000013.1, read as the reverse complement.
GCGCTGCGCTCGATGGGCGTGCGGCAGGTGCTCGGCCCGTGCGCGGTGGGCGGGCTGCGCACGGAGTACGGTCCGGGCACGCTGCTCGTTCCCGACCAGCTGGTCGACCGTACGAAGTCCCGGGCCCAGACCTTCTTCGACGGGGAGCCGCTGCCCGACGGAACGGTGCCGAACGTCGTGCACACCACCTTCGCCGACCCGTACTGCCCGGTCGGCCGCTCGGTGGCACTGGCGGCGGCCCGGGACCGCGCGTGGGAGCCGGTGGACGGCGGCACGATGGTCGTGGTCGAGGGCCCGCGGTTCTCGACCCGCGCCGAATCGAAGTGGCACGCGGCGATGGGCTGGTCGGTCGTCGGAATGACGGGCCACCCGGAGGCGGTCCTCGCCCGCGAGCTGGGGCTCTGCTACACGTCGATGGCGCTGGTGACCGACCTGGACGCGGGCGCGGAGACGGGTGAGGGCGTGTCCCACACGGAGGTCCTGAAGGTGTTCGGCGAGAACGTCGGCCGGCTGCGCGAGGTCCTCTTCGACGCGGTGGCGGCGCTGCCGCCGACGGAGTCCCGCGCCTGCCTGTGCACGCACGCGCACGACGGCTGGGACCTGGGCATCGAACTGCCGTAACCGGCGACGCGGCCTCCTTCGCAGCGGTGCAGTTCGCCGCCGCGGGGACTCCCGGGGAAATCTGACCCAGGGCTGTCACATTCCGGCGGGCTGTCCGGTCTCGGCTGGTGAAGAAGCACCGAGACCGACGGACCGCTCCAGGAGGCGACCGACATGCCGCGTATCTCGCTCACCCCGCCCCGCACCCTCCTCATGCGCATCGGCGCCTGGTACTCGCGCCGCAGGTACGGCAAGGTGCTCGACCCCGGCCAGGCGTACGGGCACAACTCGCGCGTGCTGTTCGCGTACGTCCGCCTCGAGCAGCGGGCGGCGAAGTGGAAGGCCCTCGACGCCGGGCTCAAGCACCTCGCGGTGATGGCCGCGGCGGCCCGTATCAATTGCTCGTGGTGCATGGACTTCGGCTACTGGGAGGGGCTGGAACGGGGGCTGCCGGCGCGGAAGATCGAGCAGGTGCCGCGGTGGCGAGAGGCCCGCGAGGCGTTCACGGAGCCGGAGCTGCTGGTGATGGAGTACGCCGAGGCCATGACCGAGACCGAGCCGGCGGTCACGGACGAACTCGCCGCGGAGCTGATCGCCCGCCTGGGCGAGGCGGCGTTCGTCGAACTCACCGCGATGGTCGCGCTGGAGAACTTGCGCTCGCGGGCCAACAGGGCCTTCGGCCTGACCAGCCAGGGCTTCGCGGAGGCCTGCGAGATACCGGCCCGGCCGTGAACGGCACCATGGCGGGGTGATCAACGACAACAGGACGATCGTCGCCCTCGACTTCGACGGCCGCCGGGACGCCGAGGCGCTCGTCACCCGGATCGGGGACGCCTGCGACCACTACAAGATCGGCCTGGAGCTCCTCACCGCCGCCGGGCCCGGCCTCGTCGAGGACCTCGTCGGGCGCGGCAACGAGGTCTTCCTCGACCTGAAGCTCTTCGAGATCCCGAACTCCGTGGCCGGCGCCGTGCGCGCCGCGGGCGCGCTGGGTGCGTCGATGGTGACCGTGCACGCCATGGGCGGTACGGGGATCATGGCCGCGGCGGTGGAAGCGGCCCGGGAGTTTCCGCGGCTGCGGGTGCTCGCGCTGACGGTGGTGACGAGCATGACCGGGAGCGACCTCGCCGACATCGGCATCGACGCGACGACCGACGAGCAGGTGCTGCGGCTGGCCCGGCTGGCGGCGGACGCCGGGTGCGACGGGGTCGTCGCCTCGCCGCGCGAGGCGGGCGTGCTGCGGGACGTACTGGGGCCGCGGCCGCTGATCGTCACGCCGGGTGTGACCCTGCCGGGCGGGGAGGCGGGCGAGCACGCCGCCCGGGCCGGGACGGCGCGGGCCGCCTTCGCCGCCGGGGCCTCGCACGTCGTGGTGGGCCGGCCGGTGACCCGGGCCGCCGACCCGGTGGCGGCGCTGCGGCGGGTCCGGGAGGGGGCGGGCGGGTAGCCGGCAGCCGGGTGGCCCCCGCCTCGCGCCCCCGGCCTCATTCCCCCGCGACGCGCAGCAGCAGCTTGCCGGTGGTGGCGCGGGTGTCCATCAGCCGGTGCGCCTCGGCGGCCCGGTCGAGGGGGAACTCGGCGGTGACCGGCAGCTCGACCTTGCCGCTCGCGGCGAGCCGGAAGGAGTCGGCGGCGAGGGCGCGCAGCGCCTCGGGGTCGTCCTGGGCGAGGGTGAGGACGGAGAAGCCCCCGACGGAGAGCCCGCGCGGATTGAGCTCGGGCTGGCCGATCTGCCAGGGTGCGGCTCCGCCGGCGTTGCCGAAGGCGACGAGGCGCCCGAAGCGCGCGAGGGAGTCCAGGCTGCGGCGGAAGGTGTCGCCGCCGACGGGGTCGAGGGCGAGGTCGACTCCGCGGCCTCCGGTGGCACGGCGCACGCCCTCGGTGAACCCGTCGCCGACGAACACCTCGTCGTAGCCGTACTTGAGGGCTTCCGCGGCCTTCTCGGGGCGGGATACGACGCCGTAGACGGCGCGCGCTCCGGCGAGCCGGGCGACCTGGACCGCAACGGTTCCGACGCCGCCGGCCGCGCTCTGGACGAGTACGGTCTCCCCGGCGCGCAGCCGGCCGACCTCGTGCACGAGCCCCTGGACCGTGGGCAGGACGGTCGGCAGGGTGGCGGCGGTGCGCAGGGAGATGCCCTCGGGGAGCGCGAAGACGGTCGCGGCGGGGGCGACGGCGACCTCGGCGTAGCCGCTGTGCGAGGTGAGGGCGGCCACCTCCTGGCCCGGGCGCAGCCCCTCGACTCCGGGGCCGACGGCCCGGATCCGGCCGGAGATCTCGAGGCCGGGCCGGAAGGGCAGGGCCTGGACCCGGTAGCCGTCGGCCCGGGCCAGGACGTCGGCGAAGTTGACCCCGGCGTAGGCGACGTCGACGGTCACCTCGCCCGGGCCCGGCTCGGGAACGGGTACCTCGGTGATGTGGAGGACCTCGGGTCCGCCGAACTCCTGGAGCTGGACTGCGCGCATGGCTGGTACCCCCGGCTAGACTGTTCAATGAAAAGCGAACACTGCGGTACGGCGACTGTACGGTTTTCATCGAACATTGCGCAAGGCCGCAGACCTGCAGGGCCGCAAGGGATCCAGGGAGGAACCGCGATGGGACACCGGGCCGAACCCGAGCACACCCACCCCGACGACGTACCCGTCCAGGCCGCCCTCGCCGCACTCGCCGACCCGGTGCGGCTGCGGCTCGTACGGGAACTCGCGGGCGCGGCCGACTGGGAGCGCAGCTGCGGCACCTTCGACGTGCCGGTGGGCAAGGCGGCCCTCAGCCACCACTTCGCGGTGCTGCGCGCGTCCGGGCTGCTGGAGCAGCGCGACCAGGGGCGGGGGCGCGTCAACCGGCTGCGGCGCGCGGAGTTCGAGGCCCGTTTCCCCGGGCTGCTGGCCCTGGTCCTACGCGAGGAGAGCGCCGAAGCCTGACGGCTGCTCACTCCTGTGGGTGACGGCATTGTCCACAGGCTGGGGATTGTCCACAGGCGCGAGCGGGATTTCGCGGGGCGGCGGATCGTAAGGGGTGTCCGGGCGCTGGGCCCGGGCACCGGAAATCGACTCGCTGGCGGTGGCCGTCATGTCCAAGACCTCGTACGTCTCTTCTCCTTCCGCCCCTTCCGCCCCTTCCGCCCTTTCCGCTCCTTCCGCTCCTTCCGCTCCCTCTACGTGTCCCCCTGCGCGCCCGGTACCGCCCTTTCCCCCGCTTCGCGTCGGCCGGGGCGGAGACCGGCTGCGCCGTGCCGTACGGCGCCGGCGGCGTGCCGCATCGGCCGGGCTGGCCGTCCTGGCGGCCGCGCTGGCGGTGGTGGGCGGGACGGAGGCGCAGGCTTCGCGGGGCGCCGCGCCGCCGGAGGTGAAACCACCGCCTGCGGCGGTGCGGTGGGTGTCGGCGCCGGTCCGCATCGCGGACGCGGCGACGGTGCGGCTGCTGCGTCCCGGGGACCGGGTGGACGTGGTCGCGGCGGAGCGCGCGGGGCCACCGCGGGTGGTGGCGGCGGGGGCCCGGGTCGTCGAAGTGCCCGATCCGGAGAAGGGCGTTGGGGACGGCGGGGCGCTGGTGGTCCTGTCGGTGCCCCGGGACACCGCGCGGGCTCTCGTGGGGGCGGGCGCCGTGGCACGACTGGCGGTGACGTTGTGCTGAACCGGGCGGGCGTGCGGTCAAGTCACCACAAGCCGGGCACCGATTGGACACGCCGCGCCCGGACTGCCGTAGCTTTCGGAACCGTTGGCTCCATGTCTGGCGGATTCGAAGAGAGGCTCAGTGGTGAGCGAGAAGAAGAAAGAGAGCGTCCTGGCGGGCTTCAAGGCCTTCCTGATGCGCGGCAACGTGGTCGACCTGGCGGTGGCGGTCGTCATCGGCGCCGCGTTCACGAACATCGTGAACTCGGTGGTGAAGGGGATCATCAGCCCGCTGGTGGGCGCCGTCGGCACGAAGAGCCTGGACGGCTACACGTCCTGCCTGAAGGGCCCCTGCGGCATCGACGCGAAGGGGGACGCCATCGGCGTCAACATCCTGTGGGGATCGGTGCTGAACGCCGCACTGACCTTCCTGATCACGGCCGCCGTCGTCTACTTCCTGATGGTGCTGCCGATGGCGAAGTACCTGGCCAAGATGGAGCAGCGCCGCCGGGCCAAGGAAGGCGTCCAGGAGACCATGGAGATCACCGAGCTGGTGGTCCTCAAGGAGATCCGGGACGAGCTGATCGCCCAGCGCGCTCAGAACGGCCAGGGCGGCCAAGGCGGTCAGGGCGGTGGGGGCGGTTACGGCGGCCACGGCGGTTACGGCGGCCAGGGCGGCTTCTCCGGTGGGCCCGGTTCGGGGTACTAGCAGGTCAGAGGTGGTGCGGCGGCTTCTCGTCGAGGAAGCGCGCCAGGTCTGCGGCGCTCCCGCCGGCGGGCGGCCGCTCGCCCCATCCGCGGTCGGTGTCGTCCGAGGACTGCTGGTCCAGCGGGTCGTCGAAGACGAGCCGGGGCTTGGGCTTCGCCGCGGGCGCACCCTCGGGCCGGGAGTCGGGCTGCGAGGACTGCGGGTCGGAGGCGGGGGCGGTGCTCATGCCTCCAGGGTACGGCCGCCCCCGGCCGGGCCTGCGGTCCCGCGCCCTTCCTCGCACTCGGGCCGCCGGTCACCGGTGGCGGCACCGGGCTGGTAGGTCTCCCGGCGCTGCGAGCGCACCCGAGCGCCTGCCCCTTCGCCTCCCCCACCGTGCGCAGGCCAGGAGGTTCCGCCGCCCGGCAGGCCGCGCGCCTCGCCTGCCCACCGGCGTACGGCTGCTGTCCTGGCGGTATGACGTACGTACCAATGACCTCCCGCAGCCGGGACGAGGGCCACCGGGCCTCGACCCCGCTGGAGCTGTTCTTCGACCTCTGCTTCGTCGTCGCGGTGGCGCAGGCCGGCCGGCAACTGGTCCACGCGCTCGCCGAGGGCCATGTCGGCGCCGGCATCACCGGCTACCTCTTCGTGTTCTTCGGCGTGTGGTGGGCCTGGATGAACTTCACCTGGTTCGCCTCCGCCTACGACGTCGACGACGTGCCGTACCGGCTCGCGACCCTGGTGCAGATCGCCGGTGTGCTCATCTACTCGGCCGGGATCCCGCGCGCCTTCAACGACAACGACTGGACCATCGCCGTCGGCGGCTACCTGGTGATGCGGCTCGCGCTCACCGTGCAGTGGCTGCGCGCCGCCGCAGGGGAGCAGGGCGCCGCCCGGCGCTGCGCGCTCACCTACGCGGCGGGGCTGGTGGTCTGCCAGGCCGGCTGGACGGCGCTGCTCGCGGCCCCCGAGCACTCCCGCAGGTGGCTGTTCCTGGTGCTGGTGATGGCGGAGCTGCTGGTTCCGGTCATCGCCGAGCGCGGCTACCAGACCCAGTGGCATCCGCGCCACATCGCCGAGCGGTACGGCCTGTTCACTATCATCGTGCTCGGCGAGACCATCGCCGCCAGCACGGTCGCGGTCCAGTCGGCGATCGACGAGCACGAGGCGCTGGGCGAGCTGCTGCCGATCGCGGCGGGCGGGCTGCTGCTGGTCTTCGCGGCCTGGTGGATCTACTTCGCCGTCCCCGCGCACGACCGGCTGCGGAGCAACCGCGAGGCCATCCCGTGGGGGTACGGGCACTTCGTGATCTTCGCATCGGCCGCGGCCATCGGGGCCGGCATCGAAGTGGCGATCGAGCACGCTGTCGGCAAGGCCCACATCTCGGCGCTCTCCGCCAATCTCTCGGTGACCGTGCCGGCGGCGCTGTTCCTGGCCTTCGTCTGGCTGCTGCACTCCCGCCACTTCAAGCGCGGTACGGCCCAGCAACTCGTACTGCCGGTCGCGGCGCTGGTGATCCTCGCCTGCGCGTGGACCGGCGGGCTGGCGGTGCTGTGGGCCGGGCTGGTCGCCGCGGCCACCGTCGCCGTGGGCGTGACCTTGGCGCAGCACGAGCGTTCTGGTGCGTGAGGACGGCGGGCGGCGACCGCCGCGGCGGCCCCGGCGAGCGCGCCGGCGACAGGAAGAAGACACGATGAAGGTCCCGGTACAGCGGTACGCGGACACGGGCTCGGGCCCGGCGGTGGCGGAGTACGGGGAGCTCGCCGACCCGGCGTTCTGGCAGCAGCCCCCTGCCGCGCGGCTCGCGGCGTTCGCCCGGCTGCGGGCGCTGGACTCCCCGATCTACGTGCCCGAGGGGAAGGGCCGCGGGCACTGGGCCCTCGTACGGCACGCGGACGTGCAGGAGGCGAGCCGGCTCCCCAAGGTGTTCGCCAGCGCGCCCGGGGTGACCACGCCCGAGCCGGCCCGGTGGGTGCGGGCGCTGTTCGGGGACTCGATGGTCAACCTGGACGGTGCGGACCACGCCCAGCTGCGCAAGATCGTGCAGCGGGCCTTCACGCCGCGGCTGCTGGCGGCGGCCGAGGAGGACATCCACGCGGTGGCCGCCCGGATCGTGGACGACGTACTGGAGGGCGAGCCCGACGAGTTCGTCTCGGCGGTGGCCTCCCGGCTGCCGCTCGAGGTCATCTGCAACATGATGGGCATCCCCGAGTGCTACCGCGCCGAGATCGCCGACCGCGTCAACCACGCCTCGGAGAACATCGGTGTCGAGCGGGGCCTGGCCTCAAGGCTGCGGATGCCCGGGCGCGGGCTGCGGGCCCTGGCCCGGATGCAGCGCATGGTCGCGGGCATCGGGCGGGAGCGGCGCAAGAACCCCACCGACGACCTGATCTCGGCGCTGGTCTGCGCAAACGTGGACGGACAGGCCCTGGGCGCCCGCCAGCTCGGCGCGTTCTTCTCACTGCTGATGGTGGCCGGGGTGGAGACCACCCGCAACGCGATCACGCACGGGCTGACCCTGCTGACCGACCACCCCGGACAACGGGACCTGCTGCTCGGGGACTTCGAGACGTACGCGGACGGCGCGGTGGACGAGATGATCCGGCACTCGACACCGATCATCCAGTTCCGCCGGACGGTGGCCGCCGAACACACCCTGGGCGGGCACCTGTTCCGGCCCGGCGACAAAGTGGTGCTGTACTACGCGTCCGCCAACCGCGACGAGGCCGTCTTCCCCGATCCCGACGCCTTCGACATCACCCGCTCGCCCAATCCGCACCTGGGCTTCGGCGGCGGCGGCCCGCACTTCTGCCTGGGCGCGCACCTGGCCCGGGTGGAGATGAAAGCCCTGTTCCGCGAACTGCTGACCCGGCCGGTCGGGCTGCGGGCGGTGGGGCTGCCGGACCTTGCGGGGTCGAACTTCGACAACCGGGTCCGCTCACTCCGCTTCGCCTTCGAACGCCCGTAGGGCCCCGCATTCGGCGACGGGCCCCGGCACGGAGAACCGGCCACCGGGCGGGCTGGGGCCCGGCGGCCGGAGCGGGGGGACGGGCGGGGCGGGTGGGCCCGGCGCAGTGCGTGGACACACCCGTGCGCGGCCCCTACTGGAGGCGCCGGACGGCGAGCACGCAGTGGGCGCTGCCCGTGAGCACGGCCTCGTCCCCCGCGAACTCCTGGAGGGTCTTCGGCTCGACCGGCCGCCCCGGGACCGCCTCGGGCCAGGCGCGGGTGGCGAACAGGAAGTAGGCCTGGCCGCTCTCGTTCGCCGCGGCGACCCACTCGTCCGGGGCGGTGCAGGTCGCGTTCAGCCCGGGGAGGGTCAGCGCGACCTGGTTGTCCGCCAGCACGATCTGCACCGGGAAGGCGGCCGGGTTGCGGGTGCCGTCCATGACCACGTCACCGATGGGCAGGCCGATCTCCTCCAGCAGCCCGCGGGCGGCCGCCTCGCCGGCCTCCCGCCCCTTCGGTCCGTCGCCGAGGGTGTAGGCGAGCAGATACGGGATGTCGTGGCCCTCGGAGGGGTCGCCGATCCAGGCGAGCACCGAAAGGGTGCCGAGCTGGGACCGGTCGATTTCGGCTTGAGTTGAAGTCATGCGCCGCACCCTAGCCGCCTCTCCCCCCACCCTTTCACGGCCTTTCACCCGAGCGGGCTACACCGCCCAGAATCCCTCTCCGGAATTCGCCCGCATGTTCGCGTCCTGGTACTGGAGACGCACAATGCGCGCCTTTTCCGGGATTTCGAACACCACCCATCCTTCGGCCCGCTCACCGACGGCGAGGGAACCGAAGACGAGCGGTTTGCCGGTCGTCAGCTCACCGGTCGGCACCACCGGGTGGCGACCCCCCGCGCTGTCGTACGCCCACATGCGTCCGAGGGCCCCGTACGAGGCCCCGCCGACGTTGACGAACGACATCGAGGCGGCCACCCAGCGCTTGCCGGCGGGCGGGGCGTAGTCCTTCTCCACGCTGACCGCGGGGTCGACGTACGCGGTGAGCACGGCCTGGAGGTGCCGGCCCACCTGGCGGCCGCGCACCCGTACGGAGTCACCCACATGGGCATCCTTCGAGGCGGCCTGGACCGCCCCCGGGGCCGGGGCCAGGGCCGCCGGATCCTCCTCGGCCCCCGGCGCACCGTCGTCCACCGGGACGGCGGGCGCCGCGGCGGGGGCGAGCGCGGCCCCCTCGGGGGCGCCGGAGCAGGCCGTGGCACCGAACAGCAGGAAGGGCAGGAGAGCGGCGGCGAGGACGGAAGCGGACTGGCGCATGCGCGATCCCTTCGGGGACCTTCGGGGATGTAATTCGGCCAGTCTCACGCGCCCGAGCGGGCAATTGCACACAGCGACACGGGTGTACGGAAGGAGTTGCCCGCCATCTGCCAGCACAATGCGTTTCGGCGCTTTTGCGCCGACCCACCCCCCATGGAGGATTCATGCGAGTTTCCACCCGCCGAATGGCCGTGACGGCGCTTTCCGCGCTCGCCGCGGCCACCGTTTTGACCACCCCCGCCGGCGCCCGGGCCCAGGGCGATGAAATTTCCGTACAGAAATTCGGTCACATCTCCGGAGACGGCCAGGTCACCCTTTTCGGGACCTACACGTGCGCACCCTCGTCACCCCGTGGAGTGCAGATCCAGGTCACTCTCGTGCAGGACGGAACCCGCCTCGGCTTCGGCGGCGAGGAGGCCGTCTGCGACGGAGGGCAGCACGACTGGTCCGCGACCACCTCACTGCGCCTGACCCCCGACGTGCACCCGGGTCCGGCCGGCGCGGAGGCCCGGCTCCAGTCGGCGAACCTGCACTCCGGGATGACCCTGCGCGTGTCCTACCTGGCACAGGCGGAGCGGGACGTCGTGCTGGAGCGCAAGGACCGCTGACCCGGCCCGCGCCCGGTAGCCGCCGCTACCGGCAGGCGGGAGCCACGCCGGTCATCGACATGAACGCGACCGTCCGGCAGCCGGGATCCGTGTGCGGGCGCTCCGCCGTCCGGTGCACGGCCGCCGGCACCCCGACGGCCAGCAGGAGCAGTGCGAGCAGAGCGGTCGTGGCGCCCTTGCCCGGCCGCTTGTTCAGCCGGTGCACGGCGGGATCCGGGTCCATGTGGTCGTCCGTTCCATGGACCGCATCATCACTCCGGCCCCGGGACGCCACAACTCGGCGTGAGCAGCCGGTCACCCCATGCTCCGCATGCTCCCCGCGACGTCGAACTCGCACCACACGGCCTTGCCGTCACCCCGGGACTCCACTCCCCAGTGCGTGGCCAGCGCGTCCACCAGCAGCAGCCCGCGCCCGGTGGTCGCGGCCTCCCCCGGGGTGCGCCGGCGCGGCCAGACACTGGAACGGTCCTTCACCCACAGCCGGATCCGCCGGACCGGCTCCGGCAGCACCTCCATGGTCAGCACCGCCCCGCCGTCCGTGTGCAGCAGGGCGTTGACCAGCAGTTCCCCGGCCGCCAGTTCCACGTCGTCGGCGAGCTCCGGCATGCCCCAGTCGCGCAGGGCCTGGCGCAGGGCGTAGCGGGCCTCCGAGAGGCCCTCCGGGTCCGCCTGGTGGATGTACTGGTGGATCCGCGGGGCCCGGTGGGTGCCCGGGTCGGGGGCCCGGCGCAGCACCAGCAGGGCCACGTCGTCGCCGGAGCCCCAGCGCTCCCAGAGCCGGTCCGAGAGGTGGTCGGCGAGCGCCCCCGCCTCCTGCGGCCCGCTGCGCACGGCGTGGGAGAGGGCCTCCATGCCCTGGGTGATGGCGGTGCCGGGCTCCTCCACCAGGCCGTCGGTGCACAGCACCAGCGTCTCCCCGGGGACCAGGTCGAGCCGGGTCTCGGGGAAGTCCTCCTGCTCGAAGACCGAGGCCAGTCCGAGCGGCAGTCCGCCGCGTACGTTGGGCCAGCCCGTACGCCCGTCGGTGTGCCGGATCAGCGGCCCGAGATGGCCCGCGCGGACCGCCCGTACGCCGCCGGTCTCCAGGTCCACCTGTGCGTACATGCAGGTCGCGAAGCGCTCGGTGTCCAGCTCGGCGAGGAAGCGCGAGGCCCGGGCCAGCACGGTCGACGGCGGATGCCCCTCCCCCGCGTACGCCCGCAGCGCGATCCGCAGCTGGCCCATGATCGCCGCCGCGTGCGTGTCGTGGCCCTGTACGTCGCCCACGACGATGCCGACCCGGTCGCGGGGCAGCGCGATCACGTCGTACCAGTCCCCGCCGACCTCCCGCCCGCTCCACGCGGAGTGGTAGCGCACCGCGATCTCCCCGCCGCTGATCTCCGGGATCCGGCGCGGGAGCATCGAGGCCTGCAGGCCCGTCGCGAACTCCCGCTCCTGGTCGAACAGGAGCGCCCGCTGGAGGGACTGCGCCACGATGCCGGCCAGGCCCAGGCACAGGTTGCGCTCCTCCGGGCTGAACTCGGTGCGCCGCCGGTAGAACAGCACGAGCCCGCCGATGGCCTTGGCCTGCGCGATCAGCGGCAGATAGGCGGCGGCGTCGAAGCGGATCCGCCGCAGGTAGTCCGCGAGCAGCGGGAACTCGCCCGCCAGGTCGGTGAGGGAGGTGACGAACCGCGCCTTGCGGGTCAGTACCGCCTGCGACAGCGGAAGCGAGCCGTCCAGCCGGGTGAACCTCCGCTCGCTGAGGATCTCCAGTGACTCCCCGCTCAGCGCGATGATCTTGATGGCGCCGTTCTCGACCAGCCCCAGGGCCAGCCCGTCGGCACCCAGCCGCTCCAGCGCTCCCGCCCCGGTCAGCGTGGCCGTGACGTCGTCGACCGTCACCGCCCGCGACAGGGCCTCCGTCGTCCGCTGCACGATCGTGGCCTGCTGGGCCCGCGCCGACTCGAGCTTGCGCAGGATGGTGGCGTGCGCGAGCTCGGCCGTCGCGTCCCGCACGATCCCGACGATCCGCCGGGGCCGCCCGTCGGCCTCCCGCAGGATCCGGCCCTGCGTGTGCGTCCACTGGTCGACGCCGTCGCGGCGCTGCACCGTGAAGTACGAGCCGTACGTCTCCCCGCCGCCGTCCAGCGCCGCCAGCGTGGATTCCGACAGCCGGGCGCTGTCGTCGGCCGGGATCCGCAGCCCCAGCCCCTCCGGGGTGTCGTCGAACTCCTCCCGCTCGAGGTCGAAGACCACGAGCCCGGCCTCGTCCAGCGTCAGGGTCCCGGCATCCAGGTCCCACTCGAAGCTGCCCATGCCGTTCAGCGCGAGCCGCTCCCCGGGCCCGGTCACAGGGGCCCGGCTGCCCTGCTCGGATCTGTCGCGCTCCGCCGCTGCCAAGAGACACACCACCTAACGGCCGGGCCAGCACGGCTGGGAGATCAGCCGCTCCCACTCCTCGTCAGGATGCCCCGGGAGGGTGCGCCCGGCCTCCCGCCAACGCCTGACGAGGGAGAGGTAGATCGTCGGCTGGTCCGGTGTCGCGTACGCGGGAGGGGCGTACGGCGAGGCGGTCCTGGGCGCGCCGGGCTGCTCCGCCCGGCTGGCGGGGATGCGTACCCAGCCCCGGCCCTGTGCTCGCTGCTCCGCACTCATCGCGGACCCCTCTCCACCTCACCGCAGAGACGTCTTCGGATGCCCGGCACCGGCCCGGTCGGGGCGTACGGTCCCGGTGGAGCCCGTCGGCCTGCCCCGGGCGCCGAGGCGCTTTCGGACTCCTTTGACCAGTCTCCCCGCCGTGAAGCCCGCACCATGCACGAATCGCATGGAAGGGCCGAATGAGGGAGCGGTCAGCAGCCCCGCGAAGAACAGTCCGGGCCAGGAGGACTCGAAACCGGCGCTCAGCTCCGGCGCGCCGGAGTCCCCGACGGTTTCGAGGGCGGCCCGCAGCCGGGCGTCCAGCAGCTCGAGGCGGCCCAGGTGCGGGGTGAACCCGGTGGCCGCGACGACGTGCGCGACGTCCAGAACGACGGACTCCCCGGCCGCGGTGGTCAGCCCGAGCCGGGTCCGCTCGCCCACCGGCACCGCCCGGTGCAGCCGGTGCCCCAGCAGCACCGGGACGCTCCGCTCGAAGCGGTCCCGCAGCCACCAGGCCCCGGCGGGCCCGAGCGCGGTCGCCGCGATCCGCTCCCGGGCCGGGGCGGGCAGCCGGCGCACCGCCCAGGGCGCCTCCGACCACACCCAGCTGCGCCAGCCGGTGCCGAGGCCGCTGTGCGGATCGCGCAGGGAGCGCAGGGCCGGACGCTCCAGCGGCTGGGGGACGGTGTTCCAGTTCAGCCGGGACCGGCGGGCGACGAGACAGGGCCGGGCCCCGTTCTCGGCCAGCAGGGCGGCGGTCTCCAGGGCCGCCTGACCGGCCCCGATCACGGCGACCTCCCGGCCGGCGAACCGGGCCAGGTCGCGGTGGCCGCTGCTGTGCGAGCCGTGCCCGGGGGGCAGGTCCCGCAGCGTCTGGGGGAGGTGGACGAACGGCATCACCCCGACGGCGAGCGCGACCGTGCGGGCGAGGAGCGGCGGCCCCTCGGCGGTGCGGATCAGGAACCCGTCGCCCTGCGGGGTGACCTCGGTGACCGTCACCTCCTCCACCTCGGGCACGGCGTGCCGCGCGAACCACATGCCGTACGAGCTGAAGGTGCCGATCGGGAGCGGGCTGCCGTGCTCGGCCGCCAGCCCGCGGGTGGCGCAGTACGCGGCGAGGGTGTGCCGGCCGTCGGGCGAGGACAGGTTGGAGGACCAGGGCTCCGACTTCAGGTACATGCCATCGGGCATGTGGTCCCGCCACGAGGCCATGGGCCGCCCGAGCACCCGTACGCCGAGTCCGGCCGCCACCGCGTGCGCGGCGATCGACAGCCCGTACGGCCCGGCGCCGACCACGACAAGATCGTCCATCCGCGTCACCGCTGTCCCTCCAGTCTCATGGACTCCCCGCCTGTGTTCACTCCCGCCCGCCCGGACGCTTCCGGGCGGGCGGCGGACGGCGGGCGTCATCTGGTCACCAGTTCGTCCGGTTCGGCGGTGGCCGGCGGGGTCAGGCCGCGGGCACGCTGGCGCGGGGTCCGGACCACCGCACGGGCCGTCCGGCGGCCGTGGGCCGGGACACCGCGCAGGGCGCGCGCACCCTTCCCCGCGCCCCGGCCCAGGAACGCGGCGAGCATCGCGAAGAACGGCATCGGGTCGTCGGCGGCGAACCAGGCCGCCTCCACCCGGCCCCGCTCCGCCCGCGGCGCCATCCGTACCGGCCCGGGCCCGCCGCCCCCGGCGCGATCCTGCCCGGCCGTACCGGCTCCGGGCCGTCCCGGGGCCGGAACGCGGCCCGCGCGGCGGCCCGCCCGGCCCGCGGGCCCCGGTGCGGAGTCCGCGAGGCGGCCGGCCGGGCTCCCCGCAGCCGCGGCCGAGCCGGTGCGGCCGGATGCCGAGGGGGCCGGGAGCGGTGGGCGGGCCGGGGACCGCCCGGGGAGCCGGCGGCCGCGGACCGCCGCCAGCAGGGCGTAGTTCTCCGCGACGAACACCCGGCCCGGACCGCCCGAGGGCTCCGGGACCCGTTGCCCCGTCAGGTCCAGGTACATCGCCTGGACCACGTCCAGCCCGCCCGCATCCGTGAACAGCCGGAACTGCGCGCCCGGCCGGGGGTTGAAGTCCACCAGCCGGAAGCAGCCGCTCTCGTCCCGGCGGAAGTCCAGGTCCAGGATCCCCTGGTAGCCCAGCCGCTGCGCGATCCGCAGCCCCGCCTCCTCCACCGCCGGATCCGGCAGCCAGCGCCCCACCGCCGTCAGCCCCGTACGCACCGGCCACGACAGCTCCTTGCGGCCCGACCCCGCGAGCAGCGGACGCCCGCCGCGGGTGAAGGCGCCGTGGAAGAACCAGTCGGTGTCCGTCCCGGCCGGCAGGAACCGCTGGAGCAGCAGCCGGCTCCCGGCCTCTCCCGTGCGCTCGTACAGGCGCCGCGCCTCGGCGGGGGTGTGCACGAGCGTGGTGCTGCGCAGCCCGCCGCCCGCGGGCAGCAGCCAGGGCCGGCTCCACTTGGCCACCACCGGCAGGCCCAGGCGCCACGCGGCCTCCGCCGCCTCGGCCCCGGTCGCCGGGATCACGGTCTCCGGGTGCGGGATGTCCCAGCGCGCGCACAGCCGCGACAGCTCGGCCTTGTCCGCCACCCGGGCCGGCAGCCCGTCGGGCTGCCGGGGGATCCGGAACCGCCGGTCGAGCATCGGCGCGATCCGCGCGACGGCGATGGCGCTCAGGTCGTCCATCGCGACGAGCACCGCCGGCCTGCCGATCCGCTCGGACACCCCGACCAGGCACTCCAGCAACGTCTCCGGAGCGTCGGGGTCCAGCCCACCGGCCGGCCCGGCATGCGCGGCGTGCAGGTAGCGCGAGCGCCCCATGGGACCTCCCCCGGCCTCGACGACGGCATGGACCTCCACGCCCCTGCGCCCAAGAGATCTGACGGCGCCGAGGGTTCCGTGGTGGAACGGATTCCGATCGAGTCTGAGCACTACAGCGGGCACATGGCTGTCGAACGCGTGCATGGGAACGGTGTCTTTCACCTAGTCGGAGCAAGCGGGGAGGATACGCAGCTGCGAATGGCCTACGCAGCGGTCACCGGACAGGCCATTCGTCAGATGTGATGCCTAACGTCTTTGACAAGCACACCGATTCAGGAAAGTTCGGGAGACGCCATGCCCAGACCACACCGCCGACTGGCGAGCACCTGCATCGGTACGGTCACGGCCGGACTGCTCGCCACCGGAGCCGCGCTCGCGACCCCCGCGACGGAGCAGCCCAAGGGCTCCGGCGTCGCCATGGGCGCCTTTCTCGACTCCGGTCCGACCGGAGTCGCCCGGATCCCGCACCTGTCGCGCTGGCTGGGCGGCAAGGAGATCCGGGTCGGCCACACCTATCTGCCCGGAGACCGCTGGGCCCACATCGAGGGCCCCGACTTCCTTGAGCCCTGGGCCAAGTGGCGCCACGCCAAGTCGAACCGGCTCTTCGTCCTGAACGTGCCCATGCAGGAGCACAACGAGGACCGGATCCCCGACCGCCGGGTGGCCCAGCTGATCCGGGCGGGCGCGGAGGGCGAGTTCGACCGGCACTTCAAGAAGCTCGCCGAGCGGCTGGTTCAGCTGGGCGTCCCGGACACGGTGATCGTGCTCGGCTGGGAGATGAACGGCGCCACGTACACGCACCGCTGCGGGCCGGACCCGGAGAACTGGAAGGCGTACTGGAAGCGCATCGTCAACACGATGCGCTCCGTCCCCGGCCAGCATTTCAAGTTCGATTTCACTCCCAACCGCGGTACGGACGCGATCGGCTGGACCAAGTGCTACCCGGGCGACGACGTGGTCGACGTCATCGGGATGGATTCGTACGACCAGGCCCCCGGCCGGACCTTCGACGAGATGATCACCCAGCCGTACGGGCTCCAACAGCACGTCGATTTCGCGAAAGCGCACGGCAAACCGATCTCGTACCCGGAGTGGGGGCTGTTCCGGCACGGGGACAACCCGGAGTACGTACGGCGCATGCTGAAGTGGATCGAGCAGCACAAGCCGCTCTACCACACCATCACCGACTACTGCCCGCACGGCGTGTGGCAGTGCAAGCAGAACCCGCAGTCCGCGAAGGCCTTCCGCGCCGCACTCGCGCCCGAACGGCCGGACCCGGTCCCGACCCCCGTGGTGCCCACGCCGGTCATCCCGACGCCGGTGATCCCGACCCCGGTCGTACCGATCCCCGAGATCCCGACCCCGGCCGTGCCGACCCCCGAGATCCCGACCCCGGTCGTACCGACCCCCGAGATCCCCGTGCCCCTCCCGGCGATCCCGTCGCCGGAGGTCCCGGTGATCCCGGTGATCCCGAGCCCGCAGGTCCCGGTCCCCTCGCCGGAGGCCCCGAGCCCCGTCCCCGAGCCCGAGCCCGTGCCCTCGCCGGAGGCCCCGAGCCCCGTCCCCGAGCCCGTGCCCTCGCCGGCCGTTCCGTCGCCCGAGACCCCGGTGAGCCCGGATCCGGACCCCGTCCCGGTGCCGGTCCCGTCGCCGGAGATCCCGAGCGCGGTCCCGAGCCCGAGCCCGGTCCCGAGCCCGGTCCCGAGCCCGGTCCCCAGCCCGGTCGTGCCGAAGCCCCAGCCGACCGAGCCGCCCGCCAACAGCATGGAGTGGTGCGTGCCGGTCAACTTCGGCGAATGGCTCTCCAAGCTGCTCGGCAATCACTCGGTCTGCATCAAGATCGACTGGGGCAAGGACTCCGGCTTCTGGCCCTGGTAGACCCGTCATCGGACCCGCAGTTCGTTGAGCCGCGCCCGCCAGTCCCTGGCGGCCGGCAGGGCCTCGCGCAGCGCGTCCACCGCCCGCTCGCGCCCCGCCACCTGCGATTCGTGCAGGCGGAGCAGGGGTGCGAGCGTCGTCCTGGCCAGCAGGAACCGCTGGTTGACGACCGTCTCGGGCCGCCAGTGGTTCTTGTACGGCTCGTTGCCGCGCAGGAAGCTCACCACCGGGCGGCCCTCCGCCAGGGCGCGGCCCGCCTCGTAGCGCAGCAGCAGCGTCGCCACGTCCACCTTCCGGGTCCGCAGGTCCGGATCGGCCCCGTACAGGTAGCCGCCGCTCAACGCCCCGGACAGGAGCGTGACGTTGGCCGCCACCACTTTCCCGTCCAGCCGGAACTCGGTCAGCCGGCCCTCGCCGGCCCGCACCATCCGCCGGGTGGCCCGGGTCAGGTGCTCGGCGAAGCGGGGCCTCAGGTGCTCCGGGGTCACCCCGCGGCCGCGCCACTGCTTCTCGTGGAGCCGCAGCAGCGTCCGTACGGCGCGCGGCACTTCCTGCTCGGTGACCTCGCGCTCCTCGATACCGGCCGCGTCGGTCTTGCGCAGCTTGGCCCGGACCCGCTGGGCCCCGGACGCCGGCATCCGCTTGACCAGCTCGTCGAACGGCAGCGCGGGCAGCTCCATGCAGGTGGAGTCGGTGAGCTTGCTGCGGATCCCCGGCCACTGCCCGTACAGCGCCTCGGCAGCGGCCCCGGGCCGTACCTCGCGCAGGTCGACGACCGCGCCGCGGGCGGCCCGGTGCAGGCCGCGGGCCAGCGCCGGGACGACCTGGCCGGCGTACTCGTCGGCCACCAGGACGTCGAAGTAGTCGGTGATGCCGCCGCCGAGCGGCACCAGGAGCGGCAGCGGCCGGTGGACGAGCATCAGCGCACACGCGCCGACGAGTTCCCCGCCGCGCCGTACGAGCACGATCCGGAGCCGCCCGTCCCGGCCGTACGAGAGCCACCAGGAGTGCAGCCAGGCGTGGCTCTGGAAGGGGGTGGCGGTGGGACAGGCCCGGAAGAGCCGGTTCCACGGCTCTTCCAGCGCGGCGAACTGCCGGGGGTCGCGGCACAGCGTCACCGACAGGGCCCCGGCGGAGCCCGTAGTCATCGCACGGACTCCTTCTCCTTGGTCTCGTTGTGGTCGCCCTGGGCGGGCAGGGAGGCGTACTCCTCGATGACCGGCTGCCCCTCGGGCCGCCGGGTGCGGCGGGGCCGGGCCAGCATCCACAGCCCGCCCAGCAGCCCGCCGGCGCACAGCCCGACGGCCCCGCTGATGGCGGCGGACGGCGAGGCGGGGTCGCTCGGCGCGACGGCCTGGTTGAACAGCAGCAGCTGGACGCCGGTGTTCTTGGCGGCCTGGTTGCTGCTCAGCGAGAGCGCGTCGGCCACGGCGTTGGCGATGTCGGCGGCCTCGGCCGGGCTCTTCGACGTCCCCGTGATGGCGATCATCGGGGACTCGGGGGAGGTCTCGGCGCGCACCTGTGTACGGAGCCGGCGGGCGGGGATGCCCGCGCGGGGCTGGGCGTACGCGAGGGTGGAGCTGCTGGTCGCGATGCGCGCGTACGCCTGGGCGAAGCCGAGGGCGGTGGCCGGCTCGGTGGTGTCGTCCGGGACGGCGACGACGTAGCTGGTGGCGGCGTACTCGGGTGCCTTGAGCACCCCGTACGCCCCGCCCGCGGCCAGCCCCAGCACGGCGGCGGCGGGCAGCGGCCACCACGCGGGCGGCGGCAGCAGCCGTACCTTGCGGCGACGGCGGTCGGTCTTCTTCTGATCGGCGGTGTCGGCCATGTGCGTGCCTTCCTGAGGGGATGGGAGTTCGTTCGGGCCCCGCTTCGGGAAGCCCTTCGGGGGTGCGTGGATCAACCGGCCCCGGCCGGCCGGCCCGGCTGCCCGGGACCTGCGTCGTGCGCTCGGCCGGCCGCATCCCGCCCGGCCGCCGCCTGCGCCGCGGTCGGCGTCGGAGAGGCGGAAGCGGGCTCCGGCCCCGCCCCGGCGGCAGTGGCGGGCACTCCCCGCCCGGGCTGCACGGCCCGCCCCGCCTGGGGGCCCCTCCCGGCGGTGGCCGGGGGAGAGTGCGGCGCGGGGTCCGGGGCAGCGCCCCGGGAGTCCGGCCCGCGGCCGGACGCCGGCCACACCCCAGCGGGCTCCGGGGCACAGCCCGGCAGCTCAAGCCCCGCCGGTGTCTGAGCCACCGGGCCGGGTGCGGAAGCGGACGGCACCCTGGGGGTCCCGGGGGCGGCGGGCCCGCAGCCCGGCTCGGCCGGGGTCCCGGCCGAGCCGGCGGTGCGGCCGGACAGGGCCAGGCCGTAGACGGCGAGGAGTTGGTCCGCACTGCGGGCGATGTCGTAGCGGCGGACCACCGGTGGCGGCGGCAGCCGGCGCGCTCCGGCCTCCATGTGCCCGCGCAGGGCGGCGACCAGCTCCTCGGTCCCGGTCCCGATCCGCCGCGCCCCCGGCGCCTGCGCGGCCGGCAGGTCGTCGATCGCCGGGCAGGTGACGTGCAGGACGGGCAGCCCCGCCGCCAGGGCCTCCACGACGGCGAGACCGAAGGCCTCCTCCCTCGACGGGGACACGAAGACGTCCATCGCGGCCAGCAGCGCCGGAATCCCCGGCGTCCGCCCGTCCCCGCTGTCGCCCAGCGGGTCCCGCTCCCCCAGGAGGTGGATCCGGCTCTGCGCGCCCAGCTCCGCGGCCAGCCGCCGCAGCGCCGCCCGTTCCGGCCCGTCCCCGGCCAGCAGCAGATGCGCGCCCGGCAGTGCCGCCACCGCCCGGACCAGCGAGTCGAACCGCTTGCCCGGCACCAGCCGCCCGACCCCGCCGACCACGAACGCCCGCTCGGACAGCCCGGTCCGGGCCCGCGTGGCCCTGCGGGCACCCTCGTCGAAGCGGAAGCGCGCGGCCTCGATCCCGTTCGGTACGACATGCACCCGCGCGGCCGGGACCCCCCACCCCACCAGCCTCGCCGCCACGGTGTCCGAGACCGCCACGGTCGCCGCGCCCAGCCGCTCACTGCCCAGGTACAGCGCCCGCACCCCGCCCGTCAGCGGCCGGCCCTCGATCTCGCCCTCGCCGAGGGAGTGCTCGGTCGCCACGGTCGCCCCGACCCCCGCGAGCCGCGCCGCGAGGCGCCCGTACACGCAGGCCCGGTACAGGTGCGTGTGCACGAGGTCGTACTGCCCGCGCCGGATGAACCGCACCAGCCTCGGCAGCGCCCGCAGGTCCCGGTTGCCCCGCATCCCCAGGTGCACCACCCGGACGCCGTCGGCCCGCAGCCCCTCGGCCACCGGCCCGGGGTTGGTCAGCGTCAGCACGTCGCAGCGCATCGGCATGTGCCTCAGCAGCAGCCGCAGTTGCTGCTCGGCGCCGCCGACCCCGAGCCCGGTGATGACGTGCAGCGCGCGCACGGACTTCATCGGTGCACCGCCCGCCGCAGCTCCCGCATCCGGTGCCGCAGCTGCTTGATCCGCAGCCGCCCGGCCCCGTCCGCCTGGCTGACGTGGGTGCGCGGCAGGGCGTGCGGGCCCGCGAGCCGCCCGGGGTCGATCGCGCAGGCGTACCCGTACCCGGCGGCGCGCGTCGCCGTGACGACCCGCTCGTCGAGGTGCCCGTACGGGTAGCAGAACCCCTCCGGCAGGGTCCCCGTCAGCTCCCGGATCAGCTCGCGGCTGCCCCGCAGCTCCTGCTGGAGGATGTCGTCGGCGGCCGCGGTGAGGTCCTGGTGGAGCAGCCCGTGCGAGCCGATCTCCTGTCCGGCGGCGGCGACTTCGCGGATGCCCTCGGCGGTCAGCAGGGACTTGCGCGGGCCCAGCGGGTCCCACGCGTTGTCCACCCCGAGCCGCCCGGGCAGGACGAACAGCGTGGAGGTGCAGTCGTGGCGGCGCAGCAGCGGCAGCGCCCGGGTCAGGTAGTCGGTGTAGCCGTCGTCGAAGGTCAGCCCGACCAGACCGGCGCCGCGCCCGGCCGCGTGGGCCCGGAGCAGTTCGCCGACGGACACTCCGCGCAGGCCGCGGGAGCGCAGCCACTGCAGCTGGGCCTCCAGCGTGCCCGGGGTGACGGTGATGCCGTACGGGTCCTCGGCGGGGTCGGTGAACTCGGCGACCGAGTGGTACATCAGGACCCACGGCGAGGCGGTCCGGCGGGCGGGGGCCATTGCGGCGGCCGGCGCCGTGCGGGTGTCAGCGGGCATTGCGGAACCTCTGGGTCATCTGGGTGATCTGGGCGGTCAGGGAGGTGATCTCGAGCGCCCGTATGGCCATGCCGCAGGCGCCGAACATGGCCGGGACGAGCAGGCAGCCGAGTGCGGCGCTGAGCAGCGGGTCGGGGATCATCGGCCCGGCGATCCAGCCGGTGCCGCAGGCGCCGACGGAGGCGAGGGAGAGCCGGCCGATGCTGAGCGCGACCCGGCGGACCTGGATGGCGACGATCCGCGAGCCGAGCCCGGTGAGCAGCAGGGCGGCGGTGGTGGTGATGCCGGCCGCGTTGGCGCCGGCGATGCCGGACGTGCCCCACCAGCGGACGGCGAAGGCTCCGGCCACGATGTTGACGAGGAGTCCGGCGCCCATCGCGAGCGCCGGGAACCAGGTGGGCCGGGCGGTCGAGAAGAAAGGCCGGGACAGCGCCCCGACGAGGCAGTGGCCGAGGAGTCCGAAGCCGTAGACCCGCATGACGGAGGCGGTGGCCAGGGTGTCGCGGTGGGTGAAGGCGCCGCGTTCGAAGAGGACTTGGATGATCTGGGGTGCGTACCCGATGACGAGGGCGCTGCCCATGAGGACGGCGAGGGAGGCCAGCGCGAGGTCCTGTTCGACGCGCCGCCGGGCCTTCTCGCGCTCGCCGCCGGCCATGGCCTGGGCGACGACGGGGAAGGTGACGGTGCAGATCATCAGGGACAGCACCATCGGCATCTGCGCGACCTTCTGCGCGTAGTTCAGGTGCGAGATGGCCCCGGGCGGCAGCGAGGCGGCCAGGAACCGCTCGACCAGGACCTGCGACTGCCGGAACACGGCGAAGAAGATCACCGGGGCGATCAGCCCGAACGCCATCAGGGTGGGCCGGTCCCGGTCGCGCTGGCTGCGCGGCGCGCCCTCGGCGCGGGACGGGCCGAAGCCCACGTTCCGGATGAACGAGGGCAGTTGGACCAGCACCATCAGCAGTCCGCCGACGGCGACCCCGGCGGCGGCGGCCCGCACCCCCCACACCGCGTGCAGGGCGACCATCGTCCCGATGATCCCGACGTTGTACGAGACGTAGATCGCGGCCGGCGGCACGAAGGAGCGGTGTGCCCTGAGCGCGGCGCTGAAGTACCCCGCGACCCCGAAGGACAGCACGGTCAGCGCGGTCATCCGGGTGCACTCCACGGCCAGGTCCGGGTCCGGCAGTCCGGGCGCGAGCACGGCGACGACGAGCGGCGCGGCAACGACGAGCAGGGAGGCGACGGCGGCCAGGAGCATCGCCAGCCGCGGCAGGGTCGCCGCCACGAGCAGCCGTACGGGGTCCTGTGCGCGGGCCTCCTTGCGGGTGAGCCCGGCCCGGACGGCCGCCCGCCGGGCCAGGGCATGGCTGAACGCGGGCACCATCAGCAGCGCCATGGCGTCCTCGATCAGCAGGGTCGAGGCCATCTCGGGCACGGTCCAGGCGATCAGGAAGGCGTCGCTGTCGTGCCCGGCCCCGAAGAGGTGCGCGATGGTCTGGTCCCGGACCAGCCCGAACACCGCCCCGGCGGCGGTCAGTCCCGCGGTGACGGCGGCGGCCTTGGCCAGGAACCGCCCCAGCGGAGCCGGTGCGCTCCCGCCCGGGGAGCCGGTGCCTGCGGGCATCCCGGGTGCACCGGCCGCCCGCGCACGGGCCGGGTCGGGGTGCGGCGGACGGCCCGCAGCCGCGGCGACTTCGGTCGCCGCGGCTGCGGGCCGCCGCCAGGGCGTCGTATCCGTCACCGGCCGTCCGCACCCGGTACGGCGCGCAGGCCGGCCGCAAGGCCGGTGCGCCCGCCCGCGGCTGCGGCGAGGCCGGAGGCGTCGCGCCGGGAAGGCAGGGCCCACCAGGCCGCCAGGCCGATGATCACCCCGGTCAGGACGGTCGACGGCCCGCCGATGTCCGCGTACAGGAAGTCGGTGAGCTGCCAGACGAACAGCCCGATCGCGATCAGCCCGCAGTCCCGGATCCCCCCGCCGGACGCGTACCGGCGGATCCCGGCGACGAGCAGCGCCGCCCAGCCTCCCGCCAGCGCGGTCAGCCCGACCAGGCCCTGCTCGCTCAGCACGAGCAGGTACATGTTGTGCGGGGAGAGCAGCGGCTGGCGGATGTACGCCTGCCCCGCGCCGGCGGTGTCGCTGCCGGAGGACAGCCCGAGCGAGGAGTGCCCGTCCCGGTTGGCCGGGAAGCCCTTGAGGCCCACCCCGACCGCCGGCCGCTCGCGCCACATCGACTCGGCGGCGGCCCACATCGTGTAGCGGTCGGTCACCGACTGGTCGGGGGCGCTGGAGACCTGGGTGATCGAGGTCAGCCGCTCCACGACCATCTCGGAGCCGACCCCGAGCCCGCCCACCAGGACCACACCGGCCGCGGCCAGCGCGAGGAGCACCTTCAGCGCCCGCCGGATCCCGGCCAGCACCATCACCAGCACCGTCGCGCCGGCCGTGGCGATCCACGCGCCCCGGCTGAACGACAGCACCAGCGGCACCACCAGCACCAGGGCCGCGCCGCCCGCCGCCCGCCGTACCCGGCGCGGCAGTCCCGGAGCCAGCGCCGCGGCGGTCGCCACGACCAGCCCGTACGCCACCACCGTGGCCATGCCCATCACGTCGCCGGGGCCGAAGGTACCGACGGCCCGCACGTCCTCGCCCTGGTACGAGGCCCCGGTGTGGGTCGCGTACTGCACGACCCCCACCGCGCCCTGCACCAGCGCCAGCACCACGAAGCACCCGGCGGCCAGCCGGAACTCCCCGGCGTCGCGCACCAGCAGCACGATCGCCGCCGGGACCAGCACGAACACCTGGAGGTAGCGCACGAAGCCGGGCAGCGCCGCGTGCGGGTCCCCGGCGGTCGCGGTCGCGACGGCCAGTCCCACGGCGGGCACACCGAGGACCACGACGCCCAGCGGGCTCAGCTCCCGCACCCGGCCGCGCAGCGCCTGCACCGCGCACACCAGCACCAGCACCAGCGAGGCGGCATCGGCCGGGCCGACCTTGCCGGAGGTGCTCGCGTCGCCCGCCGCGATCGGGGCGAGGAGCAGCAGGACGGTCGCGGCGAGCGGCAGCAGCGGCCAGTGCCGCCGCAGCAGCCCCGCCGCGTCGGGCCGGAAGCCGCCGGGGGATACGGCGAGGCTCATCAGCTGCCCCCCAGCCGGAAGCGGAAGAAGGAGGCCGCGGTGCGGGCGAGGATCCACACGTCCTGCCACAGCGACCAGGTGTCGATGTAGTGGTTGTCGAAGCGGGCCCGGTCCTCGATGGAGGTGTCCCCGCGCAGGCCGTTGATCTGGGCGAGCCCGGTGATGCCGACGGGCATCCGGTGCCGGGCCTCGTAGCCGGGGTGCACGGCGGCGAACTTCGCCACGAAGAAGGGCCGTTCCGGCCGCGGTCCGACCAGGCTCATGTCACCCCGTACGACGTTCCACAGCTGCGGCAGCTCGTCCAGCGAGGACTTGCGCAGGAAGGAGCCGATGGGGCTCATACGGTGGTCCCCGGCGACCGTCCACCGGGTGGCGGACTCGTGCTCGTCGGCGCGCAGGGTACGGAACTTCAGCAGGGTGAAGGAGCGCCCGTACAGGCCGACCCGCTCCTGCCGGAAGATCACCCCGGGCCCGTCGGAGATCCGTACGGCGAGCGCGCACACGCCCATCACGGGCGCGGCGGCGATCAGCGCGATCGCGGCCAGCGCCCCGTCGACGGCCCGCTTGACCCAGCGCTCCACCGGCCGGGACGGGCGCGGCAGCAGCGGCTGCACGGCGTACCCCCACAGCTGGTCGGCGGGCTGCGCCACCCGCATGCCGGTCACCTTGGCGGTGCCGGCCGGGTCGGCGAGCCAGAGCCGGCAGCCGTGGTCGTGGAAGAGCCGGACGAGGGAGGCGGTCCGCTCGTCGGCCTCCGGCGGGCAGGTGAACACCGCGTGCCGGACCGAGTTCTGGATGACGGCGCGCCGGATGTCCTCGTGGGTGGCGAGCACCGGCACGGCGGCGGCGCTGTCCTCGGCGGCGGTGGTGTCGGCGAGCCCGACGGGCCGCAGCCCGTACTCGGGACGCCCGTGCAGGGCGGCGGCGACCGCACTCGCCCCGGCGCCGGGACCGACGACGAGGGCGGAGGCGGGGCGGAGGCGGGCGGAGCGGCGGCGGAGCCGGTTGACCAACCCGCGGCCCGCGCACGTCAGGACGATCTGCAGGCAGACGGCGCTCAGCAGGGCGGACCAGCCCAGGGCCTGGCCCGGTGCCGCGGCGGCCACGACGGCGGCGGCTGCGCACCACAGGACGGCTGCCCTCCCGGCCAGCGCGGGCAGCTCGAGCAGCGCGGAGGGCGCGAGCCGCGGCCGGTACAGCCCGGCCTGCGCGTGCAGCGCGGCGAGCAGCACGGCGACCGGGGCGGCCGCCTCGGGCGGCACCGCCGCCCCGGGCCGGGCCAGGAGCGTCGTGGTGAGTACGGCCGCCAGCGCATCGGCGGTCAGCAGCGGGACGGCCCCGTCGCGGCGCCGGACCCGCTGCGGCCGCACCAGGGGCCGGGCCTGGTCGGCCCTGGACCGGCGTGGGGGGTGGATGGCGGTCACGGACCGTCGGACGGCTGCGGTGCCGGCGGCGGCGCCGCCCGACCCCGTGCCGCCCTGCCCGGTGTGCCGGGCGGGTGCGCTGTCCATCGTCATCGGCTGATGCGCTCCTGGTTCAAGGGCCGGGGCCTGCCCAGCAGTTCGTGGTACAGACCGGTGACCGCGTCCGAGGTCCGTCGCACGTCGAAGTCGGTCCGGGCGTGCTGCTGGGCCTGCTCCCCGAGTTCGGCGAGCAGCCCCGGTTCGGCGAGCAGCCGTCCCAGGGCCTTGGCCAGGGCCGTCGGGTGCTCCGGCGGTACCAGGCAGAGCCGTCCCTGGCCGGGCGGCAGGCTCTCCCTGGCACCGCTGACGTCGCAGACCACGACCGGTCGGCCGCAGGCCATGGCTTCGAGCGGGGCGAGCGCCATGCCCTCCCACCGCGACGGCAGTACAACGAGATCGGCGGCCCGAAGCCACGGTCGGATGTCGGAGGCGGCCCCCGCGAAGAGCACTCCGGGTGGAGCGCTGCGGCGCAGGCGCTCGGCGTCGGGGCCGTCGCCGACGAGCGCGAGGCGGGCGTCGGGAAGGTTGCCGAGCACCTCCCGCCAGGCCCGGAGCAGGATGTCCTGGCCCTTCTGCCGGCAGAGCCGGCCCACGCAGACGGCGAGCGGCCCGTCCCCCAGGAAGGCGGTGGGCAAGGGGAGTTCGGTTCGCGCCCGGGCCCGGTCCGCGTCCCGGTCGGGGCCGCCGGGGCGGAAGTGGTCGAGGTCCACGCCGTTGCGGATCACCGACCAGTGGGCGGAGATCCCCTCGGACTCGCCGACCCGGCGTTCGGCCTCGCTGACGCAGAGCACCCGGTCGGCCCAGCGGGCCCCGAACCGCTCCCAGCGCAGGGCGAGCGCGGCGGTGGCCCCGCCGACGGCGTCGAAGGACCAGGCGTGCGGCTGGAAGACGGTGGGCACGGCCCCGCGCACGGCCAGCCGGCCGGCCAGCCCGGCCTTGGCGCTGTGGGCGTGCAGGATGTCGGGCCGGACCCGGCCGATCACCCGCCGGGCGCCGAGCACTTCGGCGGGCAGGTCGGGCCCGGGGGCCCGCCCGGCGCGCCAGGTGAGCACCTCGGCCCCGGCCGCGCGGGCGGCGTCGGCGAGCCGTCCGCCGCGCGGGCAGCCGACGGCGGTCCGCAGGCCGGCGGCCGTCTGGGCACGGACGAGGTCGACGACGACGCGGGCGACACCGCCGTCGACGGGCTGGACGAGATGCAGGACGGACAGGGGGCGGGGAGTCGGAGCCTGCGCAGGGGAGGACCTTGCAGGGGGAGGCTGTGTCGGCACGCGGAGCGGTCTCCTACGTTCAGCGGCGCGCGTCTGTCTGAACGAAGAGCACGCCGAGGAATTGACCCTGGCTTTCGCCCGTGAACCTGAAGCTCAGGCTGCGGGCGCCACCGGACAGGGCGGGACTCAGGTCGAACACGTCCGCGTCATATCCGAGATTATTCATATGTTCGGGCTGTCGCACGAAAGAGGGATGCCCGAATTCCGTGATCGTGGAATTCATAACATCATTAAAAGGATTTTCGGCATCGCTGACTTTGACCCGGCGGCCACTGTCGGAGGTCACCGTGAGTGAGTCCCCGAGCGTTCCGCGGTCCCCGTCGTACGCGACCACCCCGGCCTTCCCCGCGGACCCGGCGGCCGCGTTCAGGCCGGCGATCTCGACCGTCTCGCCCGCCGCCTCACCCGCACCCGCGGCGAGCGCCTCGAAGCCGTCCCACAGCGAGATCCGGCGTACCGGCTCCTGCGGGTGCTCGTAGGCCACGACCAGCGTCCAGCCGCCCCAGGCCCCCACCTCGGAGTTGCCCATCGCGATGTTCAGCTGGGCGACCGTCCACATCCCGGCGCCGCCCTTGCGGACCAGCGGGGTCACGTCGGCCGAGGCCTGGTAGGCATCGCTGCCCGCGTCCGTGCGGTGGCCGATCACGGTGTCGGCGAGGATCTCCGTGTAGGCCCCGCCCGGCTCGGCGACCAGCACCCGGCCGTTGTCCTCCGGCGGCTTCTGCTCGCCCACCCGCAGGTTCCCGCCCCAGTACAGGCGGGCGTACGAGACCTTCGCGCCCTGCGGGACCTTGAGCTCGGCCCGGGTGGAGTTGTAGGTGTCCGGGTCCTTGTCGACCTCGCTGTAGAACATGTCGAAATCACTGTTGACCCCGTCCGCGCCGCGCTTGACCTCGGCGCACGGCGCGGCGTCCGGCGCCTCCTCGCGGCGGCAGGCGATGGAGGAGTTGGAGGCCCGAACCAGCCCGCCGCGCTGGACGGCCTGGTAGCGCTGCGTGAACGGAACCTTGGGCATTTCCCTCACAGCGGGTGCCGCGGGGCCCGGCGGGGCAGCGGCACCCGCAGCGGGGACGTTCACCGAAAGTACGAGGCAGGACAGCAGACCGAGCGTGCCGAGGATTCTGCGGGACGAACCCATGACCCTGTCTCCATTTTCGATCAAGGGGACAAAACAGGAGTGAACTTTGTCAGAAATCAGGCGGGAAATCACGCCGGACTCGCTCGTACGGCCTTTTGGGCGATAACACGCACCCTCGCGGGCGGCGGGTCGTTATGCGGTTGCACCATCGTTCGGGCCGAAAGGGAAATCGGAGATGCAGAAGAGGCTGATGCGCGGCACCACCACGGCGGTCGCGGTCGCTGCGGTGCTGACGGGCGGCGCGGGCCTCTCCTCCGCGCACGGCGGCGCGACGACGGAGGGCTTCGCGGCGGGGTCCCCCGGCGTGGCGAGCGGCAACCTGCTCCAGGTCCCCCTCGACGTCCCGGTCAACGTCTGCGGCAACACCGTCAACGCGATCGCCCTCCTGAGCCCCGCGTTCGGCAACACCTGCGTCAGCGCCTGACCGTCAGCGGTTCGTCAACCGCGCCAACCCCAAACGTCGGCATCCGGGTGAATCCACGCAACCCGAACCGGATCCCGGCCGTTGATCCGGGTGCTCCACTACCGGGCAATCCAGCAAAAAAGGGACGATAATGATCAAGAAGATGATGGCCACTGCGGCTGCTGCAGCCTCGGTCGTGGGCATCGGTGCCGCCATGGCCCCGCAGGCGATGGCCGTCGGGAACGACAATGGCGTCAACACCGTCAACGGCAACGGCGCCTCGCAGATCTACGGCAACCAGGCCACCTACGGCACCATGAGCCCCCAGATGGCGCTCATCCAGGGCTCCTTCAACAAGCCCTGCATCGCACTGCCCGCGAAGGCCAACCTCCAGGGGCTGCTCGGCGCCTCCCCGATCAACCTCCAGGACATCAACGTCCTGTCGAACCCGCAGAACCAGCAGTGCACCGAGAACTCCACCCAGGCCAAGGGCGACGAGGCCCTCTCGCACATCCTGGACAACATCCCGATCCTGTCGGGCAACGGCTCCGCCGGCAGCTGATCGCACCCGGTGTCAGCGAGGCCGTCGCACCCGTTCGGGTCGCGGCGGCCTCGCCGCTTGTCGGCTCCGCGAATACCGCGTAAATCCGCCGAGAATTCCGGGAGGCGTACGTTGGGGTGAATTGCGGAGCCGCCCGCGAAAATCTGCGGTTTCTTTTTCCGGACCCACTCGTTGTTATTTCTGCAGTGGACACGCCCCTGCGGGAAGGATCGAAACAAATGACGTACAAGAAGGCAGTGGTGCTGGCCGCCGGCGTTCTGATGGCCGCCGGTGCCGCCTCGCCCGCCATGGCCGACGCGGCCGCCGACGGCCAGGCCATCGGCTCCCCCGGCGTTCTGTCCGGCAACCTGGCCCAGTTCCCGGTCCACGTCCCGGTCAACGTCTGCGGCAACACCGTCAACGTGTCCGCCCTCCTGAGCCCCGCGTTCGGCAACACCTGCATCAACGCCTGACGAAGCGCCTGCCCGCAAGGGCAAACCTCCTCGGGGGTGGCCTCGGAGTGCACGGCGGTGCACTCCGAGGCCGCCTTCGATTCAGCACCGGCGGGAGTGCCGGTAGACAGGGAAGGACCCATGCGACAGGTACTGAGCCGACAGGTACTGGGCAAGGGAGTGCTGACGGCGGCTGCCGCCTCGAGCCTGCTGTCGATCGCGACCGGCGCGGCCTACGCGCACTCGGGGGCGATGGCCGAGGCCTCGCATTCGCCGGGTGTGCTGTCCGGCAACAGCGTCTCGGTACCGATCACCCTCTCGCCGAACGTGTGCGGCAACAGCGTGGACGGCGGAGGGGCGCTCAACCCCTCGTTCGGGAACAAGTGCGCCACCACGTCCGGTTCGGACGCCCACCACGCCGACCACGACCGCTACCTCAGCCCCGAGCACGCCGAGGCCTTCGAGCACTACCTCGAAGAGCGCCAGGGCGGCCGGCACGCGCTGCCGGAGCAGCGTCGCGAGGAGCCCCGCCACGAGGAGTCCCGCCGCCAGGCACCGCGTCACGCGGCACCCCGGTACGAGGAGTCCCGCGACGAGGGCGGCTACGGAAGCTCGGACGAGCAGGGCGACCGGAGCCACGGCGGACCACGCGGGCAGGGCGGCTCGGACGAGGAGGAGTGCGACGAACACCCGCACGCCCTCCCGGCCCCGGCGGCCCACCACACTCCCCCGGCGCCCGAGCGGCCGCAGCCTCGGCCCCATCCGAAGCCGAAGCCGGAGGCGGAGCACCCGGCTCCGAAGCCCGTCCCCCATCCGGCCTCGAAGCCCGTTCCGGTCCCCGAGGCTCCCGTGGCGCAGACGCCCGCGCTGCCGCAGCCCGCGCCGGCCCCGGTCCCCGCCCCGGTGCCCCTCCCGGCCCCGGTCGCCAAGGAGGCGCCTGCCCCCGCACAGGTGTCGGCGCCGACGCTCGCCGAGACCGGCGCGGGTCAGCTCGGCGCCGCGGCGGCCCTCGCCTCGGCGCTGGTCCTGGGCGGCGCCATTCTGTACCGCAGGTCCCGTATCGCCTGACCGGCAATACCGGTAATCAGAAGAAATATCGGCCGGAGAATCCCTTGTCGGATTCTCCGGCCGTTGCCGTACGCGTTTCCGGAGCGGCGGGGAATCGTTACCCAGGGCGAAAGCGGCGCGACGGTCGCCGCTGACGCCCTTGTCCATGAAAGAAGAGGATTTCGATAATGAAGCTCACGAAGGTCGCCGCGGTCATCGCCGGCTCCGTTGCCGCGCTCGGCGCGTCCGCTCCCGCCTTCGCCGCCGAAGCCCCGGCCGCGATGCCCCCCATGAGCCTGACGGGCGGGGCCACCGAGGCCTTCAACTCGCTCGCCCCGGTCACCGAGTCGCTCCCGCAGACCCTGAGCAACGGAGTGGCCGAGCAGGGCGAGACCGTCACCAAGGTCGTGGACACCGCACAGCGCGTCAACACGATCCGCAACAATGCGCCGGGCGAGGTGCTCGGCATGGCGAACGGGGTCACGCAGGCGTCCCCGCTCCTCGGCGGCGTCCAGCTCAACGGCGGGGCGCACTGAGCCGGTCGAGTCACCCGCCCCGGCACAAACCGCTGTGGGCGCCACCGGCAAGGCCGGTGGCGCCCACAGTCAGGTGTGCCGGCTGACGTCAGTTGTTGACGCAGACGTTGCCGAACGAGGGGTTCAGCGCAGCGGGCCCGTTGGCGGTGTTGCCGCAGATGTTGACCGGGACGTGGACCGGGAACTGGGCCAGGTTGCCCGAGAGGACACCGGGGGAGCCCACGGCCGCACCCTCGGCCGACGCGTCGGCCATGGCGGAGCCGGCGGCACCGGCCGCAACGAGACCGGCGGAGGCCAGGACCAGGGCGGCCTTCTTGGCAGAGTTCATGGGATGTGCACCTTCTGTTCGATGTTCTGCCCCGATGCGGGGCTCACACCGAGCGAAACGGTCCAGCCTCCCGGACGACACGGCCTCGCGCGCAATCAGACCTGTTCAGCTCAATGGTCGTCATCACGCGCGGCTTTCCGGCCGTCCCGTGTCACCCTGCCTCCCCGCTACGGAAGACCGGGGCCCTCCGGAACGATCTCCACCGGCGTCAGGACCGGGTTGGCCGGTACCGGTGCCGGCCGGGCCGGGACCGCAGGCTTGGAGACGGGGGCGGCCGGCTTGGAGACAGGGGCTGCGGGCTTGGAGACGGGGATGTCAGGGATATCGGGGATATCGGGGATATCGGGGATCTCCGGAATTTCCGGGATCTCGGGGATGGTGGGGATCTCGGGGATGGTGGGGATCGAAGGGGTCGCGGGGATCTCGATCGGCAGCGTCGGGATCGCCGGCAGGCTCGGCAGCGTCGGCAGCTTGATCGGCGGGAGTGTCACCCCGGGCAGCAGGGTCTGGAGGTACTTGGTGAGTCCGTCCAGGGTCGCGCCGATCCCCGCGAGGAGGTCGTCGAGCGGGCCGGCCGCCGCCACACGTCGGTCGATCTGCTGCTGGGCGGCCGCCACCCTTTTCCTGGCGGCGGCGGCCGTGTCACCGTCCGCGGCGCCCGCGGGGGCGGCCGCGCCGGAAAGTATGACGACGGCGAGGGCCGACGGGACGAGGACGCGGATGCGGAACGGCTTCGTGCGGTGCATAGGGGTTCCTTACGGTGGTCGCACAGAGGCGGACCCGAAGCGATCCGCTCCCTTGCCCACCGTGCGAAGGCCCTGCACGGAGCGCAACCGGAGCGTGAAGGGTCCCGATCGACCGTGCGGGCTGCGTGCGGGCTTCGCGCACGCGTCCGCAGAAGGCT
Source organism: Streptomyces sp. NPDC050448 (assembly GCF_040655295.1). Lineage (NCBI taxonomy): Bacteria > Bacillati > Actinomycetota > Actinomycetes > Kitasatosporales > Streptomycetaceae > Streptomyces > Streptomyces sp. NPDC050448. Next base: position 107,162 of record NZ_JBFAJR010000013.1, on the reverse strand, counting down.
CACCCGGGGCGGCGAAAAACCTTGGTCCGAGCGGCCGTTTGAGTGAAGCCGCGGAACCAACCCCCCGGCAGGGCAGTTGACCAGGACGCTCCACTAGCGGGCACTCGTGCGACAAAAGGACCAATGATGTTCAAGAAGATCATGACTGCTGCCGCCGTCACCGCCGCCGCCGTCGGCGCGGGCGCTGCTGTTGCGGCCCCGGCCATGGCCATCGGCAACGACAACGGGATCAACACCGTCAACGGCAACGGCGCTTCGCAGATCTACGGCAACCAGAAGACCGAAGGCGCCATGAGCCCGCAGCTCAGCCTGGTTCAGGGCACGCTCAACAAGCCCTGCATCGGCCTGCCGGTGAAGGGCAACATCCAGGGGCTGCTCGGCGCCGCCCCGATCAACCTCCAGGACATCAACGTCCTGTCGAACCCGCAGAACCAGCAGTGCACCGAGAACTCCACCCAGGCCAAGGGCGACGAGGCTCTCTCGCACATCGTGGACGACATCCCGGTCCTGTCGGGCAACGGCTCCGTCGGCAGCTGATCTCCGCTCCCCTTCCTTCCGCGGTCCGGGCCCGCCCCGCCCGTGAAGCGATGTGACGAGGGCCCCGGCAGCCTCCAGCTGCCGGGGCCCTCGCGCGCGCCGGGCCGTCACCCGGTCCAGAACTCCCACCAGCGGGTGAGGATCAGCATCCCGATCACGCCGATGTGCAGGGCGGGCGGGGCCCAGCCGAACTCGGTGAAGAAGCCCTGCACCGCAGCGGGCGCGGGCAGCGCGCCGGTGCGGACGTTGTGGGCGGTGACCGCCCAGAACATCAGCAGGGTGGCCACCCAGGCCAGACAGCACCACAGGCAGAGCGCGTTGATCTCGTACAGGGACTGGACCATCAGCCAGCTGCAGAAGCCGACTCCGAAGAGGGTGCCGGCGTTGAGTCCCAGCCAGAACCAGCCGCGGTAGCGGGCGCCGGCCAGCAGGCCCGCGCCGACGCACACGACGGCCCCGTACGCGACCAGCCCCAGCAGGGGGTTGGGGAAGCCGAACGCCGCCGCCTGGTCGCTCTTCATGACGCTGCCGCAGGAGACCACGGGGTTCAGGCTGCAGGCGGGCTTGAAGTCCGGGTCCTCCAGCAGGAGGAACTTGTCGAGGGTGATCACCCAGGAGGCCAGCACCCCGGCGGCTCCGGTGAGCACCAGCAGCCATGCCGGCGCCCGCGGGGTGTCGGCCGGTTCGTCCTCGTGTCGACTGCGGGGCCGCCCCTGCTGGCGGGGAAGGCCCACTGTTTTCGTTGCCATACGGCCCATGTTCCCGCGCTCCGGCACAGACCGGGGCGAATCATGCTCATCCCTACGCAAGTTGACCTGAAGGGATGGCGGGAACCCCTGATACTTCCCGGACGTTTTACCGAACCCCGGACGCGATGTCAGAGCCAGGGGCTACGTTGAGCTTCCGCGAAGTCACTAGCTGCGACGGCCTGGAGACCCCCCTTGAGCGATCCGTACGAGACAACCGAGGCGCACCTCGAGCGACTCCTGGGCCGCGCCCTCAACTCCTTCGACCTGCCGGACCGGTTGGTCGAGCGCCTCGGTACGGCGCTCGCCCACAGCTCTTCCCTGTACACCACCCACCACAGCCCGGCAGCGGGACTGTGGCGGGAGACCCACCGGCACACGTACCTGCTGTCCGACGGCGGTTCGGCGGTCCTGTGGGAGCTGGCGTACCGACTGGAGGGCGACCGGACGATCCGGCACGAGGTCTTCGTGAGCAAGGCGGAGACCTACCTGGCCGTGGCCCGGCTGTCCGGCGACGCCCCCGCGGAGGCCTCGTTCGACCCCGCGCTGGACCCTGCGCTCGCCGCTGCCGAGGAGGAGCCGGACACCGATGTGGCGGTGCTGGGCGCGCTGTTCGCGGCCGGGGCCCCCGCGCAGCGGCACCGGGAGCACGCGGTGGAGGATTCCGCCGACCATGCCCGCCGGGTGCTGCGGCGCGCGGAGAACCCGGACCGGCCCGGCGAGCGGACCGCGCTGCTGCTGAGATCGGCGTACGCGCACCAGATCACCCAGGCGTTCGGCACCCGGCAGTGCAGGGCGGACGGGCGGGGCGCCGGATTCAGCCTGTACGAGCACTCGTTCGTGCTGCTGGACGGGAGCGAGGTCAGCCTGTGGGAGGTCGAGCACACGGCGACGCCGGACGGGCGGCACATGTGCGAGGTGTACGAGAGCGAGGCGGCCGCGCGCGGAGCGCTGGAGCTCCGCGCGCGGGTGAGATGAGGCCCTAGGGTGCGGCGGGGGCGGACAGGGGGAGGTCCAGGGGCGGGTTCTCGGTGACGTGGACCGCCTCGGGGCGCAGGTCCGCGGGGACCGGCATGGCGCTGCCGGAGAGCTGGACCGCGGCCGCACCGTGGGCCAGCGCCGAGACGAGGGCCTCCGGGCCGGTCCCGCCCGCGATCAGGAAGCCGGCCAGGGAGGCGTCGCCCGCCCCGATGTCGCTGCGGACGACGGCCACGGGGGCCGTGCCGTGGAAGGTGCCCTCGGCGCTCACCAGGAGTTGGCCGTCCGCGCCGAGCGAGGCCAGCACCGCGCCCGCGCCCCGGGAGCGGAGCTCCTGGGCCGCCCGGGCGACCTCGCCCAGGGTGACCAGGGGGCGGCCGACCGCCTGGGCGAGCTCCGAGGCGTTGGGCTTGATCAGGTCCGGGCGGGCCGCCAGCGCGGCGGTCAGCGCCGTGCCCGAGGTGTCCAGTGCGACCTTGGCGCCGGCCTCGCGGGCGCGGGCGACCAGGTCGGCGTACCACTCGGGCGGCAGGCCGCGCGGGAGGCTGCCGCAGGCCGCGATCCAGGCCGGGGCGTCGGCCGTGGTACGGACGGTCTCCAGCAGGAGGGCGGATTCCTCCGCGGTGAGTTCGGGGCCGGGCGCGTTGATCTTGGTGACGGTGCCGTCCGGTTCGACCAGCGTGACGTTCGAGCGGGTCTGTCCGGCGACCGTCACCGCGGTGACGTCCACGCCCTGCGCGCCCAGCAGTTCGGCGATCAGTGCGCCGGGGGCGCCGCCGAGCGGGAGGACCGCCGTCGTGAGGACTCTCGCCGCGGCCACCGCGCGGGAGACGTTGACCCCCTTGCCCCCGGGGTCGACGCGGTCGCGGGTGGCGCGCAGCACGGCGCCGCGGTCCAGCGAGGGCACCTCGTACGTCCGGTCGAGGGAGGGGTTCGGGGTGACGGTGAGGATCATACGAGCACGACTTCCGTACCGGCGGCCTCGATGGCCGACTGCTGGGCAGGGGCGAGCCCCTGGTCGGTGATGAGGAGGTCCACGTCCGTGAAGGAGCCGAAGCGCGCGAAGTGCTCCTGGCCCGCTTTCGAGGAGTCGGCGAGCAGCACCACCCGGCGGGCTGCTGCCATCGCGGCCCGCTTGACGGCGGCTTCCGCGAGATCGGGGGTGGTCAGGCCCTGCGCCGAGAAGCCGTTCGTGGCGAGGAAGGCGACGTCGGCGCGGATCTCGGCGTAGGCGCGCAGCGCCCACGCGTCGACGGCGGCCAGCGTGCGGCGGCGGACGCGGCCGCCGACGAAGTGGAGGTCGATGCCGGCGTGGTCGGCGAGCCGGGCGGCGACGGGCAGCGCGTGCGTGACCACGGTGAGGGCGATGTCGACGGGGACGGCGGCGGCGAGGCGGGCGACGGCGGCGCCCGCATCGAGGACGATGCTGCCGCCTTCGGGGAGTTCGGCGAGGGCGGCGGCGGCGATGCGGTCGTTCTCGTCGGCGCCCGTGAGTCGCGCGCCCGGGTCCGGTTCGAAGTCGAGGCGGCCGGCCGGGATGGCCCCGCCGTGCACGCGGCGGACCAGGCCGGCCCGGTCCAGGGTCTTGAGGTCGCGGCGTACGGTCTCGGCGGTGACCTGGAAGCGGTCGGCGAGGGAGAGGACGTCGATGCGGCCCGCCTCTCGGGCGAGGCGGAGGATCTCCTGTTGGCGCTCCGCTGCATACATGTGGGGTTCGCGTCCGTTCGGTGCCCAGCTCTGGGATTACGCCCCCCACCGTACGCCCGTTTCCTAGCAAACCAAAGCAAACGGGCATGTCCGCCAACAGAAGCGGACATGACCGTCGCGGGGAGCTGCAAGGGACGGCTACCCGGCGGGGACCGCCTCCGGCGCGGGCGCGGCCTGCGTACCGCCCTCGCGCTGCTCCATCGGGACCGACTTGCGCGGCAGCACGAACATCACCCCGAAGATCACGACCATCACGGCCACGATCCACCACAGTGCGCTGTGGAAGGCCTCGACGTACGGCGCACCGATGACCCTGTCGTCGTCGATGAGCCCGAAGAAGACCACGGAGGTGAGGCCGAGGCCCAGCGCGTTGCCCATCTGGCCGGTGGTGTTGATCAGGCCGGACGCCGAGCCGGCGTGCTCGCGCGGCACCTCGGACAGCACGGTGTCGTTGAGCGGGGCGACGATCAGCCCCATGCCGGTGCCCATGACGATCAGCGGCGCGGCCATCTGCCACGAGGCGATCTCCATGCCGTAGCGCTGCGCCTCCCAGATGTAGAGGAGGAGGCCCGCGGCCATGGTGAGCGCGCCCGCCTGGAGCACCTTGCGGCCGAAGCGCGGTACGAGCTTCTGGACGGAGAGGCCCGCGGCGGCCGAGACGGCCAGCGAGAACGGGATGCCGGTGGTGCCGGCCCGCAGGGCGCTCCAGCCGAGGCCCATCTGCATGTACAGGGTCCAGACCAGGAAGAAGATGCCGGTCGCGATGCCGAAGGTCAGCTGGACGGCGATACCGCCCGCGAAGCTCTTGACCTTGAAGAGGGAGAGCTCGACCAGCGGGGAGCCGTCCTTGCGGATCTTGTACTTCTCGTACGCGATGAAGGCGGCGAAGACGAACGGTGCGGCGGCCATGCAGACGAAGCCCCACAGCGGCCAGTCGTTCTCCCGGCCGTGGGTGAGCGGGAAGATCAGCATGACCAGGGCGAGGGTGGCCAGCACCACGCCGACCAGGTCCAGGCGCAGGGTCTTGGGGGCCTTGGACTCGATGATGAACTTCCGGCCCAGGAGGATGCCGGCGATGCCGACGGGCAGGTTGATCAGGAAGATCGGGCGCCATTCGAGACCGAGGATGTTCGACTCGGTGAGCAGGGCGCCGAGCATCGGGCCGGAGACGGCGCCGAGGCCGACGACCGCGCCGAACATGCCGAAGACCTTGCCGCGCTCGTGGGGCGGGAAGGTCACGTGGATGATCGCCAGCACCTGCGGGACCATCAGGGCCGCCATGCCGCCCTGGAGGATGCGGGAGGCGACGAGCATGTCGGGGTTGGCGGCGGTGCCGCAGAGCAGCGAGGCGGCGGTGAAGCCGGCGATGCCGATGAGGAAGAGGCGCTTGCGGCCGTAGACGTCACCGAGACGGCCGCCCGTGATCAGGCCGGCGGCGAAGGCGAGCGCGTAGCCGGCGGTGATCCACTGGATCGCGCTGGTGGAGGCGCCGAAGTCCTCGCGCATGCGCGGTATCGCGATGTTGACGATCGTGACGTCGACCAGGTCCATGAAGGCCGCGGTCATCACGATGGCGAGCGCCAGCCAGCGGCGGCGGTCGGCGGGCGAGCTCGATGCTGCTTCGTCGTGGACGGTGTCGTTCCGCTCTTCTTGTACGGGCCCGTTCTCTCTCTCGGGCGATCTCTTGGACGTCTCGGTGCTCATGAAGAGAAACCTAGACGGCATGTAGGTCAGTTGGTGTCCTATTTCACTGGCAACCTGGATGGCATGACGGACACCCCGGCACGGCTGCTCACCCTGCTCTCCCTGCTCCAGACCCCGCGCGAATGGCCCGGGAGCGAGCTGGCGCAGCGGCTGCGGGTGAGCTCGAGGACGATCCGGCGCGACATCGAACGGCTGCGGGAGCTCGGGTACCCGGTGGAAGCCACGCTGGGCGCGGAGGGCGGGTACCGGCTGGTGGCGGGGGCCGCGATGCCGCCGCTGCTGCTGGACGACGAGGAGGCGGTGGCGATCGCGGTGGGGCTGCGGGCGGCTGCCGGGCATGCGATCGAGGGGGTGGAGGAGGCATCCGTACGGGCCCTCGCGAAGCTGGAACAGGTCCTGCCGGGGCGGCTGCGGCACCGGGTGGGCGCGCTGCAGTCGGCCACGATCGCGGTGACTCGCGGGGACGGGGCCAGCGTGGATCCGCGGACGCTGACGACGATGGCGTCGGCGGTGGCGAGGCCGGAGCGGCTGCGGTTCGCGTACCGGGCGCGGGACGGGGTGGACTCGCGGCGGCTGGTGGAGCCGTACCGGCTGGTGAGCACGGGGAGCCGGTGGTACCTGGTGGCGTACGACCTGGACCGGGAGGACTGGCGGACGTTCCGGGTGGACCGGGTGGCGGAGCCGTTCGCGACGGGTGCGCGGTTCGCTCCGCGGGAGATGCCGATGGAGGCGGCGGAGTTCGTACGGCGCGGGCTGCGGGGTGGGGAGACCTACGCGGTGGAGGTGTCGTTCGCGGGCCCGGTGGAGGCGTTGCCGGGGTGGCTGCGGGCCGATGCCGAGCCCTTGGGCGGGGGCTGCCGGGTCCGGTTCTCCAGCGGGGACTCCCCGGAGTGGCTGGTGGCCCGACTGGCCCTGACCGGCATCCCCTTCACGGTCCGCACCCCGGACTCCCTGGCCGCCGCGGCCCTTGCGCTGGCCGCGCGTCTGGCCTCGGCGGCGGCGCCGTAGCCCGGGGCTTCGCCCCGGACCCCGCGGGGCGGAAGGGAGCCCCCGGCGCCTGGGGGGATAGACGCCGGGGGCTCGTTCAAGGGGGCTTCGCTGCGGGCCGCGTCAGGCCACTGCGTCGAAGCCCGTGTCGCGGGCCATGCGCTTCAGTTCGAGGAGGGCGTGCTTCTCGATCTGGCGGATCCGCTCGCGCGTCAGGCCGTGCTGCTTGCCGACCTCCGTCAGGGTCCGCTCGCGGCCGTCGTCGATGCCGTACCGCATCTTGATGATCGACGCGGTGCGCTGGTCCAGCTTGCCCAGCAGGTCCTCCAGCTCCTCGCTGCGCAGGAGCGACAGGACGGACTGCTCCGGGGAGATCGCGGAGGTGTCCTCGAGGAGGTCGCCGAACTGCGTCTCGCCCTCGTCGTCCACGGACATGTTCAGGCTGACCGGGTCGCGCGCCCAGTCCAGTACGTCGCCCACGCGCTTCTCCGTCGAGTCCAGCTCGGCGGCGATCTCCGCGTGGTCCGGCTCCCGGCCGTTCTCCCGGTTGAACTCCCGCTGGATGCGGCGGATCCGGCCGAGCTCCTCGACCAGGTGGACGGGGAGGCGGATGGTGCGGGACTGGTCGGCGATGGAGCGGGTGATGGCCTGGCGGATCCACCACGTGGCGTACGTGGAGAACTTGAAGCCCTTGGCGTAGTCGAACTTCTCGACGGCGCGCACCAGGCCCGCGTTGCCCTCCTGGATCAGGTCGAGCAGGGGCAGGCCGCTGCGCGGGTAGCGGCGCGCGACGGCCACGACGAGGCGGAGGTTGGAGCGGATGAAGATCTCCTTGGCGCGCTCTCCCTCGGCGGCCAGCGCTTCCAGCTCCTCGCGCGCCGGGGACTCGCCCTCGCGCTCCGTCTCGCCGTCGAGGATCTGTCGGGCGTACACGCCCGCCTCGATGATCTGCGAGAGCTCCACTTCCTTGGCCGCGTCGAGCAGCGGGGTACGCGCGATCTCGTCCAGGTACATGCCCACCAGGTCGCGGTCGGCGATCTCCCCGCCCACAGCGCGGGCGCTGCCCCTGGACTGACGACGGGCGACGGCGCGGGTTGCCATGCGTGCTCCCTTGCAATGAGTTAGGTCGCGGTGCGGCTGCTGGAACGCGGCTCCGCGTCCCTGGACACTCTCCCGAGTGCCCGCTTCCGAAGGAAACAACGACTGGAATCGGGACAGAATTCCCACGCCGGTCCCTCTTTTTCGAGATCTTGCAGTATCCTGCCCCGCCACCCCCCGCCCCGGAGGGGGCGGGATGCCGTCAGAACTCGAAGAGGTGCAGGTCAGGCCCGCCCTCGAGGCCGGCCCGGAAGACCTCGCCGACCCGTCCGGCCATCGCGTCCGTGAGACCGCCGTCACACTCCGCGACACGCGCCGTGGCTGCACTCCGACTCTGAAGACGGCCCTGGCCCGCTTCCGGTTGCCCGGACAAGCGACCCATTCCTAGCCGAACTGGACCGAACGCTTCGAAAGGCCCATCCAGAAGCCGTCGACCACGTCGGAGCGGCGGGCGAGGTCGCCTGAGGCGTCCGCGGCGCCGAGGGTGACGAAGAGCGGGGCGAAGTGCTCCGTACGGGGGTGGGCCAGGCGGCCCGCCGGGGACTTGGCCTCGAAGTCCAGCAGCGCGTCGACGTCGGACGCGGCCAGCGCCTCGCGGCCCCACGCATCGAACTCCGCCGACCAGGACGGCACCCCGGGGCCGGTGTGGCGCAGCGCGGCCAGGTTGTGGGTGAAGAAGCCGCTGCCGACGATCAGGACGCCCTCGTCGCGCAGGGGCGCGAGCTTGCGGCCGATGTCCATCAGGCGGCGCGGGTCCAGCGTCGGCATGGAGATCTGCAGGACCGGTACGTCGGCCTCCGGGAACATCTCCACGAGCGGGACGTACGCGCCGTGGTCGAGGCCGCGGTCCGGGATGTCCTGGACGGGGGTGCCGGGGGCCTGCAGGAGTGCCCGCACCGAGGCGGCGAGCGCGGGGGCGCCCGGGGCGTCGTAGCGGACGCGGTAGTAGTGCTCCGGGAAGCCCCAGAAGTCGTGGACGAGGGGAACCCGCTCCGTGGCGCCGAGGGCGAGCGGGGCCTCCTCCCAGTGCGCGGAGACCATCAGGATCGCGCGGGGGCGGGGCAGTGCGGCGGACCAGGCGGCCAGTTCCCCCGGCCAGACCGGGTCGTCGGCGAGGGGCGGGGCACCGTGGCTCAGGTAGAGCGCCGGCATGCGGGCCGGGTTCCGGGCGGGGGTCGGGGTGGTGGTCACGGGGCACTCCTCGTCGTCAGCACGGGGCTGGCACAAGACTGACCCCGTGTCGTTCAAATTCGAACGACACGGGGTCGGCAGTCATTCCCGGGGTTCCCCGAGCCGCGTCAGTGGGCGATCACCGGGACCTTCACCTCGGCGCCTGCGCCGTCGCCGGAGGCGACCGGGCCGCCGGCGCCCGGACGGCCCGTGTTGATCAGCGTCAGGGCGATGGTCGCGCTGGCGACGAGGATGCCGACCGCCCACCAGATGGCGGTGGAGTAGCCCTCCACCATCGCCTGGGCCTGGATCAGCTTCGCCGCCGGGCCGCCCGCCGCGGCCGCGTGGTCGGTCAGGTACGCGGTGGTCGCCGAGGCGGCGATCGTGTTCAGCAGGGCGGTGCCGATCGCGCCGCCCACCTGCTGCGAGGTGTTGACCATGGCGGAGGCGACACCGGCGTCGGCCGGGTTCACCCCGTGCGTGGCCAGCGACATGGCCGGCATGAACGCCGTGCCCATGCCCAGGCCGAGCATCAGCTGCGCCGGCAGGATCAGCGCCGGGTACGAGGACCCGACCTCGAGCTGGGTCAGCATCAGCATGCCGGTGGCGGCGAGCAGGAAGCCCGGGCCCATCAGCAGCCGGGGCGCGACCCGGGTCATCAGGCGGGCGCCGATCTGCGTGGAGCCCGTGATCATGCCCGCGATCATCGGCAGGAAGGCGAAGCCGGTCTTGACCGGCGAGAAGCCCTTCACGACCTGGAGGTAGTACGTGAGGAAGAGGAACAGGCCGAACATCGCGATGACGGCCAGGCCCAGGGAGAGGTAGACACCGCCGCGGTTGCGCTCCAGCAGGACGCGCAGCGGCAGCAGCGGGGACCTCACGCGGGACTCGACGAACACGAAGGCCGTGAGCAGCACCGCCGAGCCGATGAACATGGCCACGGTCACCGTGTCCGACCAGCCCGCGGACGCGGCGCGGGTGAAGCCGTAGACCAGCGCGACGAGACCGAGCGTGGACAGGGCCACGCCGGGGATGTCGAGCGGGGCGCGGTTGCGGCCGCCGACGGGCTCGCGGACGACCAGCCAGGCACCCGCGGCCGCGACGATCGCGAACGGGATGTTGACGAAGAAGGTCCAGCGCCAGTTGAGGTACTCGGTGAGGAATCCGCCGAGGATCAGGCCGACGGCGCCGCCGCCACCGGCGATCGCGCCGTAGATGCCGAACGCCTTGGCGCGCTCCTTGGCGTCCGTGAACATGACGGCCAGCAGGGACAGGGCGGCCGGCGCCAGCAGTGCGCCGAAGGCACCCTGAAGGGCGCGGGCACCCAGCATCATCGCCTCACCGGTGGCGGCGCCGCCGAGCGCGGAGGCCAGGGCGAAGCCGGTCAGACCGGTGATGAAGGCGTTCTTGCGGCCCCACTTGTCGGCGATGCGGCCGCCGAAGAGGAGCAGCCCGCCGAAGGCCAGCGCGTACGCGGTGATGACCCACTGGCGGTTGCCGTCGGAGATGCCGAGGTCGGTCTGGGCGGACGGGAGGGCGATGTTCACGATCGTCGCGTCGAGGACGACCATCAGCTGCGCCAGGGCTATGAAGACGAGTGCCTTCCAGCGGCTGGGATCGGCAGCCGGTGCGAGGCCGGCGGCTGTTTTTGGCATGGGGATACCCACTTCACTGTGCGGAATGACTAAGAAGATTGCGTTTTAGCGGGGTTTACGACGCTAACGGGCGCGACCCGGGGCGTCACATGGTTTTCTGCCTCAGGTCCTCGAGGGTGGCCGCCGAGCCCGGCAGCTCGGAGCGGGCCGGGGCCCGCAACCCGTCCAGGAACAGCTGGAGATGGCGGTGGACGAACCCGTCCACGTCGAGGCAGGTGATGCCCGGCAGGGGCCGGCTGAGCTGGGAGAGGGCGACCATCAGGTCGCCGACGCCGATGTCCGTGCGGATCAGCCCGGCCTGCTGGCCGGCGGCCACCAGGGCCTCGACGGCTTCCGCCAAGGCCTCGCGGGCCGCGATGAGTTCGGGGTGTTCGCTGTCGAAGTCCCCGGCGAGCATGGGACACAGGGCACCGATCCGCTCGTCCGCAGCGGCGTGCGTGAACCGGCACAGCGCGGCGAAGGCGTCGGGCTCTTCGGCGAGCGAGTCCTCGGCCTGGGCCGTGACCCGGTCCATCACGAAGAGCACGACGTGGTGGACCAGCGCGGCCCGGTCGGGGAAGTGCCGGTAGAGCGTGGCGTTGCCGATGCCCGCCCGGCGGGCGACCTCGTCGAACGGTGCGCCGGAGCCCAGCTCCACGAGCACCTCGCGCGCCGCCACCAGGATCCGCTCGCGGTTGCGGACGGCGTCCGCGCGCGGACGCGGGACCCGTGTGGGAACCGGTTCCGCGGCAGACGTCTCCACGGCCGGGTCCACGGCCGGCGCCGGGGCGGACGCGGCCACCGCGAGGGTGGTGGGGCGCTTCATGCGAGGGCTCCCTGGGCCTGGGACTCGTACCCGCCCCCTCAAACGGGGAGCCGGCCCCCGCTTTGCGGGACTCCCGTGCAAACGGGGATTGCATCCCCGGTTATTTCACTCTCCCGCGTGACCCGAGTCACACCACGCTTCCCGTTCGGACGCACCCGGCGCGCGGGCGCGTCGCAGCCGACGGAGGGTGATCGCACAGAGCGCAGTCCGGGCCCGGCCGGCTGCCGCGGACCCGAAGGCGATCTCCATGCCGCAGACCCGCCACCGGATACGCACACCCCGCCGTGCCGGCGCCTACATCGGCCTCACCGTGCTGGCCCTCGGTGTCACGGCCACCGCGAGCACCGGGATAGCCGACCGCAGCCACTCCGCGGCCGGGCCCGTGGCCACGAGCGCCGAGTCCGCGCTGGCACCCTGCCGGATCACCGGCGCGATGGGCGTGCAGATGTCCGAGGGCCTGCCGACCCCGCCCGGGTACTCCCGCTCGACCGGCGAGGTCCGGGCACTGAACCTGATGATCGACTTCCCGGACGCCAAGGGCGAGGGCGCCGCGCTGGACCGGCTCGCGGAGTTCTTTCCCCAGACCTCCGACTGGTTCCGCACCAGCTCCTACGGCCGCCTCCGCTACCGCGCCGAGGCGCCGATACGGACCTGGCTGCGGATGCCGATGCCCTTCGCCGCGTACGGGATCGGGCGCGGATCCGCGTACGAGCCGGGCTACCGGCAGCTCGTCGAGCACATCGCGAAGGCCGCCGACTCCGAGGTGGACTTCAGCCGCTACGACCTGGTCAACATCCTGGTCACGCCGAACGCAGGCCCGTCCGCCCTGGACACCGTGCTCTCGGTGACCTTCTCCGGCAACGGCGACGCCCCGATGGCCGACGGCGTGCCGCTCGCCAACACGTCCTTCGTCTACAGCCGCCAGGACGACGGCTCGGGCTCCTACCGGGAGACCGGCTACCGGGTGCTCCCCCACGAGAACGGGCACGTCTTCGGGCTGCCCGACCTGTACACCTCCGACGGCGGGGGCGCGGTCGGGCACTGGGACATCATGAGCGAGGACTGGGGCTCCAACAACGACCTGCTGGGCTGGCACAAGTGGAAGCTGGGCTGGCTGGACGGCTCACAGATCAGCTGCGCCTCGAAATCCGGCGTCAGCGACCACACCCTGACCCCGCTCGGCGTGGAGGGCGGCACCAAGCTGGCCTTCGTACCGCTGTCGGAGAGCGCCGGGTACGCGGTGGAGGTGCGCACCCAGACCGGGAACGACGAGGCCGTCTGCAAGCCCGGCGTACTGATCTACAAGGTGGACTCCCGGGTGGACACCGGGCGCGGGCCCGTCACCGTCTCCGACAGCGCGAGCGGCAGCGGCGGCTGCACCCGGCGGCCCAACGTGCACGGGGAGCTCTCGGACGCGCCGTTCCGGCCGGGCGAGACCTTCACCGACGACAAGGCGGGCGTCAGCGTCTCGGTGGTGGGCGAGCTGCGCAACGGCAGCTTCCAGGTCCGGATCACCCGCCCCTGAGGGACGCACGGCCCGACCGGCCCCGGCACGGCCCCGGTCCCGACCCTGGCCCCGGCCCCGGCCCCGATCCCGGTCCACGCGGACCCGAGACCAAGGAGACACAGGATGACCGGCACCCCCGAAGAGCGGCTCACCGCCGCCGGGCTCACCCTCCCGGAGACCCTCGCCCCGCTGGGCGCGTACGTGCCCGCCGTGGTCAACGGGCACTACGTGTACACCTCCGGCCAGCTCCCGATGGTCGACGGCGCCCTCCCGCTGACCGGCAAGGTCGGCGCCGAGGTCAGTGCGGAGCAGGCCACGGGACTGGCCCGGCAGTGCGCGCTGAACGCGCTCGCCGCGATCGCCTCGGTCGCCGGTGACCTGTCCGCCGTCAAACGCGTGGTCAAGGTGGTCGGCTACGTGGCCAGCGATCCGCGGTTCACCGGCCAGCCGGGGGTGGTCAACGGGGCCAGCGAGCTGTTCGGCACCGCCTTCGGCGACGCCGGCATCCACGTCCGCAGCGCGGTGGGCGTGGCGGTGCTGCCGCTGGACGCGCCCGTCGAGGTCGAGGTCACCGTGGAGCTGCACACCCCGATGGGCGTCTGAGGCGCTGCCCGGCTGCCCGACCGCCCGTCCCCTCAGCACCCGGTGATGTGCTCCGGGCGGACCGGGACCCGGTTCAGGGGGCGGCCGGTGGCCGCGCGGATCGCCGAGACGATCGCCGGGGTCGGCGACAGCGTCGGGGCCTCGCCGACGCCGCGCAGCCCGTACGGGGCGTGCCCGTCGGCGAGTTCCAGCAGATCGACCGGGATGCCCGGGGTGTCCAGGACGGTCGGGATCAGGTAGTCCGTGAAGGAGGGGTTGCGGACCCGGGCGGTCACCGGGTCGACGACGATCTCCTCCATCACCGCGAGGCCGAGGCCCTGCGTGGTGCCTCCCTGGATCTGGCCGATGACGGACAGCGGGTTGAGGGCCTTGCCGACGTCCTGCGCCACCGCCAGTTCGATCACCTTCACCAGGCCGAGCTCGGTGTCCACCTCGACGACCGCCCGGTGCGCGGCGAAGGAGTACTGCACGTGGCCGTCGCCTTGGCCGCTCTCCCGGTCGAAGGGCTGCGTGGGCCGGTGGCGCCACTCCAGTTCGAGCTCGACGGCCTCGTCCGCCAGCAGGTCGGCGAGGTCCGCGAGGACCTCCCCGCCGTCGGTGACCACCTTGCCGCCCTCCAGGAGGAGTTCGGCGTGCGCCCAGGCCGGGTGGTACGAGCCGAACCGGCGCCGGCCGATCTCCAGCACCTTCTCCCGTACGGCCTCGCAGGTGTGTTTCACCGCGCCGCCGGTGACGTACGTCTGGCGGGACGCGGAGGTGGAGCCCGCGTTGCCGACCCGGGTGTCCGCCGGGTGGATGGTGACCCGGTCGACGCCCAGCTCCGTGCGGGCGATCTGCGCGTGCACCGTGACCCCGCCCTGGCCGACCTCGGCCATCGCGGTGTGGACGGTGGCCACCGCCTCGCCGCCCACCGCCTCCAGGCGGACCCGGGCGGTGGAGTAGTCGTCGTAGCCCTCGGAGAAGCCGACGTTCTTGATTCCGACGGCGTAGCCGATGCCCCGGACCACGTGCTCGCCGTGCGTGGTGTTGGACAGGCCGCCGGGCAGGTGGCGGATGTCGGCGCCCTGGCCGGCGCTCTCCCACTGCCGCTCGGGCGGCAGCGGCATCGCCTTCACGCGGCGCAGCAGCTCGGCCATCGGGGCCGGGGCGTCGACGAGTTGGCCGGTGGGCATGCGGGTGCCCTGCTCCATGGCGTTGAGCCGGCGGAACTCGACCGGGTCCATGCCGAGTTCGGCGGCGACGCGGTCCATCTGGGACTCGTACGCGAAACAGGCCTGGACGGCACCGAAGCCGCGCATCGCCCCGCAGGGCGGGTTGTTGGTGTAAAGGCCGATCGCCTCGATGTCCACGTTCTCCACGTCGTACGGGCCGAGGGCGAGGGAGGCCGCGTTGCCGACGACGGCGGGCGTGGAGGAGGCGTACGCGCCGCCGTCGAGGACGATCCGGGCGGTGACGTGGGTGAGCTTTCCGCCGAAGGTCGCGCCGTGCTCGTAGGCGAGCTTGGCGGGGTGGCGGTGGACGTGCCCGAAGAACGACTCGAACCGGTTGTAGACGATCTTCACGGGCTTGCCGGTGCGCTGGGCGAGCAGGCAGGCGTGGGCCTGCATGGAGAGGTCCTCGCGGCCGCCGAAGGCTCCGCCGACCCCGGAGAGGGTGAGGCGGAGCTTCTCCTCGGGCAGGCCGAGGACGGGGGCGACCTGCTTGCGGTCCACGTGCAGCCACTGGGTGGAGACGTAGAGGTCGATGCCGCCGTCGTCGGCGGGTACGGCGAGTCCGGACTCGGGGCCGAGGAAGGCCTGGTCCTGCATGCCGACCTCGTACTCGGCGCGCACGACGACGTCGGCGCGGGCGCGGGCGGCGGCGACGTCGCCGCGCTTGACCGGCTGGCGGTGGACGATGTTGGGGTGCGGGGTGTGGGGCGCATGGCGGTCGTCGCGGTCCGGGTGGAGCAGGACCGCGTCGGGGGCGGTGGCGCTCGCCTCGTCGGTGAGGGGCGTGAGGACCTCGTACGCGACCTCGATCCTGGCGGCGGCGCGGCGGGCCGTCTCGGGGTGGTCGGCGGCGACGAGGGCGATCGGCTCGCCGTGGAAGCGGACGCGGCCGTCGCACAGGACAGGCTGGTCGACGAACTCCAGGCCGTAGCGTTTGGCGGCGGGCAGGTCGTCGTAGGTCATGACCGTGTGCACGCCGGGGACCTTGAGGGCCTCGGTGACGTCGAGGCGGGTGACGAGGGCGTGGGCGTGCGGGGCGCGCAGGGTGTGACCCCAGAGCATGTCCTCGTGCCACAGGTCGGAGGCGTAGGCGAACTCCCCGGTGACCTTGAGGGTGCCGTCGGGGCGCAGGACGGACTCGCCGACGCCGCCGCGGGCGCCGGCGGTCGGCTGCGGGCGCTGCGTGAGGGAGCCGGGGGTACGGATCGGGGATGCGTCGGCCATGGAGGTGGGTCCCTTCGGGATGGGCTCGTGGTTACGCGGCTCCCCGCAGCGGGCCGCCGCTGCCGCCTCCGCCGGCCCGGTACTCCTCCCAGGTCCACAGGAGCTGGCGGCGGGCCAGGACGCCGACGGCGTGCCGGCGGTACCGGGCGGTGCCGCGGACGTCGTCGATCGGGTTGCAGGCCGCGGCCGCGAGATCCCCGAACTGCCGGGCGATCGACGGGGGGATGACCTTGCGGGACTCCCAGAAGCCGCCCTCGTCGAGGGCCGCGGCCAGGAACTCCTCCGCCGTCTTCGCCCGGATCGGCGTGGGGGCCGCCGAGCCGATGCCCGTACGGACGGTCCGGGTCGCGGGGTGCAGGGCCAGGCCGAAGGCGCAGACGGCGATGACCATGGCGTTGCGGGTGCCGACCTTGGAGAACTGCTGGGGCCCGTCCGCCCGGGCGACGTGGACGGCCTTGATCAGCTCGTCGGGGGCGAGGGCGTTGCGCTTGACCCCGGTGAAGAACGCGTCGATCGGGATCAGCCGGGAGCCCCGTACGGACTCCACCTCCACCTGCGCGCCGGCCGCGAGCAGCGCCGGGTGCGCATCGCCCGCCGGGGACGCCGTACCGAGGTTGCCGCCGACGCTGCCGCGGTTGCGGATCTGCGGGGAGGCGACGGTGTGCGAGGCGAGGGCGAGACCCGGGAGTTCCGTACGGAGGTTCTCCATGATCTGCGTGTACGGGACGGACGCGCCGAGCCGTACGACGTCCTCGCCGATCTCCCATTCCTGCAAGAGCCCGATGCGATTCAGGTCCATGAGGTACTCCGGCCGGCGGTGGTCGAAGTTGATCTCGACCATCACGTCGGTGCCACCGGCGATGGGCACGGCGGCGGGGTGCTCGGCCTTGGCGGCGAGCGCCTCCTCCCAGCCGGCGGGGCGAAGGAAGTCCATGGGTGTCCCATGAACCAGGGTGTTCGGCCTCAAACCGAATTACCCGGAATTCCCCCGGCCATCGCGCTGCTGCTGGGGCTGGTTGATCGTGACGGAGCCGAAATCCCGGCCCAGAACGACCCCGCTCTCGAAGGTGCCGCCGCTGATCGTGTTCCGGACGGCCGTGGCCTGCGAGGCCTCGCGCCAGTCCGGGTTCACCTCGTCCAGCAGCTCCGTGAGCTCCCGTACGGCCGCCGGGTCGGACTCCAGGACCGTCCGCAGGCGCTCCCGCCAGCCCTCTTCGACCTGCTCCGCGGCCGCCTCGTCGCCGTCGGCGCGGGCCAGGAGCAGCTCGGCGCGGGAGGCGCGGAGCTCCGTGTCCGTCCGTCCGAGGAGACGGGCCAGTCGCCCGCTCGTATAGGTCCAGGCGTCCGACGCCATCAGCCCGACGATGGTCGTCGCACCCGCGGTCACCAGTGCCGCAACATCCATGCCGATCACGCTAGCCGTAGGCTGGCGGCGGCGTGGGCGGATCGGGAAAGTGAGCGGCATGGTGCGGACGGAGCGGGGGCTGCCGGACCGCCGGTGGCTCACGGTGCCGGCCGGGCGCACCGTCCTCGGCGTCATCCACAACGTCACCTCGGCGACGCGGCTGCTCGACGTGCTCGCCGTCTTCGAGGGCGACCCGCGGGTGCGGGTGGTGTTCACGTGCACCGGGTCGTCGGCGCTGGACGGCGGGGTCGCGGAATACGCCGCCGCGCACGGGCTGTTCCTCATTCCCTGGGAAAAGGCCCTGGCGCAGGAATTCGACCTGGCGGTGAGCACGAGCCGCGGTGGAGATCTGGAGGAGATATCCGCCCCGCTCATAGGCGCCCCGCACGGGGCCGGATACAATAAAAAACTCAGCAGGAATCCGGAATCCGGAATCCGGAATCCGGAATCCGGAATCCGGGGCCGGGGCCGGGGCCGGGGCCGGGGGTGGAGGCGGGGCCGGGGCGTTCGGGCTCTCGGCCGAGTGGCTGCTCCACGACGGTGAGGTCGTCCCGTCCGCCATCGTCCTCTCGCACGAGGAACAGCACGCCCGCCTGCTCCGCGACTGCCCCGAGGCCGCCCCGTACGCCCACGTCGCCGGCGACCCCTGCGCGGACCAGCTCGACGCCTCCGCGCCCTTCCGTACGGAATACCGCGCCGCCCTCGGAATCCGGCCGGGGCAGAAACTCCTCCTGATCACCTCCACCTGGGGCCCGGATTCCGTCCTGGGTGCCGCTCCCGATGCCGTACGCCGGGCCCTCGCGGAATTGCCGTACGACGAATACCGCGTCCTGGCCGCCGTCCACCCCAATGCCTGGTACGGCCACGGCGGCTGGCAGATCAGGAACTGGCTGGAGCCCTGCCTGCGCGCCGGGCTCATGCTGCCGCCGCCCGCCGGGGAGACCTGGAAGGCCGCGATCTGCGCCGCGGACGCCTTCCTCGGCGACCACGGCTCCCTGTCCCTGTACGCTGCCGCCCGCGGACTGCCCGGGCTGCTCGCCTCCTTCGGCGCGGACACCGTCGCCCCCGGCTCCCCCATGGCCTGGCTCGGCGAACGGCTCCCCCGCCTGGACCCGGTCCGCCCGCTGGCCGCCCAGCTGG
Source organism: Streptomyces sp. NPDC050448 (assembly GCF_040655295.1). Classification (NCBI taxonomy): domain Bacteria; kingdom Bacillati; phylum Actinomycetota; class Actinomycetes; order Kitasatosporales; family Streptomycetaceae; genus Streptomyces; species Streptomyces sp. NPDC050448. Next base: position 88,685 of record NZ_JBFAJR010000013.1, on the reverse strand, counting down.
CCGAGGCCGTCGCCCTCCCCTCGGCGGCGGCCCGCATCACCTCGCGCCCCGGCCGCTCGCTGGCCCTGCTCCGCCACCTGTGCTACCGCCATCTCGCCCTCCCCGAGCCGCAGTTCCCGTGCGTGCCGCGGCCCGTCGCGGTGCCGGAACCCTCCCCGCCGCGCTCGCCCGTGGGTCCCGCGCTCTACGTCGACACCCGCGTCACCGGCTGGGAGGTGGCCGTACGCCGCTACCCGGCCGAACCGCAGCGCGGGGCCGCCGCCCACCTGGGCGCCGACGTGCACGTGGTGGCCGACGCCGCCGAGCCGGATCCGCGGCTGCGCGGCCTCGCCGATGTGCTGGTGGCGCGGCCCGGGGCCGATCCGGTGGCGGTGTTCGCCCGGAACCCGGGATGCGCCCTGGTGGCCGGGCCCGGGCCGCGGCTGCTGCTGCGGGGCGGGCGGGAGTTCGGGGTGCCGGCCGGGGTGGATCCCGCGCTGGCGGGGTCGGCGCTGCTGGCCCTGCTCGGCGAAGGCCTCGACGCGGAGACGGAGTTCACCCTCCGGGTCGGCGGCGCCGCCTCAGCCCTGCGCCTGAGCCGCACCGCGGGCGAGGCGGATCCGGGCTTCCTCGGCCCGGATGCTGCGCAGTGACCCGTACAGCTCCAGCGCCTCCTGCCAGTCGGCCCGCGCGGCCGCCGGGTCGCCGAGGGCCGCGCGTACGTCTCCCCGTACGAGCACGGCGTCGGCCCGGTTGAGCGTCGGCGCGGCGAACGCCTCCAGGGCCGCCGCGAGCGGTTCGGCCGCCTCCTCGGGGCGTCCGGCCGCGAGGCGGGCCATGGCCTGGCGCAGCCGGGTCTTCGCCGCGTTCCCGGTGTCCGGTTCGGCGAGCGCCAGGAACCCGCGCAGCGCCTCGGCCAGATGCGCGGCGGCCTGTTCGTGCCGGCCGGCCGCGCTCGCCGCGTTGCCCTGGTGGTACTCCAACAGGGCGCGTCCGCGCGGGTGTTCCAGGTCGCCGAGGGCCGCCAGGGCCTGCCCGTACAGCTCGGCGGCCGCCTGCGGATCGCCCTGCGCGGCCGCGATCCGGCCGAGCCCCTCCAGGGCGGAGGACTCGGTCCGCGCGTGCCCTCCGGTGCGGCGGGCGCTCTCGCGGGCCGCGTCGTAGTGCCGGCGCGCCTCGTCGAGGTCCTCGGCGGAGCCGCGGTCGGCGAGGGCGAAGGCCAGCTCGAAGTGCATCCGGGCGAGGAGGAGCCCGTCGCCGGTCCGGCCGGCCGCGTCGACGGCGAGCCGGGCGATGCGGATCCACAGGGCGTGGTGGCCGCGGTCGAGGAACAACCCGTGGACGGCCTCGGCGAGCAGGCAGAGCTGCGCCGGCTCGGTCCCGGGCAGTTCGGCGATGGCGACGAGGTTGTTCCGGTCGGGCTCCAGCGCCTCCAGGGCCTCTGCCTTGTCCCGGAACACGCCGGTGAGCGCGCCCGGTTCGGCGAAGAGGGAGCCGGCCCGCCAGCGCGCGGAGATCCGCTGCTCGGCGGCCGCCGACCGGTGCAGGTACCAGTCGACGACACGCGGCAGGACGTCGTCCGAGGCGGGACCGGCGGCCAGGATCTGGGCGTGCCCGTGCAGGACCCCGTTCAGCCGGGAGCGCCCGGGTCCGGACCGCTCGAGCAGCCCTGCCGCGTAGAGGGGGCCCCGTACCCCGGGCGCCAGCTCGTCGAGGAGGGCGTCGGCGAACTCGGGGGTGGGGTGGACGCCCAGGAGGCGGAATCCGCGCCGCACCTGCGGGTCGAGGGCCTCGTAGGCGAGGTCGAAGAGGCGGCGGGGCATCTCGAGCGCCTCCAGGATGTTCTCCCGTGCGATCCGGGCCGCCAGCCCCTCGACCCCGTCGGACGCCGGATCGGCGGCGCAGGCCGCGGCGATGCGCACGACGTACGGCAGCCCCGCCGAGGCCCGCAGTACCGTGCGCAGCGCCTCCCCTGCCGGTACGTGCTCCCCCGCGACGGTGCGGAACAGCTCGGCGCACGCCTCCTCGTCCAGCTCCGGCACCGCGAGCCGCACCGGCAGCCGCCCGCCGCCCTGGTCCTGCTGCTCGAACGCGCCGAGCCGGAACCTGCTGGTCAGCACCACCATGCTGCCCGGATGGCCGGGCAGCAGCCGGCCCACCTGGGCCGCGGAGACGACCCCGTCGAGGACGACGAGCGAGGGCAGGCCGGCGGTCAGGCTGCGAAAGCGCGCGGCCAACGCATGCTCGGTCGAAGGGAGTTCGGCGCGGGGCGTGCCGAGCACCCCGATGAACGACTCGAGCACGGCGGTGGTGTCGGCGGCGTCCCCGACCCCCTGGGGGCTCATGTCGGCGTAGAACACCCCGCCGGGGAAAGCCTCCTTGCGCTGCTGCGCCCAGTGCAGGAGCAGCCCGGTCTTCCCGACCCCGACGGTGCCGTGCAACAGCACCAGCAGCGGCGCGCCCTGGCCGTCGCGCCCGGCGAGCAGCTCGTCGAGCCGGGCCCGCGGGGCCTCGCGGTCGACGAACCCGTCGGGCCCGAAGGGCAGCATGCGGGGCACGGGCGCAGCCATGGGGCCATGGTGGGCCACCCGGGAGTCCCGGCCCATGATGACCGGGCCGTAGAAGGTGCCGCCGGAGATGTTGCTGCTCACCGAGTCCACGGCCCGCAGTCTCCCAGCACCCCCACCCGGACGAACCCCTTCCGCCGGATCATGGCCGATAACCACCGCTACGCCGTCCGGACTCCCGGCTGGCCACCCCTGCCCCGAAGCCTCCGGGACGCAGCCATCCACAGCTACTCTTCTCCTTCGCGTCAGCGACGGTATCGGCGTGCGACACGCCGGTTCGGTCGATCCGGCCGAACCGGTCCGCCGTGCGGCGGGCCGCACACCGGCCGACGAGCTTCTTCCGCGCGGCCTGAGGCAGTCGGTTGCCTGCGCGGAGTGCCGCAGCCGGCGTCAGAGGCCAGGTCGCAGGTCAGCGGCCCCACGCAGCTCGCGAAGCCGCGTTGGCTTATGGGGGCGCATCCGCGCAGCACGATCCGCTAGGCTGTCGGTGGTCAGTCGGCTACTGCGCGCGTGCTGGGGAGAATGTCCGCCAGGATACCGCCCTCAACTCCTGCGCCTGTCTGCTGACCAGGGCGTTTGACTCGCCGGGATGGTGAACCCCACTGGGGTTTCGCCCCCGGGTTTCCGTCAAACCCCGGCCTTCGTGGGGCTTGCGGGAAAACTTAAAAGCGCAGTTCAGAGGGCTCTTCGCGAAGGCCCTCGGAACGTCTGCCAATTTTTCCTGGAACGTTCAGCCCATCGCTGCAGGTCAGCGGTTGGAGCGAGCCCCTAAGCCACTCTGCGGTCAATCCGGGATCCTGCCTGCCTATACCGCCCCATTTCTGGGAAGGGAGCCCCCGCCGCTCGATGACAGCCATCTGCCGATTGCCTACGGCCCGATCTACGTGAGTCCCGGTCGGCATGTGGCCGAGCATGCTCGCTGAGCCGGCACAACAGCTACGACGCCTACCTCGCCCGTGCCGGCATGCAAGCAGCATCGCGTGAAGGAAAACCGCGACCGTGCCGCGAACTCGGGCACCCGCATCGCGCGCAAGCACCACGAGGAACTGCGCCCGCTGGTCGGCCGGATCTCCGAACTCATCACGCAGAACCGGTAGAAGTGCGGCGTGGTGAGGACGAGGCCCACATCGGCGCCCTGCCCACCGCCCTCGTGAGGGGGCGGCGCCGTCCGCACCCACCTCGCGTGCAAGGGGCGACGAGGTCGGCGCCGTTCTCCGTGACTCGCCCGGAAGGGCAAGCGCCTGTTCGTGAAGCTTCGACCGCAAGCCGCTCGGTGAACTCAGCGCCATCTGGCTCGAGATCGCCCTGGGCCGTCCGCTCAAGGCGTACGCCGAAGGCGTCACCTCCGTACAGGCCGGTCCGGGCGCCGACGAGGCCAAAACGGCTGCGCGGCATCAAGGCCCGCCAAAGCCGCGCGGTGATCCTGGGCACCGACACCGCGCTGCCTCCTGAAGCCGCCAAGCTTCACGCCGCCTTCGGCAAGGCCCATCGCGAGGCTCTGGGCGCAACCACTGGAGCCGAGCAATGCGATCGACCGCCTGAGGCCAAGCTGCTCGGCAACACCCGGCAGAGGCTCCGCCGGGCGAGCTGGGAATCGAGCGTCAGCGAGTGCCTACTACCTGCCACTCATCCCTGGGGGTGGTGGAGAATAATCTCCCGCACATCCATCAACCATTGACGCAGCCGCACACCCTGCGGCGGGAGAATACTGAGCCCCAGCGTAGCCGCCGACTTCTTGAGCAGTTGATCCGATTCATTGAGGATCAGGAATTCTTTGATCTCGCCCGCCACCTGCCGGAGGTCACTCTCTTCAGCGCCTGAAACATAGTCGTCCAGGGCTTCTCTGTGCGAGGAGTACTCCAGTGAGAAATCTTGATGGAAGTATGCTGCCATCAGGTGCGAGAGTTCAGGAAAGCGTTCTCTCCATTCCCATGCGGTCTCAGGAGGCAGCTGAGAGGGTGGCACCGGTTCTGCAAGGAACCGCCGGAGGTGCCCGCCGATAACGGCAAGGCAGCCCTCCACCGTCCCCCCGCGGGGAGGGCGGATGTGAGGCAAAAGATCGACGTCATCCGCGATCTCATCATTGAACAGGCCGGTCTCTAGGAGATCGTCGATTTCCGCTGCCGCCTCGACTGCACGCGCGGGATCGAGCGCGGCTTGCCTGAGGTAGGCACTGAGCGCAACTCCGCTACGCTTCTCTGTGTCATCGAAGACAAAACCAGTCTCCTCATAAGAACACAGGAGCTGACGCAGCTCACGAAAACGGTCGTCCGACGGTGTCACCTGTTCGTGCCTTACTCTCGCGCTACGGAATAGGATATGAAGTGAGAACTCGGTAGCCGCTCGCAGCGGATGGATCACGCTTCAGGACCACCTGTACGCCGTTCACCCATTGCGCGGCGGTTCCGCGCTTGAAGTTCTCCCGCGTTAGAATCATGCCGGTTGCCTCGTCGAAGCGCATAGAGAAATCTATCTTCGTGCTCTTGGGTTTAGCGAGCCATTCGTCGATATTTTTCTGGTGTCTCAGCATCGCAGCATCAGTGAATCTCTGGGCCGACTCCTCATCTATGTACCTTGATGCCGCATCCATCTTGGGGCTGAGTCGAAGGCGCGTACGCAGGTCACGCGTAGTCATCTTCACGTGCCGCTCGATGGTATGCGAGCCGTTGATCCCTTCGTCACCCGGGACATCGGCACGGTATTTGGGATTGACTGGTCCCTTGCGCTTGTTACGAGGCCACGCGTTCGGCTCTCCGTCGCGCAGGAGCATGCCGAGATCGCCTGCTTCGGCCCCGAGCCCGTTAGGCAACGCAAATTCCGGGGTGTAGCCCGGCAGACGGACACCGCCCAGAAGGCTGCCCCAGCCGCCACCCTCCCTTGCGAGCTGGAACGTCTTCCCGGCTCCCCCGAAGGCTCCGCCGGTGAGGGTTCCGTAGACTCCGGCGTCCCGGGCTTCGTCCAGGTTGAGGCCGCCGGTCTGGACGCCGGCCGCTATCTTGAGCGGCTGGGCGACGGCGAGGTCGACGGTGACGGATTCGATGCCCGCGATGGCTGCGGTCGCGAAGACGGTGCCGGCGATGATGGCGACCTCGGTCGTGAGGGCCACGCCCACGGTCGCGGCAAGCTCGACGATGGTGGCCGTGGCGGCCGCCGCTGCGACTTCGGTGGCTCCGAGGGTGAAGAACGCCAGGGCCGTGCCGGCCACGATGACGGCGCCGGCGATCTCCAGTTCGCGGTCGAGTTTCTTCTTCGCGTCGGCCACGGCATCGGCGTACTTGTCGATCCCGTCGGCAAGCGACCGTGGGCCGTCGACGAGGTCTTGGAGCCAGCCCTTCTTGTCGCCGTAATAGCGGGCCCAGAAGGGATCGGCGAATGCGGAGATCGCCTCGCCGGTGTTGTTGTAAATCAGTGTCTGAGCGGCCTTGTTGGAGGCCGCTGCGATGTCTTCCATGTCGTCGGCGAACGTCCGCCAGGCGTTGGCGATGTCACGCAGTTTGCCTACGTTTCCGGCAGGCCACTCGATGCCGGTGACGTCGGTTACGACCTCCCGGACCTTGTCGCTGGTGCTCACTGCTGGTGGCCCGAAGCGCCGGGCTCGCCGTGGGGCGGGGGTGTGATCTTGCGGAACATGGCCCCGATCAGAGCATCGTTTTCTATGTGTCCGTCCGCCATGTCGGTCATCGCCGTGTGGATGCTCGCCAGGCCATCCTTGATGATGCCTGCGGACTTCTCCATCTGGGCGACGATCGGCTACGCCAGTTCCGCGTGCTGAAGGACGCACTGCCCCACTGCATGGGCGTCGTCTACGACGGAGCCTTCCGCGGTGTCCACCGCGACGCCCTCGCCCGGGCCGGCCTATTGGCCATCAACAAGCAGCACGGCTCCGTCGCCCCCGTCTTCTACGAACGCATCAGCCCCTGCCGAAGCGGTCACGAGCTCTGGTGCGACCAAGGCCGCATCGCCGAGAGCATCCGCATCGACGACGGCACCCGCATCCTCGAACCCCTCCCCATCACCAAGCTCGAGCACCGTGCGGGAGCCGCCAAGAGCCGCTGGTACCACGTCCTCAAGATCCCCTGCCGCCACGGCGACCACGACTACCGCGTCCCCGTCGGCATCACCACCACCCCTGCCGACCGGACCCTGCGCTGCGTCGACACCGGCAAGCGCATCAAGAGCGACAGCGAACGCGGCTTCCACCGAGCCGAATACCTTCAGCAGATCCCCGAGGCCAGCCTCACCCACCAGCTCCTCTACCCCTACCGCGCCGACTCCGAGTCCGTACACAGCCAATTCGACCAGAGCCTCTGGAATCGCCGCATGATTGCCTACGGCGTGGATCGCCAAAAGATCTTCGTCCTCGGCTTCGCCCTCTCCCAGAACGCCACCAGCCACCAGATCCACCTCCAGGCCCGCATCAACGCCCAACAGGTCCTCCGCATCGCCTGACACCCCTCGACCCCACGACGGCCGCGCCCACCCCAGGGCGCGGCCGTCGCTCCGTTAAAAAGGCCCCATCCATGACAAGCGGAACAGAACGGATGCTCCAGCAGCCTGCCCACACCCGTGCAGCACCCCCGGCCTCCCCACCCACCACCTCAGACGCTCAGAAACCCCAGGTCACGACGATGCCTTCGCCTCAGGCCCACTCCCACGGCAATCCATGCGACCACTCCCAGCACGATCCGCTAGGCTGTCAGCGGTCAGACGACTACCAGGCGTGTGCCGGGGAAAGTGTCCGCGAGGGCACCTCCGCCCGGGCGTGCGCACGTCATCCGACCAGCACGCTTGCCGAAGCGGCTCGGACAATCCCTCTGGGGTTTCCGGCAACGTTTCCGACAAGCCCCGGCCTTCGTAGCTCAGGGGATAGAGCACCGCTCTCCTAAAGCGGGTGTCGCAGGTTCGAATCCTGCCGGGGGCACAGCACGCAAGGCGCTGCCCTGGGATTTCCTCCCGGCGAGGCGCTCTACTCGGCCCCGGACTCCTCGTCCGGGGCCGTTTGCGTGAGCGGTGCGTGAGCGGACGTGCTGTCGGCCTCCGGGATTGCTGCCGACGGATCGGCACGCCCCAGCAGCGTGGGCCAGGGTCGCGGCGCCGTGGCGCAGGTCGTGGAGGCGGATCGGCGGGAGCCCGATCTCCTCGTACAGCTCGATGAAGCGGCGCGTGACGTTCGCCGGGTGGAGGAGCTCACCGTTCTTGCGGGTGAAGACGCGGCCCGTCTCCACCCACGCGCTCTCCCACTCGGCATGCGTACAGCCGGTCCTCGGCGATGTGGTCGAGGAAGAGACCGGTGTGCTCCGGCGTCCAGACCATCACGGGGGAGGGCTTCTCTCCCCGGCATCCTGGCGGGCATCGCAGGAGCCGTGGCCGCGGACGTCCAGCGGCTCCCGATCGCGGACGGGGCCTTGGGTGCGGTCCTGGCCATGCACATGCTCTACCACGTCGAGGACCAGGCCCGAGCCGCCCAGGAGCTGGGGCGCGTTCTGGCCAGGGGCGGCATCGCCATCGCGTCCACCAACAGCAGGACCGACAAGCGTGAACTGGAGGACCTCTGGCGACGAGCCGCCGGCGACGTCCTCGGCATCCCGGAAGGCCCCGCCCGAGTACAGCTCTCCGCCCGCTTCACCCTGGAAGACGCCCCCGCCCTTCTGGGCGCCCCCCGGAGTGATCGAAGTGACCGACGCCGAGCCTGTGGTCGCCCACCTGGCTTCGTACGAGGCGTGGGCCGACCAGATGGGCGTCCCCTTCAAGGAGACCGTCGAGCGGGCCCGGGAACGGGTGGACGAAACGATCCGGGCGGAGGGCTCGTTCCGCGTCACCTGCCTCGGCGGGATTCTCGTCTGCGGCCAGCGTGTAGCCGCACGTAACCTCGGGCCGTGATGGAGCCTTCCGTGCCCCAGTGGGAGCGGATAAACCTTCCAACCGACGGCTGTCAGGCGGCGAGGAGGGCCGCGATACCCGATCGGCCGGTCTGCGCTTGCCTCTGCTGCGACCGGGCAGCCGCTTCGGTGAAGGGTTAATCTGGCGCCAGAAGCGGAGGCTGCCATGGCACAGCAGATCCAGGACTTCATGACCGGCCACCCCGTCACCGCCCGCACGCTGACGTCGCTGTCCGAGGCAGCCCGTCTCATGCGCGACGCGGACATCGGTGACCTTCTCGTTGTCGACGACGACGGACGCCTGAAAGGCATCCTCACCGACCGGGATCTCGTCATCCGAGCAATCGCCGAGAACAGGGACCCTGCCGAAACCACCGTGCGTGCCGTCTGTAGCCCGGCCCCCGTCACTGTCCAACCGCAGGACGCTCCCGGTCGAGCAGCGGACCTCATGCACGAACACGCGTTGCGGCGGCTTCCCGTGACCGAGGAGGACGGGTGCTTGGTCGGTATCGTCACCCTGGGCGATCTCGCGATCGAAGGCGACCCGGACTCCGCCCTCGCGGACATCTCGACCGCCGAGTCCAATGGCTGAGGCGATTCCATGATCACGGTGTCGATACCGCTGATTCCCGCCCCTGACGGCGATCTGCTGATACCAGCAGGCCACGTCACCGCTCTGCTGCGCAGCCTCGCCGCCGATTGGTTGCGCTCGACGGATATCGGAGAGATGCGCGGCGATGAGCAGACCGTCACTGACCTGTCCCGCGTTCTGAATGAACTCGCCGATCAGATCGACGTCGAATGCATCGGATTTACATCCAGACCGCAGCAGTAGTCCCTCCGGCCTCTCGGATCAGGAGCTCGTCTCAGGCCAATGCCGTTGACATTGCCGCAAATGAACGGCATTGCCCCTAAGGGCTGTCCCGTAACTGCTCTCTGGCAGGGCCGCCCTGGTTCTACCAACGGTCAGCCGCCAGGACGGTGGAGGGGTAGCTCTCGTGGGGGATCGTGATCGGTCGTGTGGCTGACGCACGGTCGTTGAGGTTCGGCAACGGTGGGGTCATGCCGATCACACGTCTCGCCCTTCCGCTTGGCGACACCGAGCGCCCCGTCCCCGTTTGGGCTCTGAGTCTGGCCAAGGCCCTCCCGTTCATCGTGCTGCCGCACTGCCTGTGGCGGCTCCCGTTCGCCGTCGGCTTCACGATGGGCACGGTCGAGCCGCACCGGCCGCCTCTGCCCTGGTGGGCGCCGGGCTACGTCGTTGGCCTCAGTGTGCTCACCGAGGCGCTGTGTCTGCTGACCACTGGGCTGGTGGCCGGCTGGGGCGAGCTGTTCCCGCGCTGGATCCCGTTCGTCGGCGGCCGTCGGGTGCCCCCGCTCGCCGCCCTGATCCCGGCGGTCCTGGGCGGCCTGGCCCTGGTGGCGATGTTCGATCTCATGCCGCTCGCCTGGGCGGGCATCGTGCCCGAGGTGGGGTTCAGCAACGGGTGGTGGATGGCCCTGGCCCGGGTGTGCATCAGCCCGGCGCTGCTGTGGGGTCCGATCGTGCTGGCTCTTGCCTGGGCCTACTACCGGCGCCGCCAACCTGCCTGATGGGTTCGTCGGTCCAGATCCGGCCGAGTCGGGTGTCAGAGCGGATGAGATGATCTCGGTGTGGCTGGTGTGATCAAGGCGTCAGAGCCCTCTTGGATAACCCCGTTCACCGGGTTGAGCCCCCGCGACTTTCGCAAGCTGATGACGGCCCTGCGTCGCGAGGGTGGCGATGATATTCGCCCTGGCCGACCGTGGGGTCTGCCCCTTGAGGATCGGGTCCTGCTGGTCGCGGCCTACTGGCGCACCAAACTGACGTTGCGACAGCTCGCGCCACTATTCGGGGTGTCCAAGTCGGCGGCCGCCCGCATCATCGACCACATTGGCCCGCTGCTCGCGCTCAAGCCGCGGCAACGCTTCCGCAAGGGCACCGTGCTGATCGTCGACGGCACCCTGGTTCCGACCCGCGACCACACGATCGCCGAGCAGTCCAAGAACTACCGGTACTCCACCAACCACCAGGTGGTCATCGACGCCCACACCCGCCTGGTCGTCGCTGTCGGCAAGCCCCTGCCCGGCAACCGGAACGACTGCAAGGCCTGGGAGGAATCCGGCGCCAAGGACGCGGTCGGCCGAACCACGACGATCGCCGACGGCGGCTACCCGGGCACCGGCCTGGTCATCCCTCGCCGCCGACCCAAGGGCGGCGAGCTCACCGAGTGGCAAGCCGAACACAACCGTGAGCACAAGCAGGTCCGCGCCCGCGTCGAACACGTCTTCGCCCGGATGAAGACCTGGAAGATCCTCCGCGACTGCCGTCTCAAGGGCGACGGCGTCCACCACGCGATGCTCGGCATCGCCCGCCTGCACAACATCCTCCAGGCGGCGTGAGGCGGGCGACCGCCGAGCATCGACCCCGGCCCGAGACGCCCGAAGATCAATTACGGGACAGTCCTTAGGCGGGCTGGTTGGACAGAACGTCCGCCGGAACCTTCGTCCAGACCTGGTTTTCGAAGAGGACCCACACCCTCGTCCCAGCGTCGTTCTTCTCGGCTTTGGCACTGGCGTTCATGCTCGCCTCGTACGACTCGCCCTTGGCCGGGTCGCCCGTCGTGCCACGCAGCCCCTTGGGGAGCCAGCCGTCCTCACCGATCTTGTGGTCTTGGATGAGATAGACAGTTTCATTCGGGTTAAACGTCATGCGTGCATTTTGTCCGCAAGGCGGGCGCCATGCGGACAGTTCAGCCGCGCGGTCCGCATGTTCCCTCGATCGGACGAACAGATCGTCACCACCCAGGGGCCCCGCCGGGAGCGGGGCCCCTGGGGCATGCCCACTAGGGCCGGTCGCAGCAGCGAGGTCAGCCGTCCCGTGCCCGCGCCTTCGTGACCAACGCCGGTGACAGCACGGTGTCGGTGATCAACACCAACGCCCTCACGGTCACATCCGTCCCCGTCGGTCACACGCCCATCGGGGTGGCAGCGGAACAGTCCCGCCCCCGCGTCTACGTGGCCAACCGCAGCGGCGACACGGTTTCGGTGATCAACACCAGCACCAACAGGGTGATCGCCACCATCCACGTCGGCAACAACCCGCTCGCGGTGGCCGTCGTCGGCTAAGCCTCGTCTAAAGCGGGAGTATCCCACCGCCTGCCTGCCCTCGTGTGGCGGGCTGTGGGGCGGGTACAGGGCCGGGCAGCGGGCCCGGCTGCGGGTGCGGATCGGGTCGCGGGGCGGGTGACGGCTGTGGATCGGGTTCAGGCTGTGGCGGGGCGGGTGGCACCGGGTCCGGCCCTGGAGCCGGGACCGGCCCAGGCAAGGGTCCGGGTTGCGGACCGGGGCCGGGACCCGGCGCAGGGGTCCGGGTTGCGGACCGGGGCCGGGACCCGGCGCAGGGGTCGGGCTGGGAGGTACGGGATCATTTGGAGGAGTACCCATGTTTTCTCCCTGCTGTCGGGGCCTGGCCGGCACCTACCGGCGTGGAGGGGTCGGCGGCGGTTCAGGGATCGGCTCCGGTCCCGGGACGGGACTGGGGACCGGCCTCGGTGTATGAGGAACCGGGCCCGAGCCTGACGGGAGCGGATGGGTTGGCGGCGGCCCGGTCCTCGGGGGCCCGCCCCTGCTCCTGTGCGTGTATGCGTTCGCGTTCGTCATGGTGATCCAGCTCATTACGGGAATCATTCCTCGCTCCTTCGCCTGCCCGCTCGCGTCCGGTCGAATCTCCGCCGTCCTCCATCGATTGGTTCCCGTCTGCGTTCCACCGCGCGAGTGCTCGCCCAAACTCTGGAGCGGGAGGGTGACGCCGGTGCGGGGACCCGCCTGCACACCTGATCAAACCCGCCCTTGCGGGGCCGGGGCCCGCTACGTCCGGCCGGGCTTGTGATGCCGTGTCGCGGCTGCCTCGACCTGGGTCACGGTCAGTCCGGTTTCCTCGCACAGGCCGGCCTGACTGGCCTCCGAATCCGCCACATGACGTGCGACCGGAATGGGTTCCCTTCGTCTCCCAGGCTTCCCCGCCGCTGCCATCCGGTCGCCGTCATGCCGGGCGTCTGCTCCCATCGGGCTCCGCCATGCCCGGTCTCAGCCGGTCTTGAGGAGGTCTGAGCGGGGTAGACGCGCGATAATGGAAGCGCGTGCAAGGAGGCAGTCATGTCTGCCGACATCATGCGAAGGAGATTCCCATTCTCCCCGTGGAGCCCGGACTTGCCGGCACCGACCTGGACAAGGCCGTGGACATCACGCCGCACGAAGGCGCCCATGGCCGGCGAGCAGGCCGCCGCCCGCCGGATTGAGATCACGAGGTGTCGGTCATGTCCACTGATGCGATCGTGATGCTCAGGGAGGATCACAAGCGGGTACGGAAACTGATCCGCGCTTGCCGTGCCGCGGACGGAGATCAGGGCACAGAAGGGCTGGCCGGGGACACCAGCGGGCAGGGCGAGATCGTGAATGAGTTGCTGCACGAACTGACCGTCCACATGTTCGTCGAGAAAGAGGTCATGTACCCGCAGGTGCGTCGGCTCATGCCCGAAACCGCACCCTTGGTGCTGGAGTTCCAGGAGGAGCACCACGTGGCGGACGTACTGGCCCGCGAGCTTGCGGGCATGCAGCCGGGCGACGAGTCCTACGCCGCCAAGCTGCATGTGCTGATCGACACTGTGGAGCGGCACCTGGCGGCCGAGGAGCAGGAGTGGTTCCCGCAGGTGCGGGAAGCGCTGGGCCGCAAGGAACTGCAGTCGATCGGCGTGCAGACGGCGGCGGTACGCGAACGGGCGCCGGAACGCCCGCACCCGTCGGCGCTGAGCAAACTGGCCGAGCTGACTGCGTAGACACCGTGAAGCCGCGGGCCCGGTCCAGCCGGATCCGGGGGTTTATGCGCAGCATTCTCTCCGTCAGCCATCCCACGGAAGTGCCACAAGGCCAGACGCGCACGTTCCAGTGCCGATGACGGGGGACGCCTACGGCGAGCCAGGCGTGGACCTCGGTGGGGGACCTTGGCTGTCCCCGGCCGCGAACTCCCTCACGAATGCGGCGCAGAACGCGGCCAGATCAGCCGGCCTGCGGCTCGTAACGAGCGTCGCGGGCGCCGCGTGACAAACGTGTACCTCCTCGTCCACCCAGGTACCGCCCGCGTTCCGGATGTCGGTCGCCAGACTCGGCCACGAGGTCAGCGTCCGGCCCCGTACGACATCCGCTTCCACGAGGGTCCAGGGTGCGTGGCAGATCGCCGCAACCGGCTTGCCGACGTCGAAGAAGCTCCGTACGAATCCGACCGCCCGCTCGTTCATGCGCAGGGCGTCGGGGTTGGCGACCCCGCCGGGCAGGACGAGCGCGTCGAAGGTGTCCGAGGTGTCACCGGCGAGCAGGTGGTCGACCGCGTAGGTACCCGCCTTGTCGAAGTGCCTGAACGCCTGGACCCGTCCGGGAGCGGTCGAGACCAGCTGCGCGATCCAGCCGTTCTCCCCCACCGCTTTCCAGGGTGCGGTGAGTTCGATCTCCTCCACGCCCGAGGGTGCAGTCAGGAACGCGATGCGCACGGCCCTCACTTCCTTCAGTGTCCGAGAGCGCGCTTGAGTTCCGTCTTGTCCATCTGGGAGCGGCCCTTGATGTTGCGCTGCTTGGCCTCGTTGTAGAGCTGCTCCTTCGTCGGGCCTTGGGAACCGCTGTCGGAGTGCTGCCCGCCGCGCTTGTAGGAGGACGTGTCGTTGAGGGAGGAGCGGCTCGCCGTCTTCGACTCGCCCGCGCGGGCGCGTTCCTTGTTGACGGTGCGGGCAGCGATCTCCTTGGCCCGCTTCGGGCTCTCACCGCGCTGCTCGGCACCCTCCTTTATGTGTTCGTACTGGCGTTCACGCTTGGGACTGGAACCGCGGGGCATGGTGACTCCTTGCCTGGGATGAGACCTCGATGACAAAACCGCTGCGGGGTCGGGTGGGGATTCGGTTCAGCGGGATGGACAGGTCTTGTTGCGGTACGGCGGGGTCGGTGGCGGCGAGGGCCGACGAAAGAGCGGTGAGCAGGGAGAGGGTGATGTCCTCACCCGGGCACCGGTGGCCGGTCCGCGCGTCGCCACCGCCCTGGGGGATCAGTTCGCCGGGGCCGGGTTCGCGGTCCAGGAAGCGCTCCGGGGCGAAGTCGTACGGCCGGTCCCAGAGTGCGGGGTCGTGATGGTGCCCGTACACGTCCAGCAGGAGGAGGGTACCCGCCGGGATCTGGTCACCGGCGAAGGTGAGTTCGCGGGCGGCCTGGCCTGCGATGAAGGGCACGAAGGGGTAGAACCGGCGGACTTCGTGAGCGAACGCGCGTGCGCGGGCGGGGCTGTCGATGCGCAGTTGGTCACGCCGGCCCGGATGGCGGTGGAGCGCGTGTGCGGCGAAGGTGACGTACCAGGTGACGGCGACGGTCGGACGGATGATGTTCAAGAGTTCGACGGCCGCCGTGTGCGGATCGAGCAGGGCGGAGTCCGCCCCACGGTGGAGGGCGACCGTCTCCAGCACCGTCCCGGAAGCCAGGTGTGGGTCGTCTGCGCGGACGCGGTTCACGGCGGCCATGAGGTCCCGCTCCTGGCGGTGCCTGGCACGGCGGGCGCGTACGTGCCGGGGTCCAGCGGTGGCGAACCCGTCCACCATGGCCACGCAGTCCTTGGCGATCTCTCGGGCCGCGTCGCCCGGGGCCGGCAGACCCACCCAGTCGCATATCGCCCCCGCGAGCAGCGTTGCCACCTCGTCGAACAGCACCACTGCGCGGCCCTCCCAGCGGGTCACGGCTTCGCGCCAGCCGCTCTCCACCCGCGCGGTCAGGCCACCGATGCCCTCGGGTGACATCAGCAGCGATGCCAGCAGCTCCTTGCGCGCCCGGTGCCGTGCTCCGTCCAGGGTGTGCACCGCTCCCCTGCCGAAGAGGGTGTCGAGCACCGGTGACGGCAGCGCACCGTGCCGCTCGACGCGGCTCTCGTCGTAGAAGAGGGCAACGGCATCGGGACCGTGCAGCAGCAGCGCGGGTCGCCCCACCAGGCGGGCGTGCACGACCGGCGCGTCGTCATGGGCCCGGCGTAGATCGGGTGCCCATGCATAGCCGTGGGCCAGCAGAGACAAGGTGCTGTCAATGTGGTGACCGGACATACCATCCACCTACCCGGGGCAGGGACGCGCATTCGGGCCGGTGTCCGATGGTCTCGGCAGACGGGTCAAGAGCCCATGGAGCGGAGGATGCGGAGGATCACGGATGGTCCTCGCTGCCTAGCCATACCGGCACCACCTCGATTTTATCGCTCCTTGATTTCATCGCTCCTTGCTCGACTGCCTGCGGCACCGCTGCGCGCGGCGACCTCGTCGAGCGAGCGCAAGAGGGTGGTCTCGCCCCAGTCCGACACCAGGGGCTGGGCGGTGGGTCAAGGGGACTCGGCTTGTCGGGCGCCTTCTCCGTGGTCTGACGGGGCGTGGCCTCGTCCACGGGCTGGCGGGTGCCGGGTCGGGGCGCCAAGTCGGCCTGGAAGATGACGTCGTTGGTGCGGTGGCCGTCCATAGTTGTCCGGGTCCTCGCCCGCAGACCCACCAAGAGCCAAAGCCCCTGGTCAGAGGCGTACGAAAGCCCTCCCGGCCGGAACCGGAAGGGCTGCCGCCGCTATCGACCGGCGACGCGGGGCGCGGGTCGCAGGTCATAGGGCGTGGGTCGTGGGATCAGCTCAGGCCTCTACTGCGTTCGCCGATGCGGTCACCCTGCGGAGTGCCGGCCCGCTTGAGGGCCGCCTTCGTGTGCAGTCCACCCTTGACCTTGCTCCGCACCGGCCCGCTGAAGCCGTGGCCTGCCGGGCGCGGCGGCCGATCCGGCTCCTGGGCCTGGAAGGCCTCTCGGAAATCCTGCTTCTGCTGCTCTTTGCTCATCCCGTCGTCAACTCCCTCGGGAAGCACCCAATCGGACTATTGGGATGGTATGCAGATATACGGAGCGACGCACCCGGACCGGATGTAAAAAAATCCCGATCAAGGACGCGGCGGAACCACGTGCTCCGGCGGCTCCGCCACCCGCCGGCTCAGCTCCTCCGGGCACGGCGTCCCCCGCGGCAGCTGGTACTTCGCCGCCACCCGGTACACCCCCGGCCCCGGCGCCAGCAGCTCCGTCCACACATCGCCCTCGGTGTCCGGAGCCGCCTTGAACAGGCACCCGGCCGTGTTCGCGTACTCCTTCGGCGGCGTGCCCGAGCCCCCGCCCCCTCTGCGCGCCTTCGACGCGAGCGTCTCCTGCGGCGGCGGCACCGGCCTGCCCGAACCGTCCACCAGCCCCAGCCACGGCGAGTGCGGGATCCGCACGAGCACCCGCCCGGCCGCCTTCACGTCGATGATCAGCTGGTCGGCGCCCGCCCGCACCACCGTGGCCTGCCCGGACACCAGGTCCGTCGGCTCGTCCACCTTGAAGAGCTGCCAGTTCGCGTCGCCCCATACCTGTTGCAGGTACGGGAGCCCCCCGCGCACCAGCTTCGCCTCGCCCTCCCCGCCCGAATCGGGTTTGTCGGCGGGCAGCACCACGTAGCGCACGGCCCAGCGGTCCAGCCAGCCCCGGTAGCTCTCGGCCGTGAGGGTGTCGTCGTAGAAGAGCGGGTTCCGCTCCAGGTCCGCCTGCCGGTTCCAGCCGCGCGCGAGGTTCACGTACGCGGGGAAGGCCGAGGACTCGCGGTGACTGCTGGCCGGGACCACCTCGACCCGGCCGCGCTCGGCACCCGCCTTCTTCAGCTGGTCGACCAGCGGGGCCAGCTCCCGGTTCCAGGCGGCCACCGGGGTGGTGCGCACGATGTCCGTGATGCTGTTGGAGGTGATCCAGAAGTTGACCCCGACGAACGCGAACAGCACCGCGTACCAGTGCCGGGTGCGCGGGACCGCGTACGGGAGGGCCGCGAGCAGCACGGCCCCGCCGAACAGCATGACCAGCCGGGTGACGTTCGAGCCGACCTGCGAGTCGATCGCCCAGGTCAGAAGGACGCCGACGGCGTAGACGGCGGAGGCGATCCGGACCGTCTTCCACCGCTTCGGTACGAGAAACAGGATCGCCAGCCCGAAGAGGAACGGCGGCGCGGCCGAGCCGAGCTTCATGGGCTGCGTCCCGGAGAAGGGGAACAGCCAGGCCGACAGCCCGACCACCGCCGCCGGGGCCAGCCCCAGCGCGTACGCCCCCGGGCGCCGCCCGGACAGGAACAGCGCGGCCGCGACCACCCCGAGGAACAGTCCGGCGACGGGGCTGGAGGCGGTCGCGACGCCGGCGAGCGGAGCCGCCACCGCGGCCTTGGCCCAGCGCCGCTCCGCCCATGTGCGGGGCCAGCAGAAGACGGCGGCGACCGCACCGAGCGCGAACATCGCGCCGAGCCCGAAGGTGACCCGGCCGGACAGGGCGTTGCAGAGCAGCCCGTACACCCCGGCCAGGGCCGGCCACAGCGGCTCGCGGACCGCGGCGCGGCTGCGGGTCAGGATCAGTGCGAGCAGCCCGGCCGAGACCGTGCCGGCGACCATCATCGTGGTCCGCACGCCGATCATGTACATCACGTACGGGGACACCACGCTGTACGAGACGGGGTGCATGCCGCCGTACCAGGCGAGGTTGTACGCCGAGTCCGGATGGCGGCCGACGAACTCGGCCCAGGCGTCCTGTGCGGCCAGGTCGCCCCCGCTGTTGGCGAAGCTGAAGAACCAGACGACGTGCAGCACCGCGGCCAGCGCGGTGGCGACCACCACCGGGTGCCGGCGGGCCCAGCCGAGGATGCCGGGGACCCCTATGCCGCCGGGCGCGGGAGCGGAGCCGGAGGCGGCGGCCTCGGGCACACCGGATCCGCCGGCGGCGGCTGGTGCGCTCCGGCCCTGTCTCTCGCCCTGGTTCTGGCCTTGGCCTTGGCCCTGGCTCTGCTGCTCAGCGGTGGTCACTGCCGTACTCCCCGGACGTCCCGGACTCCCCGGCGCATGGGTCGAACATGTGCGTCCCGTCTGTGTCCCGTTCCCGGGTCGCTAGACGCGCGGCGGCGCCCCGGGGTTGCCCGGGGCGCCGGAATCACGCGGTCACCTCACCGATGGCGGCGATCAGCCGACACGGGTCAGTTTGCTGCCGATGCCGGGCGCAACGAGATCACTCTGCAGCGCCACCGGCACCTTCACCTGGCTGGCCCCCTCGCCGACGGTCAGCACGCCGATCTCGGTGCCCGCCTTGGCGGTCTGCGGGAGCTTGGCGTCCCCGTCGGCCAGCTTGATGTCGACCGTGAGCGACGGCCAGCCGACCGCCTCCACGTCGGCGGTGGCCACGACCGGGGTGCGGCCGTCGAGGCCGTCGTCCACGTACCCGACGACGTCGCCCTTCTTCACCACGGTCGCGTTCACCAGCATCTTCTGCGTGGCGAGCATGACGTTCTTGCTGGCCCCGATGGCGGTGCCGAGGATCGGCACGCCGTGCTGGCCGAGGACCGCGCCGACGATCAGCTGGTTGGTCTTGCCGACCTTCTTCTCGGCGGCGAAGAGCAGGTTGCCGCCGGCCTTGGTGGTGGAGCCGGTCTTGAGGCCGACCGCGCCGTTGAACGGGACGAGGTCGTTCCAGTTGCGCCACGGCTTACCGGAGGGGTCGGTCCAGCTCGGCAGCTTGGTGATCGCGATCAGCTCGGGCATCTCGACGACCTTCAGGCCGAGCTTGACCTGGTCCTCGGCGGTGCTGACCGTCGTCGCGTCCAGACCCGAGGGGTCCGTGTACGTGGTGTTGGTCATGCCGAGGTCCTTGGCGGCCTCGTTCATCTTCTTGACGAACGCCTCCTGGTCGCCGCCGCTGTCCCAGCGGGCGAGGAGCCGCGCGACGTTGTTCGCCGACGGGATCATGATCGCGGCGAGGGCGTCGTACTCGGAGATCTTGTCGCCCGCCTTGAGCGTGTTGACCGTGGACTCGCCGTCGGAGTCCTTGTTGCCGTCGTCGACCGCGGTCTTGTCGATGTCGATCATCGGACCCTTTTCCCCCTTCTTCAGGGGGTGGTTCTTCAGGATCACGTACGCCGTCATCGTCTTGGCGACACTGCCGATGGCGATCGGCTTCTGCTCGCCGAAGCTGCCGACGGTGCCGAGGCCGGCCGCGGCCATGTACGCCTGGCCCTCCTTCGGCCACGGCAGGACCGGGTTGCCGCCGTCGAAGGTGTACGAGGCCTTCGCGGTCATCCTGAGCTTCGGCTCGGGCATCGGGCGCACGAGCTGGACGACCGCGAGGATGATCGCGAGGAGCACGACGAGCGGGGCGTAGATCTTGAACCGCCGCGTGGCCGTGCGCAGGGCGCTCGGCGGCGGGGGCGGGTTGTTGGTGAGGTCCGCGAGCATGTCGAGCGGCGGCTTGGGCGGCAGCGGCTGCTGCGTGGTCCGCTCGGTCCGCTCGGGAACGACCGGCGTGGCCGCGGCGGCCGCCGGGGCCGGGGCCGGGGCCGATGCCGCGGGCTTGGCGGCCGCAGGGCCCCCGTCCTTGCGCAGCGGCACGAACGTGCTGGCCCGCTCCCCACCGACCGCCTTCGGCGGCACGGGCCGGGAGGCCACGGGCTTCTCGGGGGCCGACGCCGATGCGGACTCCGATGCCGGAGCCGGAGCCGGCGCCTTCGTGCCCGGCTTCACGGCCCGGAAGACGGCGGTGCGCTCGCTGTCGCCCGGGTCCTCGGCAGGCTTCCCTGCGGGCTTCCCGGCAGCAGCCGGCGCGGCCTTCGCGCCCCCGGAAGCGGAATCCGGCTTCACCGCGCGGAACACGGCGGTGCGCTCACTGTCCGCCGACTCGTCGGAAGCCTTGCCCGCGGCGGGGGCCTTCGCGGCACCCGAGACGGAATCCAGCTTCGGAGCCCGGAAGACGGCCGTGCGCTCGCTGTCCCCCGCGTCCACGGCGGCGGGGGAAGAGCCCGGGGTGTCGCCCTTGCCGTTGTCCTTCGCGTTGCCCTTGGCGTCACCGGAACCGGAGCCCGGCTTGGCGGACGCCTGGGCAGCACCCGAACCGGAACCCCCGGCAGGGCTTCGGTCACCGTCGACCGGCTTCTCGGCGGCGGGCGCCGGGGCACCCGTACCGCTCCCCGGCTTCACGGCACGGAAGACCGCGGTGCGCTCGCTGTCCGCCGCCCCCTTGGCCGAGGCCTCGGCAGCAACGTCCGCACCGCCCTTGGCCGAAGCGGACGCGGACGCGGAACCCGGCTTCACCGCACGGAAGACCGCGGTGCGCTCGCTGTCCGCCGCCCCCTTGGCCGAGGCCTCGGCAGTGGCTTCCGAGTCACCCTTGGCGGAAGCGGAACCCGAATCCGGCTTCCCGGCCGACGCATCGGCAGCGGCCGGCTTCGCAGCCGCGGACGCCGGGGCATCCGTACCGCCCTTGGCGGAGGCCGAAGCCGAGCCCGGCTTCGCCGCGGCCGACGCCGGCTCGCCCGCAGAAGCGGAATCGGAGTCGGAGTCGGAATCGGAGCCGTCCGAGTCCGGCTTCGGTGCACGGGAGACCGCGGTGCGCCCGCTGTCGGGCCCAGACGAGTCGGACTCGGAGTCCACCCGTCCGGAGGACCCGGCGCCCGGCTTCGGCTTATCGGCGGAGCCATCGGCTTCCGCGTCGGACGTCGCCACCCACGCCGCCACCGCCTCGCGCAGCGGATCCCGGTTCTTGCCCTCACCGGATGCGGTCTCGGACTCGGGTTCCCGCGGCCGCAACACCGACAACCTCGGGTCACGCTCCGCGGAGGACCTCGCCGCCCCCGACGCTCCTTCATCAACCGACTTGTCGGGGGACTCGCCCGCCACCAGTTCCTCCTCGATCGCGCCGCGTCCGGCTGTCCGAATGTCTAACAGTGTCCCGTGTCGGGGGCATCGCCCTCGTGCTAGACGAGAACGACATAGCGCCGGTTCCCCCACAAAGCGACCAGGCGCTCTCGACAGATGAATGTGAGAGGCGTCACCCTGTCACTCATCCACGCGGGGAGGCATGGATGGGCAGGAGCCGCAGAACAATTCCGGAGGAGCTTCTGCTGCTCGCTTTGGACCCGACCACGGGTACCACGGCGCAGCCGCAGTCGCTCGACCTCGGCCTGGCCGGGGCACAGCTAGTAGAGCTGGCTCTGGCAGGACGGATAGCCCCTGACGGGGATCGTATCGCCGTGGTGATGCCACGGCCGACAGGAGATCCGACTCTGGACTCCGCACTGGAACTGCTGCGCAGGCGCGGCAGCCCGGTACGGGCCGTCCACTGGATCGGTGGACCCCGGTTGGGGCTCCGCCAGATTTACCTCGCTCATCTGGAGCGTTGCGGCATGGTCCATGCCGTCGCGGGACAGATGTGCGGAGTGCTGCCGACGACTCGCTACCAGGCGACCGACACGGCGATCAGCCGGGAGATCCGTGCCCGGCTCGACAGTGCGATCCGCACCGGCGTACCGCCGGACCCGCGGACCGCGGCGCTCGCCGCACTGGCCCACGCGGTCGGACTCGGCAAGCACCTGTACCCCGGCAACGAGGGGCGGTCGTCCAGGTCCCGGCTGCGGGATCTGATCCGGCACGACCCGATGGGCGGACTCGTGGCGCATGCCGTCATGGACGTCCAGAACGGTGTGGCTGCGCAGCCGCGCCGTGACCGCGCACCGGCGGCTCCGCCGCCCGCCCGGGCCACGGCGAACGGCGTTCCGCTGCAGGCACGCCGGACGGGCGCGATGGCCCGCGCGGCCGCGCACTGATCCACCGATCACGGCTCTACGGATTCACCGCTCCACCGAACCGCCATCGCCGCAACCGGCGTCCCCGATGACCCGGTTCGGGAGCCGCCAGCGCGCGGGATGGCGAGGCCGGTCCGCCGGCCCCGCCGTCCCGCGCGTCGGCGTTTCCGCGCCGTTCTCCGGCGCCGCCCCGCCCTTCGGTGGCAGTCTGCTCACCATCAGACACGCTGAGAGACAGAACCAGAAGAAGGCGGAGGTGCCGTTCAAGTGGCGTCCAATGTCAATCCCACCGTCCGACGCCGCCGACTGGGCATGGAGTTGCGCAAGCTCCGCGAAGACAAGGGCATGACGGCCGAGCAGGTCGCCGAGCGCCTCCTCGTCTCCCAGTCGAAGATCAGCAGGCTGGAGAACGGCCGCCGTTCCATCAGCCAGCGCGACGTCCGCGACCTGTGCGACGTGTACGAGGTCGAGGACCGCCGGCTCGTCGACTCCCTCATGCAGATGGCCAAGGACTCCCGCCAGCAAGGCTGGTGGCACGCCTTCGGCGACATCCCGTACAGCGTCTACATCGGCCTCGAGACCGATGCCGCCAGCCTGCGCACCTACGAACCCCAGATGGTGCCCGGCCTGCTCCAGACCCCGGAGTACGCCCAGGCCCTCATCCGCGGCGCGCTGCCCGAGACGGCCCCGGTCGACGTGGAGAAGCGCGTCCAGGTGCGGATGCACCGGCAGAAACGACTCTCCGAGACGGACAACAACAACCCGGAGGTCGGGCCGCTGCGGCTGTGGGCGGTCATCGACGAGGCCGCGCTGCGCCGGCACGTGGGCGACCCCCAGCTGATGATCAAGCAGCTCGAGTACCTGATAGAGCAGTCCGAACAGCCGTACATCACCGTGCAGGTGATGCCGTTCTCGATGGGCGCCCATCCGGGCGTGAACGGCCAGTACGCCATCCTGGAATTCCCGGATGCGTCCGACTCGACGGTCGTCTACATCGAGGGCGTGACGAGCGATTTGTACCTGGAGAAGGCCAACGACGTTCAGAAGTACAGCGTGATGTACGAGCACCTGCGCGCGCAGGCTCTCAATGTCGAACAGACACGGCAGTTCATCGCCGAGATCATCGGCGAGTATGCGGGCAAGGGGAAGTAAAAGCGGAGGCAGCGGACACCGTACGGGCGGGCAGGTGGCGAGGGGGGCCGGTACGGTACACCGTCTCTCCCCAGCCACAGAAGTCCTGAATGGAATATGCCACCCGGTCGGGTGAACGACCCCTTCACCCGTCGGAAGGTGCCGGTAGCGTCGATCACGTCGGTCAGGGAAACCGAAATGGCCGACACCTCACTGGCACAACTCGCTGAACCGGAGAGAAACATGGCTATTCGTCAGGGCGCCACGGACAACTGGACCAAGTCCTCCTACTCCGGCGGCAACGGCGCCTGCGTCGAGGTCAAGTCCCCCGTCATGGAGGCCATCGCGGTGCGCGACTCCAAGGTGCAGGACGGCCCGTCCCTCACCTTCGCGCCGGGCTCCTGGACCTCGTTCGTCACCGACGTCACCGAAGGCCGGCTGGGGCGCCTCGCCTGAACGTCAGGACGTACGACCCCACCGATCCCCCCTGTGCACCACGCACAACAGCTGCATTGCCTGCATTACAGGCAGTACCCGCACCACCTGCACCACTGACTGGAGCCCTCTCGACTGGCCCGCCGTCCCGGCCGAGGGGGCTCGGCCATGTCCGGCTCCGCCCCGCGCCCGCGTTCCGCGTTCCGGCTAGCGGAGCTGGTCGACGTACCGGTCGGTCCCCGGCACCGTCGGGATGAACGGCGCCACCAGCTCCACCCGCCCCAGCCCGGCCTCGGCCACCTCGGCGTCCAGCCCCCGGAACCGGTCCCAGCAGGTACGCGGATCGGCCTCCAGGAACCACAGCAGCGTCAGCCGGGTGTCGACCCCCTCGACCTGCTTGACGTACGTCATCCGGTCGCCGGGCAGCGGGGTCGGCCGGAAGACCGTCACCATCGCGGCCGGTGAGCCGTGCAGCCGCTTCGGCAGGGCGCGCGAGCGCAGCCACTCCAGCAGCTCCGCCCGCTGCTCGGGCCCGTCGGCGTCGACGACCTGCACCACGAGGCCGGCGTACGGGTGGTCGAGTGCGTGGAAGTCCCGGGGGCCGGCGGCCCCGTCGCGGTAGACCGTGGCCTCGTGGTCCTGGAAGGCTGTGAAGACGTGGGTGCGGTCCTGGTAGACGCGGCCGTCCCGGCCCAGTCGCTTGTTGATGCCGACGGTCCACTTCATGTGCTCGTCGTAGCGGCCCTCGGTGACCCAGTACGTGGACATGTAGCACCCGGCGGTGACGGGCTGGGCGACGGCCGACTTCTCCGGGTAGCGCAGTTCCTGGAGTTCGCGGGTGGCGACCCAGCGGCGGCCCGCGTACATCCAGGGCATGGCCATGGCACCGGCGTAGTAGTGGTCGTCCTCGTACCAGCGGTTGTACGCGTGCTCGTGACCCGGGTGCGGTTCGACCATGGTGATCAGCGCATGGCCGGGCCGGACGCCGTACGGTCCGACGGCCGCGAGCTCTGCGTAGGCGTCTGCGCGGGTCTCCTGGCTCTGCTCTTCTGTCGTCATGGGGAAGTTGTCTAGCTGATGAGACGTCAGATGGGGAGGGGGTGCGGGGCGTTCCACCCCTTGACATATAGGTGCCGTATGCATCTTTTCGTGGCCAGGATGCGCGCACCCGCCTCCACAGAAGGAGCATCCATGCCGTCCGCCGCCACCGCAGCCGCCCTCCTCCCGTCGCCGCCGCCCGCGTTCGCCGCCCGCGCCGTCGCCGCCGCCGGCTCGCCCATCCGCGAGATCCTCGCCCTCACCGCGCGCCCCGGGATGATCTCCTTCGCCGGCGGCCTGCCCGCACCGGAGCTCTTCGACACCGAGGGCCTGCGGGCCGCGTACGACGCCGCGTTCGCGGTGTCCGCGAGCCGGGCGCTGCAGTACTCGACCACCGAGGGCGCGCCGGAGCTGCGGGAGGCGGTGGCCGCGCGGGCGACGGCCCGGGGGCTGGGGACCACCGCGGACGACGTACTGATCACCACGGGGTCCCAGCAGGCCCTCTCGCTGATCACCTCGACGCTCGTCGAGCCGGGCGACGCGGTCCTCGTCGAGAACCCGACCTACCTGGCGGCGCTCCAGTGCTTCGGACTGGCGGGGGCGCGGGTCATCCCCGTCCCCTGTGACGAGCAGGGGATCCTGCCCGACGCGCTGGAGGAGATCGTGGCGAGGGAACGCCCCAAGCTCCTCTACTCGGTGCCCACCTTCCAGAACCCCACCGGGCGCACCCTGCCGGGCGCCCGGCGGGCGGCGGTGGCGGAGATCGCGGCGCGGTGCGGACTGTGGCTGGTGGAGGACGACCCGTACGGAGACCTCCGGTTCGAGGGGGCCGAGGTCCCGTGGCTCGCGGCGCACCCGGGGGCGGAGGACCGTACGGCGCTGCTCGGGAGCTTCTCGAAGATCATGGCTCCGGGGCTCCGGCTGGGCTGGCTGCGCGCGCCGGCCGCGCTGCGGCGGGCGGCGGTGGTGACCAAGCAGGCGGCGGACCTGCACACGTCGACGGTGGACCAGCTGGCGGCGGCCCACTACCTGCGCGAGGTGGACCTCGACGCGCACGTCACCACGGTCCGTACGGCCTACCGGGCCCGGCGCGACGCCCTGCTGGCGGGCCTGGGCGCGGCCCTTCCTGCGGGCTCGGCCTGGAACCGCCCGGAGGGCGGCATGTTCGTCTGGGCCCGCCTCCCGGAGGGCCACGACGCGACGGCCCTGCTGACCGCGGCGATATCGCGCGATGTGGCCTTCGTCCCCGGAGCCCCCTTCTACACGGGCACCCCGGACCCCCGCACCCTGCGCCTGTCGTTCACGACGCACACGCCGCAGGAGATCGGGGAGGGGCTGGCGCGGCTGGAATCGGCGTGGTGAGGGGCCATCTGCCCCTGGCCGAAGCCGAGATGGGCGACCGGTCTCTGACAGAATCGGCGTCAATGAGAGCGATACATGGATTCAGGCCACTGTGGCTGGCCGGCACCGTCCTGATGGCCGTCACCTCGATCGCGGGATGCGACGGCTCCGGCAGCACGGGAGGCGGCGCACCGGCCCGCAGCCCCTCCTCCTCCTTCCCGAACATCTCGGGACCGGAACCGTCGCTGCCGCCGCTGCCCGGCGGCAGCGGCGCCGGCGGCAGCGGCGGAGATCCGGCCAAGCCGGTCGACTTCCAGGGCGGCGGCGCCGTCATCCGGCCCGACGGCTCCATGACGTTCCCCCTGGACGCGTACGACTCGGCGGAGGACGAGGCGGTGCTCGCACGGGCCGAGACGGCGCTCGGCGAGGAGTGCATGCGGACCAAGGGGCTGGAGCTGCCCGCCTCGCTCAGGATGGAGAGCGGGCCCGCGCAGCCCGCTCCGTACGTGCTCTTCGGTGTGATCGACATGGAGACCGTCAAGGTCTCCGGCTACCGGGAGCCGTCCCCGCCCGGCGCCCCGGCCGATTCCCGTGCCGCTCCCTCAGCCTCCCCCTCGGCCTCCCCCGCGCCGTCCCCGGCCGCCGGGGCGCCCGCGGGCCCCGGGGCCGGGGCCGGGGCCGGGAACAGCCCGGCGCAGGACTCCGGGGAGATCGCGCCGGCCGTGGCCGAGGCGTTCTTCGACGATCCGCGCAAGGGCAAGGTCGGCTGCGAGGGACAGGCACGCGCGAAGGTGCACGGCCAGGATCCGCAGACCCTGTTCACCCTGCTCCAGGACTACCGCTCGGAGGCCCTCGCCGCCGCCCAGGGCGACAGCCGCGTACGGGCCGCGACGGCCCGGTGGAGTGGCTGCATGAAGGACGCCGGCTTCAACTACCCGGACCCGCTGGCCCCCGGACACGACCGGACTCTCCTGGGCCGGGGCCTGCCCACTCCGGCGGGCGCCACCCTGCCCCCGCCGTCCCCCGCCGAGATCGAGGTCGCGGTCGCGGACATCACGTGCAAGCGCCGGACGCAGTACCTGCAGACCGTCGCCCTCGCCGACGCCGCCTATCAGCAGCAGATCATCGGCAAGCAAGGCCAGCGCCTGCGCGCCGCGCAGCAGGAGCAGAAGCAGCACGTGGAGGCGGCCGGGAAGATCCTCGCGGCCGGCCGCTAGGCGGGGCCTCACACCTCAGCGGGGCGAACGCAGGCGGGGCCTGCCGAAACGATTCGGCAGGCCCCGCCTCACACCTCAGCGCCAGCGCTGGTTCTTGGACGTGTTGACGTCGTTGACGTTGGCGTAGATGCCGCCGTGGCCCTCGTCGTCCAGGATGTAGCCGGTCTGGCGATTCCTGAGCTTCCAGCCGGTCGAGGTCGAGATCTCGTCCCACCGCTGCCACGAGTTCGTCTGGTCGCGCCGGGGGTTGCAGTCCTCGGTGTAGACCTGCCGGTAGTAGCCCACGAGGCACTTCCCGGAGTGATGGGCCTGCAGGTTGTAGCTGCCGTCACCGTTCTGAATCTCCAGCCACCCGTCCCAGTCCGAGACGGACTGCACCTCGTCACCCCTGACGGAGCCGTCGTCGTACGAGCTCAGCCAGCGGTCGGTCTGCTTGTTCCGCCAGGTGACCCAGCCGTCCGCCTGGGCCGGGGCGGCGACCGCCACCAGCACCGGGACAGCCGCGGCGAGCACAAGCGCCCTGACCATTTTCTGCTTCATGCAGGTTCCCTCCGTACACGGGGGACCGGTCGGCCGGGGGCACACCCCGCACCACCCTCCCCCAACCAGGCATGATGTGTGACTTTCAGTCAACCTGGCCGAGAATAGCAGGACTTGATCACCCTTCAGGCTTATCGGTCATCCCGCCCGGGAGCCGCCGGGACGGGGGGCGCGGCCGCCACCCCCGACCCCTTCCCTCCCGTGCCTCCGCGCCGTAACCTGACGCCCCGTCAGAAATTGGGAGCACCCCTCGCCGGGAGGCACGCGCATGCTGCTGCAAGGGAAGACCGTCATCGTCTCCGGCGTCGGAGCCGGACTGGGGCACCAGGTGGCCGCCGCCGTCGTGCGGGACGGCGGGAACGCCGTGCTCGGGGCGCGGACCGAGGCCCATCTCGTCAAGTCCGCCGCCGAGATCGACCCCGACGGGACCCACACCGCCTACCTGCCGACCGACATCACCGACGAGGGCCGGTGCGCGGCCCTGGCCGAGCTCGCCCGCGCCCGCTTCGGCGGGATCGACGCCGTCGTCCACGTCGCCGCCTGGGACTCGTACTTCGGCGGCCTCCAGGACGCCGACTTCGGCACCTGGCAGCAGATCATCGATGTCAATCTGCTGGGGACGCTGCGGATGACGCGGGCCTGCCTGCCCGCCCTCAAGGAAGGCGGCGGCTCCGTCGTCATCATCGGGACGCAGTCCGCCGTGGCCGCGCCCAACGAGGTGCAGCAGGCCGCCTACGCCGCCTCCAAGGGCGCGCTGACCTCCGCGATGTACTCCATGGCCCGCGAGCTCGGCCCGCACCGGATCCGGGTCAACACCGTGCTGCCCGGCTGGATGTGGGGGCCGCCCGTACAGGCCTTCGTCACCTTCACCGCCCACACCGAAGGCGTCCCCGAAGCCGAGGTGCACGCCCGGCTCACCGAGCGCATGGCGCTGCCCGACCTGGCCACCGACGGGGACGTCGCCGATGCCGCCGTGTTCCTCGCCTCCGACCGGGCGCGGGCGATAACCGGCCAGTCCCTGCTGGTCAACGCCGGTGAGCTGATGCGATGAGCCCCCTGAGCCCCCTCGCCGCCGGGCCGTCGGATCGTATGCTCACCGCATGACCACTCCGAGTGACGCTCCGACCGAAAACGCGATGCGCCGCGCGCTCCGGAGGGCCCGCGACGGCGTCGCGCTCGACGCGACCGAGGCAGCCGTACTCCTCCGGGCGCGCGGCGAGGACCTCGAAGACCTCGCCGCCTCCGCCGCCCGGGTCCGCGACGCAGGCCTGGAGGCCGCCGGGCGGCCCGGCGTCATCACGTACTCGAAGAGCGTGTTCATCCCCCTCACCCGCCTGTGCCGCGACAAGTGCCACTACTGCACCTTCGCCACCGTCCCCGGCAAGCTCCGCCGGGCCGGCCACGGGATGTACATGTCCCCCGACGAGGTGCTCGACATCGCCCGCCGCGGCGCCGCACTGGGCTGCAAGGAAGCGCTCATCACCCTCGGCGACAAACCCGAGGACCGCTGGCCCGAGGCGCGCGAGTGGCTCGAAGCGCAGGGGTACAGCGACACCATTTCGTACGTACGGGCCATCTCCATCCTGATCCTGGAGGAGACGGGCCTGCTGCCCCATCTCAATCCGGGTGTGCTGTCGTGGGCCGACTTCCAGCGGCTCAAGCCGGTCGCGCCCTCGATGGGCATGATGCTGGAGACCACGGCCACGCGTCTGTGGTCCGAGCCCGGCGGCCCGCACTTCGGCTCCCCCGACAAGGAGCCGGCGGTGCGCCTGCGGGTGCTGGAGGACGCCGGACGGTCCTCCGTGCCGTTCACTTCCGGACTGCTCATCGGGATCGGGGAGACGTACGAGGAGCGCGCGGAGTCGCTGTTCGCGCTGCGCCGCATCTCCCGCGCCTACCACGGCATCCAGGAGCTGATCATCCAGAACTTCCGCGCCAAGCCGGACACGGCGATGCGCGGCATGCCCGATGCCGAGCTGGACGACCTCGTCGCCACGGTGGCCGTCGCCCGGCACATCATGGGCCCCTCGGGCTGCCTCCAGGCGCCGCCCAACCTGGTCGACGGGGAGTACGCCCGGCTGATCCGCGCCGGCATCGACGACTGGGGCGGCGTCTCGCCGCTGACCCCCGACCACGTGAACCCCGAGCGCCCCTGGCCCCAGATCGACGTGCTGGCCGAGCAGTCCGCGGCGGCCGGCTTCGCGCTGCGCGAGCGGCTCTGCGCGTACCCGGAGTTCGTGCAGCGCGGCGAGCCGTGGCTGGACCCGCGGCTGCTGCCGCACGTACGGGCGCTCGCCGATCCGGAGACGGGCCTCGCGAACCCGGACGCCGAGGTCACCGGCCACCCGTGGCAGGAGCCGGACGAGGGGTTCGCCGCGTACGGGCGCACCGACCTGCACACCGCCATCGACACGGAGGGCCGCACCGGGGACCGGCGCGAGGACTTCGACCACGTGTACGGGGACTGGGAGGCGCTGCGCGAGGCGGCGGCGCCCGGCATGGTCCCGGAGCGCATCGACACCGACGTGCGGGCGGCGCTCGCGCAGGCCGCCGACGATCCGACGGAACTGACCGACGCGCAGGCGCTGGCGCTGCTGCACGCGGACGGCCCGGCGCTGGACGCGCTGTGCCGGATCGCGGACGACCTGCGCAGGTCGGTGGTGGGCGACGACGTCACGTACATCGTCACGCGGAACATCAACTTCACGAACGTCTGCTACACCGGCTGCCGCTTCTGCGCCTTCGCGCAGCGCCGCACCGACGCCGACGCGTACACGCTGTCGCTGGACCAGGTCGCCGACCGGGCCGCCCAGGCCTGGGACGTGGGCGCGGTCGAGGTGTGCATGCAGGGCGGCATCCATCCGGACCTGCCCGGGACGGCGTACTTCGACATCGCGCGCGCGGTGAAACAGCGGGTGCCCGGGATGCACGTGCACGCCTTCTCCCCGATGGAGGTCGTCAACGGGGCCACGCGGACGGGGATGTCCGTACGGGAATGGCTGACGGCGGCCAAGGAGGCCGGGCTGGACTCCATCCCGGGCACGGCGGCGGAGATCCTGGACGACGAGGTCCGCTGGGTGCTGACCAAGGGGAAGCTGCCGGCGGCGGACTGGATCGATGTCATCACGACGGCGCACGAGCTCGGGATCCGGTCCTCGTCGACCATGATGTACGGGCACGTGGACCAGCCGCGCCACTGGCTGGGGCACTTCCGCACCCTGGCCCGGATCCAGCAGGCCGCGCTGTCCAACAACGTGGGCGGCTTCACGGAGTTCGTGACGCTCCCGTTCATCCACACCAACGCCCCCGTGTACCTGGCGGGCATCGCCCGGCCCGGCCCGACGGTCCGCGACAACCGCGCGGTGACGGCGATGGCCCGGATCCTGCTGCACCCGTACATCACCAACATCCAGACGAGCTGGGTGAAGCTGGGCGCGGAGGGAGCGGCCGAGATGCTGCGGTCGGGAGCCAACGACCTCGGCGGCACGCTGATGGAGGAGACCATCTCCCGCATGGCCGGATCGAGTTACGGCTCGTACAAGTCCGTCCGGGACCTGATCGCCGTCGCGGAGACCGCCGGGCGGCCCGCCAAGGCCCGTACGACGCTGTACGGGGAGGTGCCGCAGGAGCGGCAGCAGGCGGCGCGCGCCTCGGACGGGCACCTGCCGGAGCTGCTGCCCGTACTGGACTAGGACGGGACGCGGTGGGGCCCGGCCCGGGAACGATCCCGGGCCGGGCCCTCGTCGTCACCGCTGCGCGCGCCGTCAGCCGACGAGGAGGTCCTTCTTGAGCTGCTTCAGCTCGCGGGCGTCCAGGCCGAGCCCGTCGCTCAGGTAGCGGTCGAAGGTGCCGTACTTCGCCTTGACCTCGTCGTAGCCGGAGTTCAGGTACTCGGGGCGCACGTCGAGCATCGGCTTGTAGACGGCTGCCTGCTGGGCCGGCAGGTGCGACAGGACCGCGTCGTTGGCGGCCTTGCGGTAGTCGTTGCTGGCCAGGTAGTCGGCCATGACGGTGTCGCCCGGCACGCCGAGGGCGGTCAGCAGGGTGGCGTTCGCCCAGCCGGTGCGGTCCTTGCCGGCGGTGCAGTGGAAGAGGACCGCGCGGTCGCGGTCGCGCTCCAGGCCCGCGAAGACCTGGCCGTACGCCTTCTTGCCGCCCTCGCCGCCGACCATCGCCTTCTCGGCGTCGACCATGGCCTTGACGGCCTCGTCGGGCGATTTCGGCAGGGTCTGGAAGGAGCCGGAGCCGGCGAAGACGTCGGCGACGGTGTACTTGGCGCCGGCCGGGACCTTGTCGGCGTCCTTGGTGCGCTCGCTCTCCATGCGGAGGTCGAAGACGGTCCTGACGCGCAGGCGCCGGAGCTTGGCCAGGTCGGCCTCGGTCAGCTTGTCGAGGGCGTCGGAGCGGTAGACCTCGCCCATCTTGACCCACTGGCCGGTGGTGGTGCGGTAGCCGCCCGCGTCGCGGAAGTTGACCGCCCCCTCCAGCTTGATCAGCCGGTCGGCGAGGTGCAGGCCGACGCCGCGGCCGGGCTTGAAGTCGAACCACTGGCGGTCGGCGGCGGGCAGCCCCGACACCGTTGCGCTGCCCTCGGCTCCGCCCTTTGCGACGACCTTGCCGTTCGCCTTGATCTCGACCCGCTTGATGCCCGGGGCCTTCCACTTCAGGGTGTACGCACCGCCGGCGGAGGCGGTGGCGGTGACGGTGGCCTCGGTGAAGGGGATGGCGGTCCGGCTGTGGTGGTGGCCGGTCCAGGGGAGGTCCCAGCCGGTGGAGGCCGAGGCGGCGGTGGCGGCGGGGGCTGCGACCAAGGAAGCGGTGAGCGCGGAGGCGACGACGGTCGTGGCGAGGAGTGCCTTCTTCATGCCCCTGAGGCTGTTGGCCGCCGAAGAACTCTGCATGAACGAGACATGGCCGAAACCGACCGACTCCAAGGCGAGTGGCAAAACGTGCCACTCGGGGATCAGGGCCGATCAAGGCGCGCTACCTGCACATCTTCCGACCTTTTCGGACCGGATGTGAACGAGATGTCTGCAGGCTGCTGGTCTTCGCCCCTGTACGCATTCCGGCCTTTCTGCGCGCGCATACGGGCCGCTGGACCGCCTCCCTCCGGATTCGATCGGACGTGTCCATTACAGTGCGCGCCAAAGCATGCGGGGGCGGGCGAGGAGATCGCGATGGACACGGCGACCGAAAAGGCGGCCGGCGGGCACGCAGCACCGGACGGCCCCGGGACCGGCCCGAAGACCGGTCCCGGAACGGGGGCCGGGGTCGAGACCGGGTCCGCGGCCGGGACCGGGATCCGGGCCGGGACCGGGATCCGGGCCGAGGCCGGGAGCGGGGCTGGGGCCGGGACCGGGGCTGGGGCCGGGACCGGGGCTGGGGCTGGGGCCGAGGCCGGCGCTAGGACTGGCGCTGGGATCCGGGTCGGGTCCGGCACCGGGGCCGGGGTCGACAGTAGGGCCGGGAGCGGGAGCGGGGTACGGAGCGGCGGTACCCTCGGCGGCCGCGCCGCACTGGCCACCGGCCTGTGGGGGCGCGCCGAACAGCAGGACTTCCGCAGCCGCGTCCGCGGCACCCTCCTCGGCTCCGCCCTCGGCGACACCTTCGGCGCCGCCGCGGCCGGCCTCCCCCTCGACGCCATCCGCGAGGCGCACGGCCCGCAGGGCCTGACCGAGCCCGCCCCCGCGTACGGCCGCCGCGGCGCGGTCACCGCCGCCACCCAGCTCACCCTGTTCACCGTCGACGGGCTGATCCGGGCCCACGTACGCCGGGACACCGGCGCCTGGCACCCGCCCACCGACATCCACCGCGCGTACCTGCGCTGGGCCGCCACCCAGCGCGACTGGGGCCCCGACGAGCGCCGCAAGGACAACGGCTGGCTCGCCCGCGAGGAGTGGCTCTACGCCCGCCGCGGCGCCGACCGCGCCTGTACGACCGGCTTCGCCGACGACATCCTCGGCACCCTCGACCGGCCGAAGAACCCCACCGCCCGCGACGCGGCCGCCGCCACCCGTTCGGCCCCCTTCGGCCTGCTGGTCGGCTGGGATCCCGCTCTGGTCCTCCAACTCGCCACCGAGTGCGCCGCGCAGAGCCACGGCCACCCCACCGCGTACCTCTCCGCCGGGGCCTTCGCCGTCATCGTCCACGGCCTCACCCGCGGCGACTCCCTCGACGCGGCCATCCAGCGCGCCCTCGGCGTGCTCGGCGCCCGCCCGGGCCACCGGAGCGTCACCGACGCCCTCCAGCGCGCCGTCGCGGCCGTCCCGCAGGGCCCGCCCTCCCCGGACGCCGTCGCCTCCCTCGCTCCGGGCGAGGGCCGCGGCGCCGAGGACGCCCTCGCCGTCGCCGTCTACTGCGCCCTGGTCGCCGAGGACGTCCCGCACGGCCTGCGCCTCGCCGTCAACCACGGCGGCGATTCCACCGCCACCGGCGCCCTCTGCGGCGCGCTGCTCGGCGCCCTCCACGGCGAGACCGCCCTCCCGGGCGCCTGGCTCGCGGACCTCGAAGGCCGCGCCACCCTGCTGGAACTCGCCGACGACTTCGCCCTCGAGATGACCCAGGGGCCCTCCCTGCACGGCCCGGCGGTCTCCGCCCCGGGCTGGCCTGCCCGCTACCCCTGCGGCTGACGCCCCCTCAACAATCCGACCCGCAGGCCGTAGCGTGGCCCTTCGCCGGTCCCGGGAGTCACGGACAACCCGTACAGCCGGGAGGACCCGGACAGCCCGGAGATCCCGGACAGCCCTGGAGAGCCACGGAGGTGCCCTCAGCCATGCGGATCGCCACGACCATCTTCCTGACCGACCACACCATCTCCCCCGTCCGCCTCGCCCGTTCCCTCGAGGAGCGCGGGTTCGCCGGGCTCTACCTCCCCGAGCACACCCACATCCCGGTCAGCCGCGACACGGCCGCGCCCATGGGCGGCGAGCTCCCGGAGATGTACGGGCGCACCCTCGACCCCTTCGTCGCCCTCGGCCAGGCCGCCGCCGTGACCGAGCGCCTCACCGTCGGCACCGGCATCACCCTGGTCGCCCAGCACGACCCGATCGACCTCGCGAAGCAGGTCGCCACCCTGGACCACCTCTCCGGCGGCCGCTTCACCCTCGGGATCGGCTACGGCTGGAACGTCGAGGAGGCCGCCGACCACGGCGTCGACTGGCGCACCCGCCGCGAACTGGTCCGGGACCGGATGGCCCTGATGCGCGCCCTGTGGGCCCCGGAACCCACCGCGTACGTCGGCGAGTTCTCCTCCGTCCAGGCCAGCACGGCCTACCCCAAGCCGGTAAGGCCGCCGCGCGAGCTCGGCCCCGGCCACCCCCTCCACGGCCCCCGCACCCTGATCGGCGGCGCGGCCGGCCCGAAGCTCTTCTCGGCCATCGCCGACCACGCCGACGGCTGGCTCCCCATCGGCGGCGGCGGGCTCTCCGAGTCCCTGCCGGTGCTGCGCCAGGTCTGGGAGACCGCGGGCCGCGACCCGAAGAGCCTCCAGGTGGTCCCGTACGCGGTCCAACCGAATCCCGGCAAGCTCGGCCACTACGCCGACCTGGGCATCGAGGAGGTCGTCCTCCAGCTCCCGTCGGCCGAGGAGGCCGAGATCCTGCGCGTGCTGGACGCCTACGCGCAATACCTCTGAGCCGCTAAATCGGTCGACGTGGGCGAGGCCGCGGCCCGACCATGACCCCGAGAGGGGGCTGATCCATGCCGGGCCAGCGCAAGCGCAAACGGAGCAGGGAGCGGGCCTACCGCCGGGCTGCGGACGTACCCGGCCACTGGGAGCCGCTGTTCTCGACCCAAGAGCATGCGGAGATGAAGGAGTACGTCCGCCGCCTCCACGCCGAGAGCAAGGTCACCGACCCGGCGCACCTGCGCATCGACATGTTCTGCGGCCGCCTCGTCCACCCGACCTCCTATCGGGTGAGCATCTTCGTCCCGGAGGGATCCGAATGAACCACCAGTGGGAGAGCCTCCCGGCCGGCATCCGCGAACAGGCCGACGGGTACGTCCTCCAGGACCGCCTGATGTATGCGGTCCGGACGGTCTGGGAGGCGGGCCGCGCCCAGGGCCTCGGCCTGAACGCGGCCCAGGGACTGATCTCCGCCCGCTACGAGCACTTCGGTGACCGGGTGGCCCGCACCCCCGACTCCCCGGTCGACCTCGACTCCCTCGCGGCCCGTGCCGCCGGCCTCCCGGGCCGTGTGGTGGCGGTCGAGGCCGTCTGGGACGGGGACACCGTCCACGACTGGTTCGTGGAGCTGCTGGCCATCACCGACGCCCCCGCCGGGCAGCGCCACCTGGCCACCATCTACTGGGGCACGGCCGTCCGCGCCCTCGGCGACACCGACCCGGGCCCCCTCGCCCCGCATGCCGCCCTGGCCACCCGGGCGGGCTCGGCACTGGCGACCCACCTCGGCGTCCCGTTCCACTTCGCCAGCCCGACCAAGCCCGACGACGAGGCCCCCCGCTGGCGGCCCTGACGGGGCGGTGCGGCGCGCTCAGTCCGCGATGCGCCGCACGGGCTGCCCCGTGATGCGGGCGATGGTCTCGAAGTCCGCGTCCTGGTGGAGGACGGTCAGTTTGTGATGCTGCGCGGTGACGGCGACGAACAGGTCCACCGGGCTCGCGCACTGGTGGCAGCCCTCGTCGGCCATCCTCTGCTGGAGCTCCGAGGCGTCCTCCCAAACGGAGTCACGGGCCACGAAGTACGGGAAGGTCTCCCGAAGCAGACCGTCGGCCTCGTAGTAGGCCGGACGGCCCCCGACGGCACGCAGGAACTCCTGGCGAACCGGTTCACACAACCCCACGACTCCTGAGGTGACCACCTCGTCCCATGCGGGAGCGGCCTGCCGGCGGTAGAAACGGACGAGTGCGCTCGTATCGATCAGGAAGCTCTCGCTCACGCGACGGATTGCCTTCCCGGCTCCCGCACGCCCCCGGCATCGCCACCTTCAATGGCGGAGAAGTCGATCTCGCCGTCGGCGACCATCTGCCGCATACGCTCAACCGCAGCAGCTCTGCGGCGGCGATCGGCGATCTCCCGCAGGGCGGCGTTCACGGTGTCCCGCTTGGTCGTGGTGCCGAGGTGCCGGGCTGCTTCCGCCAAGGCCTCGTCGTCCAGGTCGATCACCGTTCGGGACATCGCGGCCTCCAGACCGGGCGTATATACGATTCCCAAAAAAGATATCACCGTCGGCCGAGCTCGGCCCAGACCGTCTTGCCGATCAGTCGGTCCACGGCCCCCCAATCGGCGGCGAGGGCGTCGACGATGCGCAGGCCGTAGCCGCCTTCGGCCTGGTACACGTGCGGCTGCACCGCGGGCCGCCGCTCCCGGCGGGCGTCGGACACCTCGATGCGGAGCACGCCCTCGAGGAGCGTCAGCTTGAGCTCGAAGTCCCGGCCGGGGGCGTGGCCGTGGGTGACGGCGTTGGCGGTGAACTCGGCGACGATCCGCTCCGCGTCCTCGGACAGCGGGGTGCGGTGGGGGATCCCCCAGCTGTGCAGCTCGACGAGGGCCAGGCAGCGGGCCAGGCGGGCGCCGCGCCGGGTGCTGCTGAAACGCTGCGTGAACACGCGTACGAGGGTCTGGGTGGGGCCAGAGGGTGTGGTCATGGAGCCAACGTCCCGCGTGAGCGGGGAAGTTCCCCAGCCACCCGACCGCTACTTTTCATCTGTACGAGTTCACGCTCTGGACAGTAGCGGTCACCGCCCGTGAACCTGGCGTCCGGGAGGTGACCGCGATGGTGAGCCAGGACGACAGCGGTGACGGCGAGGCAGGACCGGATGGCGGCCTGCGGAACTTCGGCGCGACCGTGAAGGCCTTCCGTAAACGGGCCGAACTCACGCAGGAGCAACTGGCCGAACGGGTCCGGTACTCGGTCCAGTACGTCGGCTCGGTCGAACAGGGACGACGCCATCCGTCCGTGAAGTTCGTGAGCCGGGCGGAGGAGGTTCTGGACGCTTTCGGCGTCATCCGCATCGCTGCCAGGGAGCTGACGCGGAGGAGGGGGCTGGCGTCCTGGTTCAGGCAGTGGGCGGAGCTGGAGGACATCGCGGTCGCGCTCAACACGTACGAGTGCCGCTCGGTCCCTGGCCTCTTACAGACGGAGGCCTACGCGCGCGCCCAGATCGACAACGTCCCTCCCGTGGCCACACCGGGTGAGGCCGAGGCACGCATCATGGCCCGTGCCGAACGACAGAAGCTCCTGGTGCGCACCCCGTACATCGCCTTCAGTTTCATCATCGAGCAGGCGGTGATCGAGCGGCAGACCGGCGGAGCGGAGGTCACGCGTGAGCTGATCGACCACTTGCTGGAGTGCGCGACACTGCCCAACGTCGACATCCAGATCATGCCAACGATCCAACCCCTTCACGCGGGCACCGATGGCCCCTTCCGCCTCCTCGAAACCGAGGACAACGAGTGGCTGGGCTACAGCGAGGGGCAGCAGTCAGGCCTCGTCATCTCCGACCCGAAAGACATCAGCATCCTTCATCAGCGGTATGCCAAACTTCGTATCCAGGCCCTCAATCCCGCTGACAGCACGGGCCTGTTGATGCGAATGCGAGGATCCCTGTGAACAGCTCCCCGTTGCGGTGGTTCAAGAGCAGCTACAGCGGAAGTCAGGGCGACGACTGCCTCGAGGTCGCCCTCTCCTGGCACAAGTCCACGTACAGCGGCAGTCAGGGCGACAGCTGCGTCGAGGTCGCCGCATGCGCCGACGCCGTCCACATCCGGGACTCCAAGCTCACCGCGAGCCCGGAACTGGCCGTGCGCCCGACGACCTGGACGGCTTTCCTCAGCGGGGTCACCGGAGCCTGAGCTTCGGCCCGACGGCGTCGGGAGAGGTGCCGGGGGCTACCCGTCAGTCCCATCGTCGTTCCGGTGCGGGCCGGCCCCTCAAGGGCGCTCCTTCGTCGCGTCGCTTCGCGATGTCGCTGCGCTCCACCCTTGACCGCCCGTCCCACCCCGGAAAGACAAGGACTGTCGGGAAGCCCCCGAAGGAACGGCATGGGGGACAGATGGGCACACGGGTCCATCAGCGATACCGACCGGGGGCCCCTGCCGTCCGCACCCGGCCCACCGGCACCACCGAGCTCGGCCGGCGACGGGGCCGCGGGGAGGCCGCGCCCCCTCCAGGGCCCATGGAAAGCCCTTTCCGGGTCCTGGCAGGGTCAACCCGCACCAGACAGGGAACGGATGACGAGGCGGTGCGGGGTGGGCCCGCAGACGCATCCCATCGCTGCGCGGTCCTCTCGGCTTGGCGTCCGACGACCGTCCGTGGCTGGACATGGGCGCGATCGACTGGTGAAGCGCTGACATCGGTGTTGACATCACTTTCGCCAGAACAGGTGGTGGGTCACGCCGCTCGGGCTGGGCACGACGTCAAGGTGGAACCGGTCGCGCAGCTCATCGGGCGACTCCCAGAGACGCAGTCCGGTCCCGAACTTCACCGGCGAGACCGCTACGTGAAGGGTGTCGACGAGGTCGGCGTCAAGGAACTGCCGGATCGTGGTGACCCCGCCGCCGAGTCGGACGTCCTTGCCCTGCGCCGCCTCCCGCGCCTGCTCCAGGACCGTGGCCGGGTCGGCGTCGACGAAGTGGAACGTGGTGTCGGAGAGCGTGAATGAAGGCCGCTCGTGGTGGGTCATGACGAACACCGGAGTGCGGAACGGCGGCTCGTCGCCCCACCAGCCGCGCCAGTCGTGGTTCTGCCAGGGCCCGCGCTGGGGCCCGAACTTGTTGCGGCCCATGATCTCGGCCCCGATGTTGTGTGCGTAGTCTCGCGTGAAGTAGTCGTCGAGACCGCGGCTCCCACCGGGCTCGGTACGCATGGGCCAGCTCGCCGTGGCGCCGGCCCAGGCGAACAGCTTCCCGGGATCGGCGTGGCCGAACGGCCTCTCGAGGCTCTGGTCCTCGCCGGCACCGATCCCGTCGCTCGAGACGTTGAAGTTCTGGACTCTCAGCAGCTGCACGTGTCCTCCTGTTGCCGACAACAGTGACGAGACTCCCCGGGCCGGGAAAACTCATCGCTGCGTCCCTAAGTCGTGGGCGCCGCCGTTCATGTGTCGATGACGATCGGTGATTTGTTCTCATGCGGGCCAGTTCGATCATGGTTGAATGCTGCGTCGCGGCGCTCGGGGTGATGATGCCGCGCGCTCGCCCTCTCTTCACGATGTGACGCGCGTCATATCGGCCTCATGTCACGAACGGAAGGGCAGCTTGCGTCTGGTGGTCGTCCGCACGGCGGGAACGACCGACACGAAAGAGGCAGCAGAGCGATGAACGCGACAGCAGCGCAGCAGCACGAGGTCCTGGTCCTGGGCGCCGGCTACGCCGGACTCTCCGCCGCGATCCAGCTCGCGGCCCGCACCAAGAAGCGTGGGAACCTGCGAGTGACGCTGGTGAACCCCTACGACACCTTCACCGAGCGGCTCCGACTGCACATGACCGCCACCGGCCAGGAGACGGCCGAGATGAGCATCCCGGAGCTGCTGGACGGCACCGGCGCCGACTTCGTCCGCGGCTGGGTCACGGCTGTGGACACAGGGGCCAAGACCGTCCGGATCGACGACGACCGGGCCCTGCGCTACGACACCCTGGTCTACGGCCTCGGCAGCATCGCGGACACCGTCGCCGTCCCCGGCGTGGACGACCACGCCTACACCCTCAACAGCCCGGAGGACGCCGCCCTCCTCGCCGACCGGCTGACCCGGCTCGACGGCGGGACCGTCGTGGTCTGCGGCAGCGGCCTCACCGGCGTCGAGGCCGCCGCGGAGATCGCCGAGCGGCACCCGGAGCTCCGGGTGGTGCTGCTGGGCCGGCAGGAGCCGGGCGCAAGCATGCACCCGAAGGCCAAGGCCTACCTGGACGCGGCGCTCGCCCGGCTCGGCGTGCGGGTGCGCAGCGGCGTCGAGGTGGCCAAGGTTCTGCCGGACGGCGTCGAGCTCGCGGACGGCTGCGGCATCCCGGCGGCCGCAGTGCTGTGGACCAGCGGCACCCGTGTCTCGCCGCTG
The DNA here is from genome assembly GCF_040655295.1 of Streptomyces sp. NPDC050448. Lineage (NCBI taxonomy): Bacteria > Bacillati > Actinomycetota > Actinomycetes > Kitasatosporales > Streptomycetaceae > Streptomyces > Streptomyces sp. NPDC050448. Next base: position 47,857 of record NZ_JBFAJR010000013.1, on the reverse strand, counting down.
GCCGGCGCCGCGGGGCTGACCGTCGACGAGCACGGCCGGGTGGTCACCGACGGCGCACTGCGCTCGGTCTCCCACCCGGACGTCTACGTCGTGGGCGACGCGGCGGCGATCCGTCAGGGCTACGGCGTGATGCACGGGACCTGCCAGAGCGGCATGCCCACCGGCGTGCACGCGGCCCTCTCGATCCTGCGGGTACTGGCCGGCAAGGAGCCCACGCCCTTCCGCTTCGGCTACTACCACACACCCGTCAGCCTGGGCCGCAGCGACGCCGTCGTGCAGTTCACCCGCCCCGACGACAGCCCGCGCCGGATCGTGCTGACCGGCAAGCGGGCCGCGAAGTACAAGGAGACGGTCACCGCCGCGCCGTGGCCGACCTTCGCCCGCATGAAGAAGATGCCCGCCTCGGGCGCGTTCTGGCCGCACGGCGGCCGCTACACCCGGATCAGGAGCGCCAAGTGACCCAGCCGCAGCATGCCGGCCCCGACCAGCTCGCCTTCCAGCAGTACCGCACCCTGCTCTTCTCCGTCGCCTACCGCATCCTCGGCTCCGCCGCCGACGCCGAGGACGTGGTCCAGGACGCGTGGCTCAAGTGGTCGGCGGCCGACCGTTCCCAGGTCGCCGACCCCAAGGCCTACCTGACCCGGATCGTCTCCAACCTGGCGATGGAGCGGCTGCGTTCGACCCGCCACCAGCGCGAGACCTACGTCGGGCCCTGGCTGCCCGAGCCGATCCTCACCAGCCCGGACACCGCCGACGGCGTCACCACGGCGGACTCGGTCTCCATGGCCCTGCTGGTCGTCCTGGAGACGCTGAGCCCCCTGGAGCGCGCGGTCTTCGTGTTGAAGGAGGTCTTCGCCTTCAGCTATGCGGAGATCGCTCAGGCGGTGGAACGCTCGGAGACGGCGGTCCGGCAGGCCGCGCACCGCGCCCGCGAGCACGTCCAGGCCCGCCGGCCCCGGTTCACCGCGGACCGCGCCCGCCAACGCGACGTCACCGAGCGTTTCTTTGCCGCGACGACGGGCGGCGACATCAACACCCTCATGGAGCTGCTCTCCCCGGACGTGACGCTGTGGACCGACGGCGGTGGCAAGGTCCGCCAGGCCCTGAAGCCGGTCATCGGCCTGGAGACCGTGGCCCGTTGGTTCGCCGCGCTCGGCACCGTGACCTACCAGGGCATCGAGCCCGGACAGATGCAGGCAGAGCTCACCTGGATCAACGGCGGCCCGGGCGTGGTCTTCCGCGGACCAGACCGCGTGATCGCCACGCTGACCTTCGACTTCGACTCGGAAGGCCGCATCTCGACCATCCACAACGTGGCCAACCCCGACAAGCTCCACGCCGTCGCCGACGGCACTCGGCACGCACTCTCCTGAACCGCCCGATCGATATCGGCGCGCCGGCTCGGCGCGGTTCACCCACCCCCTACACGGGCGGCGTGGCTCGACTCGGGGCAGAAGCCCGTGCTGCCAGCGACCGGATCGCGAACGCGACGGTCGCGGCGGCAGCAACCATCCCGACCCCGAACACCACCGTCATGCCGGTCCCGGTCCACCCGCGCAGACGCGCCGCACCGGAGGTGGCCAACATGACGCCCATGCACAGCAGCATCGGCAGTTGACGGTTGCGCGGGAGGCGCTTGGCCTCATCCCGCCGCCGGCCGCGCACGAAGAGCACCGCGACCTCCAGAAGGAGCGCGACACCCACCGCGAGGCCAAGCCAGGCAGAGCTTGCAGAGAACATGTTGGTCATCATGAGGCTGTCGCTCCTGGAAACACAACGCCCGGACCCGGAGTATCACGCCCAAGCGCAGCCCAGATCCCGAAGCCACCGACGATTGAATTGATCGTCGTTCTCCGCTCCCCCTCACGTCCGCATCGCCCGGCCCTCCACCGGCCGGCCGGGGTGCGGGCGGACGTGCGGGCGCCGGTGCGGTGCTCTAGCGTCGGAAGGGCGGGGGTGACCGATGCGTCGAGCCGGTCGCCCCCCGGAGTGCCTGCTCCGCGCCGCCCCCGCCCGTGGTCCGGCGCACTCGCGGATCGCGTGACCGACCGAGAGAGCAGGTGCATCCGCATGCGTCCGTCGGCCCGTATCCCCGGCATCCTCGCCGGCCTGGTCCTCGCCGCCGGCGGCGTCCTCTTCGCCGCCCCGGCCGCCACCGCCGCCCCCACCAGCATCCAGGACTGCGAGCAGTACCTCGTGCAGCACGGCAAGCAGGTCACGGACGCCGTCGGGCAGGCGTGCTACGAGGGCCAGATCGGCAACCAGACCAGCTGCGCCGCGAGCCTCCAGGCGGCCGGCATCTCCGCGAACGTCGCGAGCGGGGCCTGCCGCGCGGCTCACTAGGAGCGCGGCCAGAACTGGGCCAGCGCCACCTCCTTGTACGGCGCCGGGCTCACGCTCAGGTCCCCCGCGAACGGCCGGTCCAGGACCATCACCAGCAGCAGCCCGCCCCAAGACCCGGCCCGGGGCCCGCCGCCCCCGAGCCGGATCAGCGGGCCACCGGGGTCTTCGGCAGCCCCTGCAGGGCGCTGCCCGCGCCGATGAGCGAGGAGTCGGTGGCCTTGGTGGCGGACCCGGCGGCGGAGGCGGTCACGGCCACGGCCGTCTTCGTGTCCTGCACGGCCTGGGCCGGGTGGTCGACGACGTCGCCGACGCGGTGGGCGAGCGGGGCGGCCGCCTCGAGGGTGGGCCCGTCGGCGTGGGCGGCGACGGGGGTGAGAACGAGGGCGGCGCCACTGGTGAGGACCAGGGCGGCAAGGCGGCGCTTCATGGGGTTCATACCGTGCAGAACGACCCGCCGGGACCCCGGTCACCGCCCGACCCCACTTCGGGGTGGCCATCTGGCGTCCTGCCCGAGATCGTCGCCGAGTTCGGCGACGATCAGTACGTCCTGGGCTGAGCCGTCCGGTGAGGAAGGCCAGGTGCGGGCAGCGGCCCGCGCCCGGCCCCCTGGCCCGGCCCTGTCCGGCCGTTCAGCCACCCGCCCAGACGATCGACTGCATCTCGCTGTACGCGTGCAGCGCGTACGAACCCACGTCGCGGCCGACGCCCGAGCGCTTGAAGCCGCCGAACGGGGCTTCCATGTTCCGGCCGATCGTGTTCACGCCGACCCCGCCCGCCCGCAGCCGGCGCGCCACCCGGAAGGCGCGCGCCGCGTCCCCGGACCACACGTAGCTCAGCAGGCCGAAATCGCTGTCGTTGGCCAGGGCCACGGCCTCGTCCTCGCCGCCGTCGAAGGGGACGACCACGACCACCGGGCCGAAGATCTCCTCGCGGACCACCCGCATGTCGTTCGTGCAGTCCACCAGCAGGGTGGGGGCCACGTAGAAGCCGCGGCCGTCCCCGACCACCGGGCGTTCGCCGCCGTACGCGATGCGCGCGCCCTCCTTCCGCCCGAGCTCGATGTACGACTCCACCCGGTCCCGGTGCGCCGCCGAGATCACCGGGCCGACCACCGTGCCCGCCACTGCCGGGTCGCCGACCTTCATGAAGGCCAGGTAGCCGGTCAGCTTCCCGATCAGCTGCTCGTAGACAGCCCGGTGGGCGATCACCCGGGTCGGGGCGGTGCAGATCTGGCCGCTGTAGAAGGAGAAGGTGGTGCCGATCCCCATCACCGCCGCGTCCAGGTCGGCGTCGTCGAAGACGATCGCCGCGCCCTTGCCGCCGAGCTCCATGAGCTGCCGCTTCATCGAACGGCCGCACACCTCCGCGATGCGCTGCCCGACGCCCGTGGAGCCGGTGAACGACACCATGTCCACGTACGGGGAGTCCACCGCGGCCTCGCCGACCTCGACCGAGGTACCGCAGACCACGTTCACCACGCCGGCCGGGACGCCCGCCTCGTGCAGGGCCTGCGCCATCTTGAACACCGACAGCGGATCCTGCGGGGCCGGCTTCACCACCACCGTGTTGCCCATGGCCAGGGCCGGGGCCACCTTGCCCGCCGGGTTCGCCCAGGGGTTGTTGTACGAGGTGATGCAGGTGACCACGCCGACCGGCTGGCGCACCTCCAGCGCCCCCAGGATGCTCGCCTTCCCCATCGGGCCGGCCTCGGTGACCTGCGGCGGCAGGGCGCGCTCCACCGGTTCGAGGGCGCCCTTCGCGTACCGCCGGAAGCGGGAGACCCCGACCCCGACCTGCATCCCGCGGGCGATCCCGGTCGGTGCGCCCGTCTCGGCCCGGGCGAGGGCGGCCCACGGCTCGTACGCGCGCTGCATGACGTCCGCGGCCCGGTCCAGGATCGCCGCCCGCTCCTCGGGGGCCGTCCGGGACCAGCCCTCGAAGGCGTCCGCCGCCGCCCGCGCCGCCTCCTCGACCTGTCCGCGCGAGGCCTCCGGCGCGAGCCCGACCACCGACTCGTCCGCCGGGTTGACCACCTCGTAGTGCCCGGCGGCCGGCTCCACCCACTCGCCGCCGATGTACAGCCGCTGCCGTACGGGCTCGCTCATCGGGTACTCACCGTCCTCGTGTCCCGGCCCGAGCGGAGCACGATCCCGGGGATCGCCCCCGTGATCTCGTCGTCGCGGATGGTCTCCACGCCGTTGACGCGGACGGACACGATCCCGATCGCGCGGGCGTCCAGCCGCGGGCTGTCGCCGGGCAGGTCGTGCACGAGCGTCGCGGGCCCGGCCTCGATCCGCTCCGGGTCGAAGAGCACCAGGTCCGCGTGGAAGCCCTCGGCGATCCTGCCGCGCTCGCGCAGCCCGAACAGCTGCGCCGGGTCGTCGGTGAGCATCTTCACCGCCTGCTCCAGCGGCACCAGCTTGCGGCCGCGCAGGCAGTCCCCGAGGAAGCGGGTCGTGTACGGGGCCCCGCACATGCGGTCCAGGTGCGCGCCGGCGTCGGAGCCGCCGAGCATGACGTCCTCGTGCTGCCAGGTCTCGGCGCGCAGGGCCCAGCTCGCCGGGTCGTTGTCGGTCGGCATGGGCCAGAGCACCGTGCGCAGGCCGTCGTTGGCGCAGATCTCGACCAGGCACTGGAAGGGGTCCTGGCCGCGCTCGGCGGCGATGTCGTTCACGACCCGGCCGGACAGGCCCTCGTTCTCCTTGCTGTACGTGTCCCCGATGACGTAGCGGCCGAAGTGGGCGAGGCGCCGGAAGACCCCGGCCTCCTTGCTGTCGGCTCGGCGCAGCATCTCGGCGCGTACGCCGGCGTCGCGCAGCTTCGCGATCCGCTCGGGCACGGGCAGGGCGAGGATCTCGCCCCAGCCGGGGATCAGGTTCAGCGCGCAGAAGGTGCCGAGGGACATGTTCATGGGGGTGAGGATCGGCATGGTCAGCGCGACGATGCGGCCACCGGCCTTGCGGGCGCGCTCGCTCGGTATGAGCTGGCGGGGCACCCGTTCGGGGACGGCGGCGTCGATGGTGAGGACGTTCCAGTTCAGGGGGCGGCCGGCGGCGGCGCTCATCTCGACGAAGAGGTCGATCTCCTCGTCGGCGAACTGGTCGAGGCAGCCGGCGACGATCGCTTCGAGCTGGGTGCCTTCGTGTTCGGCGACGGCTTTCGACAGCGCGATCAGCTCGGCGGGCTTGGCGTGGCGGGAGGCGACGGGGGCGCCGTCGCCGTCGGAGTGGGTGGCGGACTGGGTGGTCGACAGGCCCCAGGCGCCGGCGTCCATGGCGTCGTGGAGGAGTTCGAGCATCTGCTGCATCTGCTCGGGGGTGGGCTGGCCGCCCACGGCGTCCGCGCCCATGACGTGCCGGCGCAGTGCGCAGTGGCCGACCATGAAGCCGGCGTTGACGGCGATCCGCCCTTCGAGGGCGTCGAGGTACTCGCCGAAGCCGGACCAGGTCCAGTCGACGCCTTCCTCGAGGGCCTTGAGGGCCATGCCTTCGACCTTGCTCATCATGCGGCGGGTGTAGTCGGCGTCCTCGGGGCGGTCGGGGTGCAGCGGGGCCAGGGTGAACCCGCAGTTGCCGCCGGCGACGGTGGTGACTCCGTGGTTCATGGAGGGGGTCGCGTACGGGTCCCAGAACAGCTGGGCGTCGTAGTGCGTGTGGGGGTCGACGAACCCGGGGCACAGCACGAGCCCGTGCGCGTCCTCGCTGGTCCGGGCCTCTTCGGTGATGCTGCCGGGCTCGCCGATGGCGGCGATCCGCCCGTCCCGGATCCCGACGTCGGAGGTGAACGCGGGGCATCCCGTCCCGTCCACGACGGTGGCTCCCCTGATCAGGTGGTCGAGCATGACGTCCCTTCTTCCGTTGACGGATGCGGGCCCGGCCGGGGTGCGCACGGCGGGCCGCCGCCGTACGCACCCCGGCCGGTTCCGCGTGGGGGCGGGGCCCCCCGGGACGGCGGTCCGGGAAGACGCCGTCCCCGCTCTCCTCCACCCGTCAGGCGCCGGCGGCGTCCCGGAAGCGGGTGGTGCGGTGGACCGGGTCCGTGTCGATCTCCGGGATGACGTGCTCGCCGATGAGCTTGACGGTGGTCATCGTGTCCTCGTACGAGACGCCGGTCGGCAGGCCGAACGACAGCTGGTCGGCGCCCGCCTGCTCCCAGCGCTTGCACTGCGCGAGCACCTCGGACGGGTCCCCGCAGATCAGCAGCTCCTCGGCGATCAGCAGCTCGATGATCTCCGCGTTGTACTCGGGCAGCGTCTCGGGCCACTGCGGGATCGCCTCGGGCCGCGGGAAGGTGTCGTGGTAGCGGAAGACCAGCGACTGGAAGCGGTTCATGTTCGCGTTGACCGCGATCTCCACCGCCTTGTCGTGCGTCTCGGCGCAGATCGCCGTCGAGGTGACCATGACGTTGTCGTTGACGAACGCGCCGATGGCCTTGGCCTCCTGGATGGCCGTCTTGTACTGCTCCAGCACCCACTCCATGTCGGAGACCTTCTGGACGCTGAACCCGAGGACGCCGAGGCCCTTCTTCGCCGCCATCGCGTACGAGGAGGGGGAGCCGGCGGCGTACCACATGGCCGGGTGGGCCTTGCCGTACGGCTTGGGGAAGATCTTCCGCGGCGGCAGCGACCAGTGCTTGCCCTGGAACCCCTCGTATTCCTCCTGGAGGAACATCTTGGGGAACTCGGCGATGGTCTCCTCCCAGATCTCCTTGGTGTGGTTCATGTCCGTGATGCCGGGCAGGAAGCCGAGGATCTCGTGGCTGCCCGCGCCGCGGCCGGTGCCGAACTCGAAGCGGCCCTTGGAGAGGTGGTCGAGCATGGTGACCTTCTCGGCCACCTTGACCGGGTGGTTCACCGGGGCGAGCGGGTTGAAGATGCCGGAGCCGAGGTGGATGCGCTCGGTGGCGTGGGCGAGGTACGCGAGGAACACCTCGTTCGCCGACAGGTGCGAGTACTCCTCCAGGAAGTGGTGCTCGGAGGCCCAGGCGTACTTGAAGCCGGACTTGTCGGCCTGGATGACGTACTCGGTCTCCTCGATCAGCGCCTTGTGCTCTGCCTCGGGGTCGACCTTGGACCGCGCCTCAGGCACGTATCCCTGCACGAAGAGCCCGAATTCCAAGGGGGTTCACCGTCCTTTGGTTTCTGACGTGTCGTCAGATTCGATGGGTCGACTGTTCCACCGCGGGAGCGGGAGCGTCAATACCTGACGCTCCATCAGATCAGGCCCGGGGGCGGACTAGAGGATGCTGACGCCCGCCATCCAGCCGCCGTCGATGACGAACGGCTGCCCGGTGATGTACGAGGAGTCCTCGCTGCTCAGGAACAGGGCCAGCTTGGCGATCTCGTCGGGCCGGCCCACCCGCCCCATCGGCACGACCCGCCGGTAGAGCTCCGCCATGGCGTCCCGGGCCTCGTCGCTCATGTTCGCCGGGTCCAGCAGGCCGGGATTGGCCATCGGGGTGTCCACGGCGCCCGGGCACATCGCGTTGACCCGGATGCCCTTGGCGGCCAGCTCCAGCGCGGCCACCCGGGTCAGACCGACGATCGCCGCCTTGGTCGCCGCGTACGAGCCGACGTAGGCCATGCCCGTCAGGCCCGTGTACGAGGAGGTGTTGACGATGGTGCCGCCGCCGGCCGCCTCGATCTCGGGGGCGACGGTCTTGATGCCGAGGAACGCGCCGACCTGGTTGACCTGGACCAGCTGCTGGAACTCCGCCAGGGGGGTCGAGACCAGCTCGTTGAAGCGCAGGATGCCCGCGTTGTTGACCAGGCCGTCGATCGGGCCGAAGGCCTCCTTGGCGGCCGCGACGGCGGCCGCCCAGTCCTCCTCCCGGCTCACGTCCAGCCGTACGTACCGGGCGCGGTCCTCGCCTATCTCCTTGGCGACGGCGGCGCCCTGCTCGTCCAGTACGTCGCCGATGAGAACCTTGGCGCCCTCGGCGGCGAAGAGGCGGGCCTCCTGCTCGCCCTGGCCGCGCGCCGCGCCCGTGATGACGACGACGCGCCCGTCCAGCTTGCCCATGGTCATGCTCCTGATCGTCTCGGCCTAAGCGTTGAGGAGGGGGCCGACCTCGGCCCCGAAGGCGGTGATCTGGTCCGTCAGCTCGGCGCGGTCGCGGCTGCGGAAGCGGACCTGGATCTGGTCCACGCCGAGCGCCCCGTACTCCCGCAGGGACTCGGCGAGCGCCTCCGCCTTGCCGGTGAGGGTGCGGCGGCCGGTGTCCCAGCCGGGCTCGCCGACGTACAGCGCCTCGGTGATCGCGCCGAACTCGATGGGGTCCGTGACCCCGGCCGCGGCGCGGAGCTCCTTGATCCGGGCGATCTGGCCCGGCAGCCTGTCGCGCGGGTCGCCCTGCGGGAGCCAGCCGTCGCCGCGCACGGCGGCCCGGCGCACGGCGGCGGGCGAGGAGCCGCCGACCCAGACGGGGATGCGGGCCTGGGCGGGGCGCGGCCGCTGGCCGAGGTCCTTGAAGGAGAACAGCTCACCCTCGAACTCCGGGTACTCCTCGGGTCCGAGGGCGGCGCGCAGCGCGTCCAGGGTCTCGTCGAGGACGGCCCCGCGACCGGCGAAGTCGGCGCCGAGGATCTCGAACTCCTCCTGCACGTGCCCCGCGCCGACGCCGAGGATCAGCCGGCCGCCCGAGAGGTGGTCGACGGTGGCGTACTGCTTGGCGCTGAGCAGCGGGTGGCGCAGGCCCAGGATCGCCACGTGGCTCAGCAGCCGTACGCGCGCGGTGATCCCGGCGAGGAAGGCGAGGGTGGCCACCGGGTCGTACCAGACGGTGCTCATGGGTCCGGCGAGCCGCCGCGGGATGGCCACGTGGTCGCAGGTGGCGATGTACCCGAAGCCGGCCCGGTCGGCGGCCCGAGCCACCTCGGCGAGGTCGAGGGCGGTGGCCGCAGCCTCCCAGGGCTCGGCGTAGATGGTGCTCTGCGACTGGATCGGGAGCTGCATCCCGTAGACCAGCCGGCCTTCCGCAAACACGCGTGCCATGCCGCCTCCGCTTCGTCTTCCGCCGTTGCCTTCGCCTTCATCGCGGCCGCCGCGGCGTCCTGCCGGCGCCGGGGGCCATCGTCGTAGCTGACGATCCGTCAGGCAAGGGGGTGGGCGGATCCATCCGTCCGGGTGTTGCACGCGGTCCTGCTCAGTGCGTGGTGGACGCACTGGTCATCGCCACCGCCACCCTCTCGTCCGGGCACGCGAAGGTGGCCTCCTCCGATGGGTCCCACGTACCGAAGCTGTGCGCGGCTGCGTCCGTCGGGCGGCCCTCACCGGTGCAGTGGGTACGCGTCTGAGCGCTGCGCGGGGTCTTTGCCGGGAGGTGGGCAGCCCTTAGGGTGCCGCGGGTGGATCTGATTCTGACGCTGGTCAGCGGGGTGGCGTGGACCGTCGTGTACGTCGAGGCGATCCGGGTCGGGCTGCGGGACCGCACGTACGCGATGCCGGTGGCCGCGCTCGCGCTGAACTTCGCGTGGGAGTCGATCTATACCGCGGGCGAGTTCATGGACGGGGTCTCCCCGCAGGGGGTCGTCAATGCCGTGTGGGCGGTCGCCGACATCGCGATCACCTGGACGTACCTGCGGTTCGGGCGGGACGAGCTGCCCGAGTTCGTGACACGGGCCCTGTTCGCGGCGTGGAGCGTGCTCGTGTTCGGCACCGGATTCGCCGTGCAGTGGCTGTTCCTCGCACACTTCGGGGCGCACGACGCGACCCGGTACGCGGCGTTCCTGCAGAACCTGCTGATGTCCGGGCTGTTCATCGCCCTCTACGCCGACCGGCGCGGGCCGCGCGGGCAGTCCCTCGTGATCGCCGTCGCCAAGTGGCTGGGCACGCTCGCCCCGACCCTGCTCTTCGGGGTCGTCGAGGACTCGCCGTTCATCCTCGGGCTCGGCATCATGTGCAGCGTCTTCGACCTGGCGTACATCGGGCTGCTCCTGCGCGGCCGGGCCGCGCCCGCCGGAAGCCGGACGGCCGGAAGCCGGCCGGTCAGAAGCCGGCCGGTCCCATCACGATGACCGGCTTCGCCGCCGGGTCCAGGGTGGTCAGGAGCTTCTTCATGGCCTCCTTCGGGATGCCGATGCACCCCTGCGAGGGGCCGTCGTGGTCGACGTGGAGCCAGATGCCGCCGCCCTTGTCCTCGCCCTCCGGCCTGGCCAGGTCCAGCGGGGAGACCCCGAGCCGGCGGTTGTAGTCGATCGCGATGACGTACTCGAAGGCGCCGGCGAGGGACTCGCCGTTCACGCCCCGGCCGGTGGGGACGAAGAGCCGGTTGCGGTCGTACGGGAACTTCGTGCCCGGCGGCTTCGCCAGCAGACCGCCGGCGTCGGACAGGGTGAACACGCCCACGGGGCTGGTGAGGTCCCCGTCCTCGCGTTCGACGGACGACCAGCCGTTGGCGCCGTTGCGCGCGGGCCAGCTGTCGGTCCGGACCCAGTCGGCGCCGGCCGCCGGCCGCGTGTAGAGGGCCACCGTGGACTCCGAGGAGTCCCTCCTCTTGCCGGTGACCAGGACGAGCTGGCGGGCGGTCGCCGGGATCCGGTCGGAGGTCTCCTCACTGACGCCGGTCAGGCCCTCGGCGGGGCCGCCGCCCGGGGCCGTGGGGGCGGCCGGGGCGCCGGGGGCGCCGCGTACCCGGCGGGCGGCCCGAGCGTCGCCGGCGAGGCTCTTGGCACCGGCGGTACCGGTGGCACCCGCCGCGGCGGGCGCGTCCCCCGGGCGGTCTGCGGTCAGGGCCTGGGTCGTCCCAGCGGGGGTGCCCTCCTGGGTCGCGTACACCCATCCGGCCCCCAAGACCAGCACGCCCAGGGCGGCGGCGACGGCGATCCGCCGGGGCGGACGGATGCTGCCCAACGTGCGGGGACTGCGGGAGCCGGCGCGGGGGTGCTTGCTCATGTCTGCGACGGTACACACGCGATCATCAGTGATTCCTGAGGCGAGGCCGTCCGGTGCGGCGCGGGTGTCGCCGGAAAGCGGACCCGGCCCGTCAGCCCGGCGCGCCGCCGGGCCGGGCATGCCTGCGCGCATGCCTGCGGGCCCGCCCCTCCGCGGCCGGGGCGCCCCGGCGTGGCGGGGGGCCCCGCCGGGGGGCGCCCGGGGGGGCGGGGCCGCGCGGCGGGGGGGCGGGTCGCCGGGGAGCGCCCGGGCCGC